>DATBEF010000189.1:0-14782 GCA_036269625.1 Bryobacteraceae bacterium | reverse complement strand
GCCAGAGCCAGTTCGCGACCATCAATCCTAACCATGCCCCGCCGAGGCCTAGAACCACACTCAATCCTACGTAGAGGAATGCGATAGCCGCCGCGCCAGTCCGCAAGGTTGTTAGCGCCTCCCATTCGAAGCTTGAGAAGGTTGTGTACCCTCCTAATATTCCAGTTACGAGGAACAGCCGCCAATTCGCAGGGACAGATGGCCGGTTGAGGAACGCGGTCATGAGGAGGCCTATCAGGAAGGAGCCAGTGATGTTGATCACGAATGTCCCTAATGGGAAGGTAGCCGAGTACAAGCGCGCGACCAGCGTACCCACGATGAAGCGTGCCACAGCCCCGATGGCGCCGCCCAGCATAACGGAAACGTATTTACCCATTATTCAGCGGCGTCCAATCGCGGCTTTGTAGCCGAACCGGGATTCTCATGGATGACTTCTGCGCTTGTGCGCTAATACCCACTGCACACCTCCGTTCGTGTGAGTAGGAGTCATCTTCCCCGTTGCGGGGGCGGTTTTGGCGAACTCCAACGCCTGGGCGATTACTTCACCAGATTACAACGCGGCAGAGCGGGCTCTGGTTGGTCGAGGGTCCAGCCGCTCCGGTAATTTTTAGTCTCCGGCATGAACAGGCCGAAAAATAGCAGGCCAATGAACGCGATAGCGGACAGCCCTAAGAACGCCGCGTTGTAACCGAAAGCTTTGACAACGAAGCCAGCAATGAAGTTACTAAGGAAGGCGCCTAATCCCAGCGCCGCTTGAATCACGCCCTGCAGCAGATTGAAGCGACCAGTGCCGTTCGCCAGGTCGGCGATGACGATCACCCACAGTACTCCGAAGATTGCCGCGCCCACTCCGTCGAGCATCTGGACCGAGAGCAGGTAGAGAGACGCTTTTCCCAGTGTGTACAGAATGCCGCGTATCGTGAGCACTCCAAAGCCGATCAGGAAAAGCGATTTGCGGCCCCATGGATCCGCCACTTTTCCGGTCAAGAAGGCAACGGGAATCATCACAAACTGAGCGCCTAGATTCAGGCCGACATATACAGGGATGATTTGCCGTCCTGGTCCTTCGATAGCAGTTCTCCGACCAGCGGCAACATGGCCGCGTTCGCGAAATGGAACAGGATCACTGACGTAGTGAAGATCAAGATGGATTTATTGTGAAGCAATTTTCGAAAGCTTGCGACGGAGGTCGGAGTAGTATTTGGGGCTCCGGTGCGCCGGTCCTCTACACCGCCTCGGGCCGCCTCGTTGTCGATATCGCTTGAGGGAATGGAGGCGGCGGCCGCGATTGTTCCCACAGTAGCTATTGCCGATGCATAGAATATCCATTCCTGGTTCATCCAGGTGCCGATGGCCCCGGCAAAGAGAGCGAAAACGACGTTTCCTGTGTGGTTGAAACTCTCGTTCCGGCCCACGCGGGTTGGCAGCCTGCTTTTACCCACGATCCCCAGGGAAATTGCCGCAATCGCCGGAGGAAAGATGGCCGCAGCGACGCCGATTAAAATTTGAGTGGAGATTTCGGCGGGCATATTCGGCGAAAGGACGATTCCAACGCAACCCAAGGCAACCGCCGCGGCGCCGCCGATGATGAGCCATTTTTTGTGTTGCGACCAGTCGACGAGCCACCCAGCCGGGCCTTGTGCCAAAACGGAGGCAATGCCTTGCGCGGCCACAACCACGCCAACGCTTGCGGGATTCCAGTGACGGGTCCCAGTCAGATAAATCGCAAGAAATGTGCCAATGCCTGTGGCGGTATCGGCCATAAAGAAGTTAACCCAATCCAGTCCACGCAGGCTTCGGTGCGGGTTCATGGGCATCCTCATTGGTTCTAGGCTCTGTCGGTGTAGCGGGCTGAGCCCGCACCGGTGTAGTTTGCAGGGAGAGGTCCAGAGTCAAAGCCAGTAATCACTGGACTCTGGGAAGATCCCGACTGAATTCTGTTCGGAATAGGAACGTCGCCCGTTCGGTCAGCGAGCGTTTCCTTCCCGCGTTGTCTTCGAATATTCACACAGAATTTCTTTACAGTCGAGGCGCGCGTGGTTTATTCTCCTGGTTGGGCTAACAAGGCGGAAACGTGTTCTTAAGCCCTAACTGCGCGGCTTTAGCCATGTGGCTAAGCCTCTCTGGGTGTCGCGACCGTCCCGCGAGAAAAGTATCTGAGGCCCTCTCGAACTGCGAAGGCTCTCGGCTTTATCATTGGAGCGTTCTGTACACCGGCCGCATTTGGATAAACGAAACAATGAAGCGGATTCTTTACATGATTCGCCGCAAAATTCGGCATCAATGGGCGCGGCATGGCCTCCACGCGGCGGGGATGATGCTGCTCGTTTCCACTATCACACTGAACCTCCATGCCCAGGCCGCAGATCCTCCGAAAGGAGCCCCGCAGGGCGACGGTCAAATCAGCAATAATCTGGGCCAGCAACTACCTTCCCCGGAGAATCCTCCACCGCATGGAGGAGGCGAGATTCCGCGCCAGGAAGAGAACAAGGCCCCAGAGATTGCGGCTCCAGAACAGCGCTGGAATTTATTCTGGCAGGCGACTTCAATCGGCCAATATCACGGAACATTTCCATCCCCGTACAAAGGGGCGTACAGTCTTCAGGACTACCCGGAACGCGACGTGTCAATCACCACGACGTTGTTTTTCGGGCTGAGGCTCGACCAGAACACTCAGCTCTACTTCGATCCGGAGATCGCAGGAGGCAGAGGATTCAGCGGAGTAGACGGCCTTGCGAACTCATCGAACGGAGAATTGCCGCGTGTCGCGACGGCGACGCCCAAGCCGTATGTGGCGAGGCTCTACCTTACACACGATTTTGGGTTTGGCGCCGAAAAAGAGTCTTTCGATAGCGATGAGAATCAACTCGCAGGAGAACGTCCGATGACGCGCTACACGATCGTGGTCGGGCGATTTACTTTGACCGACTTCTTCGATAACAATCGTTATTCGCACGATCCGCGGACTCAATTCATGGGGTGGGCCGTTATGTACAACGGGGCTTGGGACTATCCGGCGGACGTGCGCGGTTATACCTGGGGTTGGGTGAACGAATTCCATACCAGGAACTGGTCGCTGCGATATGCCAGCGCCGCGGAGCCGCGTGTCGCCAACGGATCTCAATTCGACCGCAGAATTCTGGCGGACCACGGCGATGTTTATGAGAGCGAGTACCGTGACGAGATCCGAAAGCACCCCGGGGCGCTGAGAGTTCTCGGCTACGACAACCATGCCGATGCGGGTAATTACGCTGAAGCCATTGCGCTCGCCAAGAAGAACGGTGGTGTGCCTGACGTCACGGCCACCCGCCGCTCCGGAACGCTGAAGTATGGATTCGGGATCAATGCCGAGCAGGAAATTACGAAAGATATTGGTGTCTTTGCCCGGCTAGGTTGGAACGACGGCAAAACGGAGAGCTTCGCATTCACCGCGATCGACCGCTTAGCTACCGGCGGAGTATCTGTGACCGGACAGCGCTGGCATCGGCCGAACGATACGGTGGCGACCGAGCTAACGGCCAGCGGTTTGTCGGCTGTGCACGCGGAGTATTTAGAGATGGGCGGACATGACTTCCTGATCGGAGACGGCCGCTTGCAATATGGACCGGAATGTATTTGGGAAACCTACTATAGCGCCCAAGTCTTTTCCGGATTTTTAGCCAGTTTCGATCTCCAGCATGTTAACAACCCCGCCTATAACGAGGCTCGCGGACCGGTCTGGATTGAATCGATACGGCTGCACTGGGAAGTCGGCCAGAACACCTGGCCGTTTGGTAAGAAGGCCGCAAAGCCCTAAAAACTGAACCTATGCTCTTAGCGTGAAGCGGAATCGCATATCTTCGCCGAACCACTGGATGTAATTCGTTCCCCAGGCATTGTTGAAGAGGCTGAAGTGGATGCCCTTTGCAATGTCGGGCTGCTCTTTGGAGAAGCCAATCGGCGAGCGTTCTCCCAGCGCGATCACTGGCGCGTCCAAGGTCTCAATCGAGAGCTTGCCCCGTGCGTCTTTGTAAGTGAGGCCATTCGAGAGCGCATGCATGTGCCGATTGCCACCTCGAACCACGTCGAAAGGAGAAACTTCGCGATCGGTCTTTTGGAGCATCCAATTTTGTGCTTCGGGTGCGTTTGGGCGAAATGTAAGCCAGAGGGCCTCCGGCATGCGGTTGGGGGGCTTTCCGAACCAGAAGAGGTTGAGGTGAACAAGCGGTTCCTGCTTCGGAAAGAGAGCTTCCAAGTACATGCTTTGAGGCCAAGCGACCAGGCCGGCATGCTCGCTTGCCTCGTCATCGATCTTTAGTTCGGCAACGACGCGATGAGCTTGGGCATCTTCTCCGGACCAGCAGTTCAGCAGCTTCGGCATCCATGTGCGAGTTTTCGCTCCGAAGTGTTCGATGTTCGGCTTACCGAAGTCTTTCGGCGCCCAGTCGGCCTTGCTGGTGACGTAGGCGGCCAGAAACCGATCGTAATCCTGCTTCGATAGGGTCTGATACGCGAATAGCGCGAGCGGATGTTCAGATGAGGCCCAATCGCGGTTTGTCGACTTGCTGCGCAGGGTCTGGATTGCGCCGGAGTTGGCGTCTAGCTTCACAATGAAATGCTCAGCCTCGATGGATTCCGTGGGCACGTGAGGTTTGAGGTTCGAGATATCCGGTGGGACAGGCTTCAGTTCCGCCAGCTTTCGGACGGCCTCTTCTCGAAGCGCAGTGGGGAGAGTGGCGATCCCCTGGGCGATATCGTCGCGCTTCTCAGCCCAGCTTGTCTCGACCGTTTTGTAATTGGGCTGGCCAAGCATTTGAGCCAGATCGTGAGGGGTGTAGTGATCGAAATCCAGCCAAGTCTTGGTGTCGGTGCCCCAGGTGTGTTCCGCTGCCAACGAAAACCGGCGAAGTAGGGAGACGTCGGTGGCATCTCCGGCCTTTAGCTGCCCACTTGCGATCCAGCTGCGGCGCAGACGAACTACTTCGCGATAGCGCGCGACTTTTACGGGATCGCTGGGCACTCCGTAGATCCAGGTGTCGCCAATCTCTTGGGTAACAACAGGCAATCCGTTCCGGAAAGGCTCGACAGCATTTGCAATGTCCGAAAGGTTTGCCGCTTTGATGCTTGCGTTTGGAAACTGTTTGCGCAATTTGGCGTAAATTTCACCAATCTCCGCGGGCATATGGGGACCGCTGTTGTCGTTCCGCACTTCCACTGCGATCGCCAGATCTGATCCGGGCACTTGGACCACGCCGCCGTATTCGCGAAGGTGATACATGACAACGATGGAGTTGCCGTCAGAGTCCTTCCAAACAAATATGGACGGAACCTCGGGCGGCGTGCTGGCCGAATTCACCCCGATATCGAGAAATGTCACTCCGTTTTCGGCGAGCGGGCCGACGAGACCTCGAGTGTGGCCTGGGACGTCAGTCATCTTTGCGCCGGTGGTGGTTCGTGCGAAGCGGCGGTCCAGATCTTTTGAAAGTCCAATCGCTCCCGCAATCATGGAACGGTCCAACAGCTCGGTCTGCCAGCTGAATGGAAGAGCATGCCACGCGATGTCGCCCTGCTGGACGGCCTGCTCCATACGCTTGCGTTGACTACTGTCCGCCTGTTCCAGGTATTCGTAAAGCAGCCACGAGCCGGTGGTCCATACGTATCGATCTTCGCCTGAATCGCGCATGCTCTTCGCGATCTGAATGGCTTGCGGGTAATACTCGTCGAAGTACTTCCGCATGACGCCTGCTTGCGTATCGATGAATCCCAGGTCGAAGTGGCACTTGAACATCACCAGGACGCGCTTGACGCCGGAGGAATCTTGCGCCTGCTCCCGTGCGAATATCTGAGATGCTGTTCCGCCAGCCGCCAGCGCAATACCAATAAAATCCCGACGCTTCATCGCTCCTGCTTCCGCAAACTGATTCTACGGTACTCCGTCACTGCTATAGTTCTTTCGAAACGATGGGCACCCGAATATTTCCCGCTCTTCTGCTGTTTTCGTTAGCGATGGCGTACGCGCAAAGTACTCCACAGGCTGCGTTGCCTCCCCTTCCCGCACCTCAGGGAGTGCCGGCGCCGGGCCCCGCAACCGATGCGCCCTACAAGCCTTTGCCAATCCTGCCGGGAGGTATCGTGGTTCCTCTTTATCCTCCAGGGTCGCACTTCCTCAACGCACAGCGTGTCCATGAGGCGGAGCAGTACAACATGAGCCAGTCTGTCCCGGGGCGAATCAACAGCATCGTCAATATTCACAATCCATCGATCGAAGTGCATACTGTCGATCGCGGGCTCAATACGGGTGCGGCGGTGATCCTGGTTGCCGGCGGCGGGCACAATACGCTGAATGTCGGCAGCGAGGCGGCCGATTTTGTCCCGTTCTTCTACAACTACGGAGTGAATACGGTTATCTTGCGCAGCCGTCTCCGCCGCGATGGATACAATCCGCAGACCGATGAGGTGAATGACGCTCTTCAATCCATTCGCCTGGTGCGCGCATATGCCAAACAATGGAACATCGATCCAAACAAGATCGGAATGATGGGTTTTTCAGCGGGCGCGGAGCTGGCGGCTGCGGCGGCCGTGTTGTTCGATGAATTTGATAACAAGAATAGCGATCCCAGTGATCCGCTGAAGGGTGTCAGTTCACGCCCCGACTTCGCGGGAATTATCTATCCCGGTCCTTCGCCCTTTGCGCCCAATCGCACTCCTCCGCCGATTCCGCGCAATGTTCCTCCGGCATTTATTGCATGTGGAGGTTCGGGCGATCGCGTTCATGCCGTGTGGGCGATTGAGTATTTCAGCGCGATGCTGACCAAGAGCGTGCCGAATATCGAGATGCACATCTATGGCAATGGCCGGCATCCCGGCGACCCTTTGAGCGATGGCACTCACATGAGCGGCGGGTTGACGGACCGGAACGGTACGCCATTCGGAACGTGGCAATTGCGCTTCATCGAATGGTTTCGTGATCTCGGCTTTCTGCAGAGGCCCGGAGTGGAGACCAAGGCAGCGAAGGACATCGCTGTCTATTTGAGTCAGCCGGCGAAGTAGAGCACAAAGGGCGCGGATACGCATCGGATAGAGGCAAACGCTAGCGTTCTTCTGCCTTGCCATGGCGGCTAAAAGCTAAGCATCTATAAAGACATCGCGCCTTACCGCCGAATGTAATGGTAGGGGCTGGGATACCGGCTATACTCGGAGAGCGGGAGACGGGATTGTCGTCGGCTTCCTCACGATAAGAGACTCGGAACCCGCGCGCAATCAACGAATGTCTCACTACGATCTGCTCGTGATCGGCTCCGGGCCCGCAGGCCAGCGGGCTGCTATTCAAGGTGCGAAAAGCGGCAAGAAGGTCGCATTAATTGAACGCCGAGAGGTTATCGGAGGCGTTTGCATCAATACAGGAACCATTCCCAGCAAGACGATGCGGGAAGCGGTTTTGCACCTGTCAGGGTACAACTATCAAAACGTTTATGGAGTGAGCTATCGGGTCAAGGAAAAGATCACGATGGCGGATCTCGCCTTTCGCGTTCAGCACGTGATTAAGACGGAAGTGGATGTAACGCAGGCGCAACTTTCGCGTAACGGCATTGAGGTGCTTACCGGGATAGCCAGCTTTAAGGACCCGAAGACAATCCTTGCCACCAATGCCCGGGGCACATCACCGCTTGAGGCCGACACGATTGTGATCGCCACTGGCACCAAGCCCGCGGCTTCGGAAAAAGTTCCGATCAACGCTACGACCATTATCAATAGCGACCAGATTCTGGAGATGCCGAGCATCCCGAAACAGCTGATGGTGGTGGGCGGCGGGGTTATAGGCGTCGAGTACACATGCATGTTCGCGGCGCTGGGCGTTCGCGTGACTCTGATTGAACGCCGGCCCAGACTGCTCGAGTTTGCCGATTCGGAGATTATCGAAGCCTTGTCCTATCATTTGCGAGATCATCGCGTGACCATGCGTCTCAACGAAGAGGTGCATAGCGTAGAGGAGTCGCCAACCGGCGGGGTGGTAGCGTTCCTGGAGAGCAACAAAAAGATCTCGGGAGATGGTCTACTGTACGCGGTAGGACGCCAGGGTAATGTCGACGAATTGAACCTGGAAGCGGCTGGTCTACAAGCAGATTCCCGCGGGCGCATCAAGGTAAACGAGAATTACCAAACCGAACAGCCGCACATTTATGCGGTCGGCGACGTGATAGGATTCCCAAGTCTTGCTTCCGTTTCAATGGAACAGGGCCGCATCGCCGTGTCGCACGCGTTTAACAAGCCGATGACATCGAACCCGAGCTATTATCCGTTCGGGATCTATACAATACCGGAGATCTCCTTTATCGGCAAGACCGAAGAGCAACTGACAGACGAAGACGTCCCTTATGAGGTAGGCGTGGCGTACTATCGTGAGATCGCACGGGGCCAGATTCGGGGCGATACGACGGGACGCCTCAAATTGATTTTCCATCGCGACACGCTCGAAATTCTGGGAGTTCACATCATTGGGGAAGGTGCATCCGAGTTGCTGCATATCGGCCAGGCGGTAATGATCCTGAAAGGCAAAGTCGACTACTTCGTTAACACCGTCTTCAACTATCCGACGCTCGCGGAATGCTATAAAGCAGCCGCCTTCAACGGATTGAATAAGCTGGCTGCAAACTGAAGCGAGGAAATAGTATGGCCTACGGGATCGGAATTTTCATCGCTGAACGAATCGCTGCGGCGGCCGTCGCCAACCACGCTGTTGTTGCTCCGGTTGTAGCGTTTCCAGAGGATCATTCGATGTCCGACGCGCTGCATGGCATGCCTGCCGAGAACATCGTGAGCCAAATTGTGTATTTGGTGGAAGGGCTGAAACTCAAAGATGCGCCGACTCATGTGGGCATCGGAATGCCAGGGATTGTGCGGAATGGAGTGATTGAGGACTCTCCTAATCTGATTCAGTTTAAGGGCGTCAACATGAAGGCGCTAGTAGAAGCAGCGCTTGCGCGGATCATGGGCCCGGTTAGGGTCGAGATATTCAACGACGCGGACGTGGTGGCGGCCGGGATCGCGGCGACCCGCGGGCATTTAGACCGCCTGATCCGAGTGTGGACGCTCGGAAACGGCATCGGTTACGGACGCTATCCCTTCCTCGAAGGCTTTTGGGAAGCCGGCCATATGGTGGTGACGCTCGATGCCAAAGAGCATTACTGCGGATGTGGCGGCCGCGGGCACCTCGAGGGGATCATGGGCCACCGGGCCATGCGGCTGCGCTTCATGGACATGGAGCCGGAAGACATTTTCGAGCAGGCGAAGGGCGGAGACGCACGATGCGTGGACTTCGTCAAAATGTGGCATCGCGCACTGGCCGCCGCGACGGCCACAAGTATCCACCTCGATGGTCCCGGGAAGTTCTATGTAACGGGCTTCAACGCGCGATTCCTTAATCCCACGCTACTCCTCGAATATCTGAACGAGATGGTGAAACTGAGCCCGCTTCAAGGGTATTCGATCGAAATTGTCGAAGGCAGCGAAGACGCGGCCACTATTGGGGCCGCTGTGAACGCCGCCCAAGCTGTAACTCGGCAATAATAATTGGCCAGCGGATGGTGTAGTTAGTGCACCACAACTCGCGCTAAGCCCACATTGTTAGCCGAATCGTACACGCGGAACACCAGTAGATGCTCGCCGGGCCTCAGCTTGTCCACATGCAATAGAAACTGTTCGCGTGGCGAGTCCGTTATACCATCGGCTGCCTCGATGGGCTGCCAACTGCCCGCGTCCAGAGAAAACTCGCAGCGTCTTAAAGAACTCGTTTTGTCTACAGCATCCACTGTGATATCAAGCGAGTCTCCGTTGCGCTGCGGCTGCCCGGGTGTAACCAGCGGTGGGGTGTTATCGATCAGAACCGGCCCGCTCACCAATTCTGTTTGGCGCGCATACGGTGCAGCATTCGATGGCGAATCGGACGCCACTACCTTGAAGAAATAACGCCCATCGGCAAGTGTATCTGCATCCAGCAGCAGCGCATTCTCGAACATGCGGCTGCGAATCAGCATCCACTCGCTCTGATCGTCTCCACGGAAGTAAACGGCGTAAACCAGCTTGTCACCATCCGCGTCGTCGGCCTGCCAAGATACTTGCGTCTGAGTGGTCTGCTGTTGCGAGACAGTCTGTGTAGCGGAAGTCGACGAACTGGCAGCCGGCGCGGTTCCCGTATCCGTAACCGTTACGGTATAGGACGACGTGGCGGCCGCAGCCGTAGCCGCCTGCTTCGAAGGATTGGTTGTCACGACGGACGTCACGGTGATGCTGTGCAGCGAAGGCGGCGTATTCTGCGGCAAGTACCCAATGTCGACGATGTCGAGCGACCCGTGGGCGCCCGCGGGCCATTCGGCTCGCCATTGAATGAACCGCGCATTCGGGCTCTGAATCAGTGCGCTTGCCGGATCGCTCATCGGAGCTGACCACGCGCTCCAAGTGCTATCAGGCCTCGCAGCATTGCCCGACCGAGTACGAAATACCACGCCCGAACCCGCACCGTGCCATTGCAAATGTCCCCACCGCGCCACGGTTGTGGAATCGTGTATCTCGGATTCATAACTACCCGGCTGGCTCGCATTCGTCTGGAATGCGAGTAGCCGCGCGGGCGAGCTGAGCCCGGCATAGAAGCCGCCATTCGATTTCAGTAGCCGCGTTACCTCTCCGCTTCCTGCTTCAGCAACGAGGGAAACCTTGCCACCTTCCAGGCGATAAATGCGGCCGTCTACATCGGTCGAAAACAAAACCGCGCTTCCCTCCAGCAGCAGATCGTAGATGTTGTCATCCTTCGATGTGCGCAAAGTCTCCACCGTTCGGTCGGGATCGATACGATAAATCGCCGATTTATCCACGCCGCTGACATCGACGGTAGCGGTCGTCTGCGCTCCCGTCACCAGGGAAGAGGAAGCGGCGCCGCGGGTGGTATCCGTCTTCAGCTTACTTTCGGCGGGCGATTGAACATTGTTCTCCTTGCCCTCGGTCACCGTGATCACCGTGGGATTGGCTGCGGTTACAACGGTGGTAGCCGCGGCCGCCGATGCGGGGATCGCGCCTGTCCTACTAGTCACCGAGCCGCCCATTGCGGCGGCGTAAACAGTGCCTTGCGGGTTCACAGCAATCGCGCGGATCTCCGGAAGCGGCGAATCGTATAAGATGTTGCCCTGCCGCGGTCCCGAAATGTCGTACAACAATCCGTTCGGGTCGGTACCGGCATAGAGGTGTCCGTTGGCCCCCAACGCAAGCGCCGTAACATTCGATTGTCCGGTTTCATAGAACACCTCAGCTTTCCCGCCGGCATCAATGCGTGTGACGCGCCCAGGATCGCCTGCCCCAACATAAATCGAACCGTCAGTCCCTGCCTGCAGCGCCCAAATGTACTTGGCATCGGAATGCCAAATCTCGGTAGCCTTGCCGTTCTCAATTCGGTAAACGCCGCCGTTCGGCGAGGTAGCGGCATACAATACGCCTTTCGCGCCCATACAGATAGCGAATACTTCCGGCTCCGGCGCCGTCCAGACCGGTTGGATTTTGCCGTCCGGAGCAATCCGCACAACGCGGCCCCGATGTCCCGTCGCCGCGTACACGCCCCCTTCCGGCGCGCCCACGATGCTCCACAGCGCCGGCTGGTCCAGCGCCGCATCGAAACTCACGAAGGGCCCGGCGCGTAAGTTGCCGTCCGCGGTCAGGGACAGCCCGTGCAAAACCCCTTTTGAAAAGTCGCTATAACCCGCAACCTCCCAAACCGAACTGGTGGCGCCCCAGCCTGTACCGGCCAGCAGCGCGCTCGCAGCCATGCAGGCGAGAAAACTCCGCGATCTCTTCACTCTTTAACTTCCACCTGCACTGTTTTCGCTCCTGACACGGCATACCCACTGAGCGGTATCGCAATCTCCGCCAACTGGGCGCCGCGCGTGTTGTTAATCAGAATGCTGCCGCTCGCTGAAGCCGACGGTTGCGCCAGGATTAAGGCCGCAGACGGCGGAGGGTCTGTCAAATCCCCCCCTGGGAAAGTCGCGCCAACAGTATAAGTCGGCTCCTGTCTCCACACCCTCACAAAAGCGTTATCGCTTCCACGGTATTGGTTGATGATACTGATTAGCTGCTGGGCCGAATGCATGGCGGCTGGATTCAAACCGGCAAACTCCGGAAAGTTCAGAGTGTTCGCGTCCGATACGGTGAAATTCAGAGGTCCGGGCTGTGCGCCGATCGGGACCCGGTACGTCGACTCTCGCGTAATCTCGACGCCGTTCTCGCCCGTGAGCAAGGTTGTGATCAGGATGTCGTCGCCTGGTTTCACCTGGCGGCGAGAAGTCCACACCTGATCGATCTGAAGTTGATTTTTGGTCTCCGATGGCTCGACTTCATACGACACGCTCTTAACGTGCAAGTCTGAGAAGCCCGCGCTCATTACGAATCCCAGGATCACAACGGCGTTCGCAGCGGCCTGCGCGGGCGTGGCGTTGTCGCTGATAAAGGTATCGCGAATGATAACGGGCGGCAGATTGTTCTCAAACTCCACCTTGCCTCGCAGCCGGATGGTTGCCGCACCGGTTGTCCGCTCCGTGGCATCGAGCGAAGAATACAGCGCCATCTGCGTCAGAAACGCAGTAAGCAGGCGATCGTTGACCACGTTCATCCGGTAATCATGCACCGCGGCGCCATCAGGATGCAGCGAAATAGTCACCGGAACCATGTGAGCCGACCGCCCAATCTCACCGGCAATTGCCGTCGAACGGTCACTCACCATCGTCCCGACCCACTCTCGTGGCGTCGAAATCTTGAACGATGAATTGAGGGCCGGCAACAGCGCGATCACTTCCGCCCGCGCGAACGGCAACTCCGTGCTGCCGGTATCGAGAAATCGATGGCCAAACGCGTACACTCGCTTTCCGTCAACATAGGTCACCGTGCCGTCGGCGCCCACGGCCATATCGCCGGACATTAGTTGCACGCTAATCATCGAACCGGGTTGCACGGTTCCCGAATATTGCGGAGATTTTGGGCTTCCCGCCGACACTCCCTGAAGTGGTGCAAAACCAAATTTGCCGAGTTCCGGACCAAACGTTGCGAGAGTGCCGGCCGTGAACCCTGACATAAAGAGCGGCGATTTGAGGTCGGCCAATTGAGACAAGGGGTTCGGGCTATCTCGGGGGACGGCAATGACCGGAGCGCGGCTCGCGCGGGAAGCGGTACTCGGGAATCGGGCGTCGGCGATCATCTGCTCGATCGGCTGGATACCGGTGATAGGCTCCTTCGAGAACGGAAATCCGAGCGCGACCGCTCCGGCCAGCTTGCCGTCTATGTAAACGGGGCTGCCGCTCATGCCTTGGAGGATGCCGGTCTCGGCGAGCGGCCCACCAGTGAGTTTAGCGAGGATGATGGACTGCTGTGGGGCGGAATTCTCGATGACGCCGAGGATCTCGACCTGGAACTCTTCAATGCGATTGCCTGCGAAGACAGTCCGGCCGACGCCGTGCAGACCGGGGCGGATGTCTTTGAGCGGATAGAAATCTTGTCCCGGGCACAGGGGACTGCTAAGGAGGCCCAGCATCGTCAGCCAGGCAAATCCGATGGTTCCCGCTCTTACTCGCGCGGCGGTTCTGGGTTGGTCCATGTTCGTCATTGCGTCTCGGACTGGTTGGAATCTCTTCTATTGTGATGTACTAAGATTGCAGGGAGCGAGACAGGCAGCTTTCACCCGCGCCTGTTCCATGCCCTAACGAGCGATCTTGTATAAACAGAACTTGCTTCCATGGTAAGCGGACCGGCAGCTCAACCCCCGACCCAAACCGCGTTGCCGGTTAAGATCTCCTGGGCCCCAGCGCTTTGGTTCGGCGCTCTCCTGATCCTTTGTTACGCTCCCATTCTCTACCGCATGGTCTCCCAATGGGCCAACGACGAAGACATGGGGCACGGCTTTTTCGTCCCCTTAATTGCAGGATTCATCGTCTGGCAGCGTCGGCACGCCCTGGCTGCGTTGCCCGCCAAGCCCAATAGCTGGGGACTGGTGGTTGTTGTTTTGGCCGCCTGCCAGGCGCTGGCAGCCACGCTCGGCGCAGAATTATTTACCGCTCGTCTCGCATTCGTTTTCGCCGTTTGGGGATGCGTCCTCTATCTCGGCGGCACACGCTGGGTACGCGCCCTGCTCTTCCCGCTGTTGTTGCTCTTCTTCATGATCCCCATTCCGCAGATCATCTATGCCCGCCTGACGCTGAGCCTCCAAATGCTAGCCAGCCAGTTGGCCGAAGTGATGATTGGTTGGATGGGCATACCCGTGATCCGCACCGGCAATCTGCTGGAACTGCCCAGCCAGACGCTAAACATTGTGGATGCCTGCAGCGGCATCCGATCATTGTTATCGCTGACGTTCCTATCGCTCGTGTACGCCTACTTCATGGACAAGCGGGTCTGGATGCGCTGGGCGCTGCTAGCGGCCACCGTACCGATTGCCATCGGCGCTAATGCGATCCGGGTAGCGCTTACCGGGCTATTTTCGGAAGTGAGCACCGAGTTGGCGCATGGCCTTTTCCATGAAGTGGAAGGGTATATTGTATTCGTGGTCGCTTTAGCCGCCCTGCTCGGGACACATCGTCTGATCTCCGTAATCGCCAAACGCGTCTCTCCCCCTCCGACGAAAGTTGCGGCATGACTAATTTCCTCCAGTCGAAAAGCGCCCGGATACTCACCGTTCTGCTTCTGGCACAAGCGGGAGCGTTCTACGGCTTCTCCCGGAACGAGAACGTGCCGAAGCATACACCTTTGTCGCAGTTCTCGCTGAACAGTACTG
>DATBEF010000187.1:0-10528 GCA_036269625.1 Bryobacteraceae bacterium | reverse complement strand
ACGTGCTCGACAATATTGCTCTCTTCTCACCTCGGGCCTACGAAGAACCGAACGCCGTTTTCCGGAATCTGGCTGGCGGGAAGTTCGCAGACGTTAGCGCGCAGGCAGGGGCGGATTTTCAGGTTGCTGCCGCGCACCGAGGCTTGGCCTATGGAGATCTAGATAACGATGGGCGTCTGGATGCGGTCGTCTCCGTACTGAATGGCAAGGCCGAAGTATTCCACAACATCACGCAAAACGGGAACCATTGGTTGATGCTGCAGCTTATCGGTACGAAGAGTAACCGCATGGCAATCGGCGCGCGATTGAAACTGACCACAACAACCGGGCAGGTCCAATACAATCACGTAAGCACCAGCACGGGGTACGCGTGTTCGAGCGATCCGCGCGTGCATTTCGGCTTAGGCGCGGCAACGGGTGTTAAAGAAGTACAGATCCGTTGGCCGAGTGGCCGTGTGCAAGTGTTGCACGACGTCGGCGTGGACCGGATCCTTAAAATTACCGAGCCTGATTGAACACCGTCGGATCGCTTGCGGCTTTGCGGCGGTCGAACTCTTCGCGTTCGCGGCGGGCTTCTTCGGATTTTCCTAAATGGCGATAGGCCTGTTCCAGATAGAGGTGCGCTTCGGCGTTTTCGGGCGACAATTTCGCGGCCGCCTGAAATTCGGGTACTGCCTGGGCAAAACTTTTCTCGTCCAGCAGAGCGCGGCCCATAACCAGGTGAGCCAGCGCATTTTGGCTATCCACCCGCAACGCATCCTGCGCCAACTGCGACGCTTCCTGGGGTTTGCCTGCCTGAATATCGAGAATGGCGATTTGCAAGCGTGGAGCGGCATTGGTTGGCGATAGGTGCAACTCCTTGCCAAACTCGCGGCGGGCAGCAACTGAATCGCTCGCCAATAGATAGAGACCGTACAGGTAGTGGACCCCGGGCTCGGAAGGATAGCGGGACGTGAGTTGTTGCAGAAGCGCACCTGCCTCGGCATCGTTTTGGGCGTAGAATGCCCAGGCGGCTTGGCCTGCGGCTTCGATGAAGGCTAGCTTTGCGGGCGGCAGATGGGCAGGGTCGCTGGGAATACTCAGTACGCTGATGCCCAAGGCTTGTATCGTGGTTGGTGATTTATCTCCGGCTTTTGCAAGCGGCCGGAGTTGTTGCACGGCGGCCGAAAAATCGGCTTCGTGGATACAGATCTGGGCGGCGCGGTTGCGGACGGCGGATACAAACTTCGGGTCGTCCGCCAAACCGAGCGCTTCGCCTTTGCGGATGTCCGCCAACGCACGCCGCGAATCGCCGGTCTCGGCTTCGGAGAGGCCAAGCAACCCCCAAACGGTACCGCGGGTGGGCGCGAGGGTCGAAGCTTTCTGCAACGCCTTCTGCGCTTCGGCGTACTGGTTGGTCTGAAAGAGGCTGGCGCCCAGGTAGAACCATCCTTCGGTCCATTCAGGCCGCAAGGCCACAGCTTGCCGATACAAAATCGCTGCTTCGGCGGGATTCGACGCGAGCGCTGCGGAGGCGCGTTTCGAAAGGTCATCGAAGTCCGGCGGGGCGGCGGATTGCATGGCCCATAGGTCTAGACCCAAAAGGAAACTCACGATTGCCCATTTCATATTTGCCGGTCGAACGGGATTTCTATACTATGGTCAGTTTAATGCGTGCCGGACTGGGAATTTCGCTCGGTTGTATATGGATGGTTACGACCGCGCTTGCCCAGAACACGTCGCCGGAAAAGCTCTTTCAGGAGGCCGTTGATGCGCAGCAGCGGGGGGATATGACCCTCGCAATCTCGGATTATGAGAGCTTCCTGAAACTGCGGCCGGACTCGTTGGAGGCGTTGGCGAACCTGGGCGCTGCGTTGGCGCATACGGGTCAGTTCGATGCGGCAATCGCCCAATATCGGTCCGCACTGAAGCTCATGCCGGAGAATCCTCAAATCCTGAGCAATCTGGCACTCGCGTTCTACAAGAAGGGGGACTCGGCCAACGCGGCCGTTGAGTTTGCCTCCGTTTTACACGCCGAACCGGCGAATCTGCGGGTGGCGATCCTCTTGGGGGACTGCTATTCGCGCCTGGACCAGCCCGATCGCGCCGTTGCCGTCCTTCAGCCGTTTGAAAACTCGAATGGAGATAATCTCGACTTGGCGTACGCTCTCGGTTCGGCCCTGATCGGAGCGGGAAAGGCACGCGACGGGCTGCCTCTGATGGAGCGGGCGGCGAAAGGCAAACAAAGCGCCGAAGCTTTCTTCCTCGCCGGATCGACTTGGCTGAAGCTCAATAATTTCCCCGCAGCCCGAGAGGACCTCGAGGAATGCGTGCGCTTAGAACCAACTTATCCCCAGGCTTATACCTTGTTGGGGGTGACCGCTGAAGGGGCGCACGATACGGCAGCGGCTGAAGCAGATTTGCGCAAAGCGCTGGCGCTGAAAGAAGACGATTTCACCGCGAACCTGCACCTGGGCGGCGTGCTATATGGGAAGCGCGACTTGACGGCGGCAAAGCAGTACATTGAGCGAGCATGCGCACTCAACCCATCTTCGTCGTTCGCGCACTATACGAGGGCTCTACTCGAAAAGGCTTCAGGTGACCTTGACTCGGCGGTCACAGATCTTGAGAAAGTGGTTCGCGGCGACCCGAACTGGTTGGAACCTCATGTGGAGTTGGCGTCGCTCTATTACAAGCTGCACCGTCAGGCCGATGGGCTGAAGGAACGCCAGATTGTGGACCGCCTGAGCGCCGAGGAACGCGACAAAGGGCCGGACGCTCGGAGCAATCTTGGGAACTCTCCCGCGCATTAGTCTGTCCGAGCATGGTAATTTTTTGCGAACCTTCCTGGCCCGTGGCGCGTTCTAAAGATTGTACGGCTGCGACTCGCCGGCCCAGGTAATTCCATTCCTGGAATACCTCTATCCCTATCGGGTCCGTTACCGGATGGCTCGTCCTGACGCATGTAACGGTTACAAATACACTTCGATTTCCTCTGCTAAGTCAGTGTTGTTGCAATAGTGTACGGGCGAATCACCTTCGCGAAACACAATTAGTTGCACATTAACCTGCCGCGTCCAAAAAGTTCCACCTATACTTCTCAAAGCTGAAGCGCGGGTGAATGTAGCACTCCGCGACAACAAACTTCTGAAATTAGCAAGGGGGTCCCATGTATCGATGTACCCTAGCGCGATTAGCCAGAGTGATGGTTAGCCGCTGGTCGACAGCACGATTAACGTTTCTTTCCGGACTGCTGTTGGCAGTCCTCACCGCATCCTCCAGTCATATATATGCGCAACAGTTAACCGGAACCTTAACGGGCACCACGTACGATCAGACAGGCGCCGTGGTTCCAAATGCGGACGTGACGTTGAAGAACGAAGCCAGCAACGACACGCGCCACACAGTTTCGAACTCGGAGGGGTTCTTCAATTTCTCGGCCGTTCCGCCCGGGAGCTACAGCGTCACTATAGCGGCCAGTGGCTTTAAGGGTTGGGAGCAGAAGGGAATCGCCGTTAGCCAGGGCGCCAGCCTTACACTCCCTAATATCAAGTTGGAAGTCGGCGCAACTTCGCAGAACGTGGAGGTGGTGACTTCAGCGGAATCAGTCGTGCCGACCGACACGGGCGAAGTCGCCACGACTCTGAACGCGGCGCTGGTAAACGAACTTCCGCTGCAAGGCCGCGATGCCGGCGAGTTGCTCCGCATCATGCCGGGGATGGGTTTCACCAATGGCCTGACCCAAGGTTCCGGGTTTACCGACCGCACTGTCAGCACCAACAGCGGCCCGGTGGGAGCATATTCGTCGAACGGAACGCAGCCCAATGGCGCGATGGCGTACATGCTGGACGGCGCGAACCTGGTCGACCCCGGCAACCAGGGCACTCAGATCGCCAACATCAACCAGGACATGACGTCGGAAATCAAGGTTTTGATGTCCGGCTACGATGCGGCTTATGCGAAGGGGCCGGTAGTTTTTGAGGCCTATAGCAAGAGTGGTGGCGCGCAGTTTCATGGGGAAGGCTATCTTTACGCTCGCAACAACATATTCAATGCCGAAGACTCCTTCCAGAAGAGTCAAGGCATTCCGAAGGTGGATGCCTACGAGTATTATCCAGGCGGCAATCTCGGCGGTCCGGTGCTTCTGCCCTTTACGAAGTTCAACCGCAACCGAGACAAATTGTTCTTTTGGGTCGGTTATGAATATATGAGGCAGCAGCCGGCCGGCCAACTGTGGCAGACATTTGTTCCGACGGCGAACATGAGAGCCGGAAACTTTTCGCCTGCCGCTCTCGGCGCACTGCCCAGTACGGTTTCCAGCCACTACGGCAATATCACTGCCGTCCCGAACTTTTACGCCGGCGGCATCATCCCGGCCTCGGCATTCGATCCGAACAGTCTGGCCCTTTTGAAGACCTACCCTCAACCGAACGTAGATCCGGCAACACACAATGGAAACAACTTCCAGTTTCTCGACCAGAGCCCGCAAAATCGTTGGGAATTGACTGAAAAGGTCGACTTCTCCCCAAGCGATCGCACAAAAGTGACGGTGTCCTACTCCTATCAAAAAGAAACGGACCTTCACCCGGTCCAAGTATGGTGGGCGCCAGCATTTTCGCTCCCTTACCCCTCGCCCCTCGTCGCCCCCACCACCGCAAACGTCGTGATGGCGAACGTGACCCACGTGTTTAGCCCGACGCTGACTAATGAAACAGTGTTCACCTATGCCCGGTACATCAATCCGGTCAGCCCCGTGAACCCCAGCGCGATCAATCCTTCAACGTATGGGTTTAATGTTCCTGGCCTTTTTGGGGTTAAGGAAACCCAGATCCCGAACATTATCAGTTGGAGCGGTAACGGCGGCTTCGCCGGTTACGATCAGCAGGCTGTTTTCGGCGGCGGCTTCAATGGCGGCGCTTTCGGCGGTTTGAAGTCCGATCCCGCCATCTATGACAACCTAAGCAAAGTTTCCGGCACCCACACCATGAAGTTCGGCTTCTACTGGGACAGCAACGGCAACGTACAATCCAGCGGCAATCAGTTGAACGGCACTTATGACTTCGAGACCTATGGCGGTACGACGACTGGCAACTTGTACGCAGATTTCCTAACGGGCCGATCCTCTGGATACAACCAGGCCAACGCCATCCCGGTGGACAACCTGAAGTTCCACCAATATTCTTTTTACGCACAAGATTCCTGGAAGGCGATGAAACGGCTGACCGTGAACTACGGGATCCGCTTTGACCATGAGGGCCAATGGTATTCCAACACGAAGTTTGGGGCGGCAGTGTTCAACGTGGCGGCATTCCAAGCCAACCCGAACGCAGTTAACGCGGGCTTGCAATGGAATTCCATTAACTCGAGCATCCCGATTTCGGGCTTCAAGTCGCCCCCCTTCTACTACGAGCCTCGCATCGGTGTTGCGTTCGATGTCTTCGGAGATGGTAAGACCGTCCTGCGCGGAGGCTTCGCGATCTTCCACTATCAACTCGCCTACAATACGACTTCGGGACCTTCGGAACTTCCAGAAGGCGTGATCAACTACGGAAGCGGATCGTTGTCATCGCTCGCTGGAACTCAGACGCTGACTAAGGTTCCGACCTCGGCGGGTAACGCAGCCTGCGGCAACGGCTGCAGCATTAGCGCGCTGGTGATGGGCGATGGAAAAACACCCTACACCGAGGACTACAACGTCTCTATTTCTCGATCACTTCCCTCGCGCATGCTGATGGAAGTCTCGTACGTAGGAAACCGCAGCCGCGACCTGCTGATCGCGGGAACGAACTCCGATTTCTATAACTTCAACATGGTTCCGCTTGGAGCATTCTTCAAGCCGGATCCGGTGACGGGGATACTAAACCCGCTCAACGCGATCAAGAACGCCAATGATTACCGGCCCTTCCAGAGCTACGGTGATACCTGGCTCTCCGGTCACGGCAGCTACGCGAACTACAATTCGCTTCAGACTAGCTTACAACGGCAGGCCGGGCCGGTCACTTTCCTGGCAAATTACACATTCAGCAAGGTGATGGGTATCCGCGAGAACTACAGCGGCAACGGTTCCTCTGACGGCAACACAATGGATCCTTTCAACATTGCAGCAAACTACGGAGTGCTGGCCTATAATCACACCCATATTTTCAACGCCGGCTACTTCTGGCAAATGCCCAGCCCGATTCGCGGCAACAGGATACTGAAGGGCGCGGTGAATGGTTGGCAGCTTTCCGGAATCAGCAGCCTCCAGACCGGCGCCCCGATTCAACCGAATACCAATGGCAACCTGAATGCATACTATGGGAACACCACTTTTGACGGAGTGACCGTCCAGCCCAGCGCGACTAGCTATCTGGGCTCGAATGCACCAGGCCTCGTCCTTGCTCCGCAGTTGATCTGTAATCCGGGCGCGAATCTGAAGTCGGGCCAATACTTCAATCCGGCTTGCTTCGCACCCCCAGCGCCTGGTCAAAACGGCACGCTGATCTGGCCGAACATTCACGGACCGGCGTACTTTGATAGCGATCTGACGCTCTCCAAGAAGTTCACGGTTACGGAACGGCAAAGTGTTGAGTTCCGCATGTCAGCCTTCAACTTCCTGAACCATCCCAATCCGCAGTTTGGTCTCGGTGGGAACAGCGATCTTTCGCTGAACTTCTCGACAACGGGCAATACGCTTTCGAATACAAACCAGAACGCAACGACCACAGGCAAACCTCTCCATACAGCGGGCGATCGGCTGGTCGAATTCGCGGTGAAGTACTACTTCTAACAAGCCGCAGCGCTAAATTGTGCATTTACAAGAAGGGGTGGCCCAAACGCCACCCCTTTATTATTAGAAGACCTCGTTTTTGTTGATGCTGTATCTCAAGCGGCTTTTGAGGAACTCGCGCAAAACGGCCGCGGCGTGGCCGCCCGAGTTTCTGACACAGTCTTGGCGGCACGCCGCGCCCTTTGCGCTGATCCCGTTCCTGCTGGCAATCCCAATTTGTGTGAATGCTTTCCGCGATGCGAGCAGCCCTATTCACTTCGCTCTCAAGTCCATTCCGTTCCAGCTTGAAAATAACGAGAGTCCGGGACGTAATCCTCCCGAAAGCATGGCCGGCGGCGTGGCTATTTTTGACTACAACAAGGATGGCCGGCCAGATATTTTCTTCACCAATGGCGCGGATCTTTCTACCCTCAAGAAAGACTCCCCCAAGTACCGCAATCGGTTGTTCCGTAATGACGGCAATGGGGTGTTCACAGACGTTACCGATGCCGCCGGTTTAGCTGGCGCTGGCTTCGATATTGGCGCGGCGGTCGGCGATTTCGATAACGATGGTTGGCCCGATCTGTTTGTGGCGGGCGTGCATGGCAACACGCTCTACCACAACAATGGCAATGGCACATTCACCGATGTGACTGCGAAGGCCGGCCTGAACCACTCGGTTGACCCGCAATATGGCCCGCTCTGGGCCGTTGCCGCAGCCTGGGTGGATGTCAATAACGATGGACTGCTGGACCTCTTCGTCGTGAATTACGTGCAGTGGAAGTACAGCAGTGAGCCGCAGTGTTCTTATCAGGGCGTTGGCGATTATTGCCATCCGAAGTTCTTCAAGCCGCTGCCGAATCAGCTGTTCCTAAACAAGGGAGATGGCACGTTCGAGGATGTCTCCGCGGCTTGGGGCATTCGCGAGCATCCGGGGAAGGGGATGGGCGCGGGGGTTGCGGACTACGATCTGGACGGCAAGCCCGACATCTTCGTCACCAACGACGGCTACTATAATTCACTCTTCCACAATCTAGGCGGGAAATTTGAAGAGGTTGCATTTCAGACTGGCGTCGCGCTGCCAGAGGACGGGAGTTTTGTCTCTGGCATGGGGCTGGATTTTCGCGATTTCAACAACGACGGATATCCCGATATCGCCTTCATCGCCCTGAACAACCAGACGCTGCCAATATTCCAGAACACCGGGAAGGGCGATTTTAAGGAAGTGACGTCGCAAACGGGCATGCGCACGCTGAGTCTACCGATGGCCGGTTTCGGCGTGGGGTTCTATGACTTTGACAATGATGGCTGGAAAGATCTGTTTGCTGCGCGCGGGCACGTCGCGTCGCTACCGCAGCCGGGAACGAGCATCGACCAATATAACACGGTGTTCCGCAATCCCGGCCCGAACGGCCAATGGCAAGCGCTGACGGAAGCGGCGGCGCTGAACGCCAGTCCGGCAGCCAGGCATCGTGGATTGGCTTTCGGGGATCTCGACGGGGATGGGCGTATTGATGTGGTTGTGACTGCGCTGGGCAGGCCCGCCGAGATCTGGATGAACCGCAGCGAGGGTGCTGGACACTGGTTAGATATCGCGCTCGAAGGGACTAAGAGCAATCGCGACGGAATAGGGGCACGCATTAGAGTAGTGACCGCGCATGGTTCGCAATACAACCACATGACGACGAGCGTGGGCTATGCTTCATCGAGCGCGGGCCCGGTTCATTTTGGATTGGGGACGGATGCTCGGGCAGATTTAATTGAAATTCACTGGCCGTCAGGCAGAGTGCAAAGCTTGCAAAGGGTGGCCGTCGACCGAGTTCTGCCTGTGAAAGAACCATTGCAGTAGGCGAAAAACCACCGCTTGCTCGCGCGCAGGGCTCGGAAAGCGGGGACCGAATGGACGAATGTGGCGAATGGGGCCATATCTCTCCGTCCCCATTCGGGATCATTCGGGATTCGGGGCCGTACTTCTTGAAATTACATAAGTCTTACAAACTACGGGGCCGTTCCCTGTTAGGTTCAAAAAGAGAGACTGCCTTGAGTCATAACGTCTTAGATATTTCTGAATCCCGCGGGCTAAACTGGCCCACGATTGCCGTTCTTGTCCTTTTCCACATTGGGGCTATTGCCGCGTTGTTTTGCTTTAGTTGGCAAAACTTAGCCGTCGCGGCGTTTCTGTATTGGTTCTCCACTGGTCTGGGCATTAGCCTCGGTTACCATCGGCTGCATACGCATCGTTCTTATAAGACGCCGCTGTTTTTCGAGTACCTGTTCGCCGTTTGCGGCGCGCTGACGCTCGAAGGCGGACCGATTTTTTGGGTTGCTACGCATCGCATCCATCACCAAAACTCGGATCAGAAAGGCGACCCGCATTCTCCGCGTGACGGCGCGTGGTGGGCGCACGTCGGCTGGTTGATGTTCGGCGAGAGCAATCACAACAACACCAAGGCGATGGCAAAGTATGCGCCGGATCTGGCGAAGCATCGTTTTTATGTTTGGCTAAACAATTATCACTGGATCCCGATGGTGGCGCTGGGCATCCTGCTCGGATTGATTGGCGGTCTCCCGATGATCCTGTGGGGCGTTTGCCTGCGTGTTGTAGTTGGTCTGCATGCGACTTGGCTGGTCAACTCCGCTACGCACATGTGGGGCAGCCGCCGGTTCAAGACTCGGGACGATTCACGCAATAACTGGTGGGTCGCGTTGATGACCTTTGGCGAAGGCTGGCACAACAATCACCACGCGCATCCGACCTCGGCGCGTCATGGCCTTGCGTGGTACGAGTTTGATCCGTCCTGGATCACCTTAAATCTGATGAAACGGATCGGTTTGGCCAAGAGCATCAAAGTTGCCAAGCTGGACACCGTGGTTACAGAACGCAAAGCCGCTTAAACCGGGCGGTTTTCGCCGCAGCACTAAGCTATAAGTATGGTCGTTGCTGGCCGGCAAAAGTCCATAGCGTTTTTTATATCGCTGGGCGCCGGCCTCATTCTTGTTACGCTGCTCCTCTATATCGGTTGGGTCGTGCTCAACTGGCGTACGGGGATTTTGCTGTTTTTCGGCGCTCTGCTGATCGCGACAATTATCGGCGGAGTGGTTCTGAATACCATTTTCCTGGTACACGAAATTCGGCGCAATGAGAAGCACGACGCCTTCATCAATGCGGTCACCCATGAGCTGAAGACGCCCGTTGCTTCCATACGGCTTTACCTCGAGACACTACAAACGCGCAGTGTCGAGGAGAGTAAGCGCAAGGAATTCTATGACATCATGCTGGCCGATAGTGACCGGCTGCTCGCTACTATTGAGCAGGTGCTTCGGACGGGCCGCATTGGTTCGGCATCGCGTCCGCTGGCAACCGTGCCAGTTGAACTAACGCCTTTAGTGGAGGAGTGCATTGTGCGGGCCCGCGCCTTGAATGGCGCACGCAGTGGAGCAATTGAGTTTCGGCCAGGACCTCCGGTGAGGATTCGGGGCGATGCCGATGAGATTCGCGCAGCGGTCGCAAATTTGATTGACAACGCTGTGAAGTATTCCGGTCGCGATGGAAACGTGCTCGTGGAGACGGCTCGGGTAGATGGCAATTACACGGCCGTACGGGTCAAGGACAATGGCCCCGGCATCCCGAAGGGCGAACTGAAGCGAATCTTCAAGCGCTTCTATCGAGTTTCCGGCCCATCCGCGCCTCGCGTGAAGGGTACCGGGCTGGGGCTATATATTGTGCGATCGGTCGCCATACGGCATGGTGGCCGGGCCTGGGCGGAGAGCGAAGGGCTGGGCCATGGGAGCACGTTCGTC
>DATBEF010000155.1:0-82167 GCA_036269625.1 Bryobacteraceae bacterium | reverse complement strand
CGCTGGTCCCGCCGCCAAGGCTGGGATATAGTGATGAATCAGCTCGCCATGATGTTCGGTGATCGCCTCAAACCGGAAATCATTGACGGGGTGTAAGTAAAACGGCTCCACCGTTTACACAGTTTGCGTTACAGCCTCTTCGAATGAACTGCCTCTGCGTTTCGAGTTCCGGCCGAAGTTTTACTTGAAATTGCAGTTCGATGCCGACCCGAAACAGACGGAACCTCAGGAGTTGTTGTTGCTGACGCAGAGTAAGTAAGCGTTAGCTTCCGATACTTTGCATTATCGGGTGGGGCAGTCCGCTCTGTAGTTTGGCCGACAAAGAACGGAGCATACGCGGCAGGAATCATCGAATTCGCAACACGATGCCCGTGCATTCGGATGAACCCACAGATCGCCGGATCTAGAGCCTATTTTCGGCACGGGCCTTCCGTGACGCACTCGTCCGTGCGCCAAATTAGCGCAAATAGAATGTTCGTGTTCCGAAAGGAATCGCGAAATTCGCCGAAAAGACCAATGTGGCAGCGCTTCGACCAAGATTAGGGTTCGTCTCCCTTCTGGTATTCGTTCTTAGTTTGTCCGTCGTTTGCGCCGACGCTGTCGACGTCACGGGAAAGATACTCCTGAAGCGTACCGGGATCACGAATACACGACCTGATGCCATTTATGACTTGCGGGGCATCGGAATCGCGATGAAACCCTCATCGCAAGCCCATACACCCTGGGACCGGATTGCAGCCTGGCTCGAACCTGCTAGCGCGACTGCGACATCCCCGTTGCATGCCGAAACGCACCAGGCCGGCGCTTCGAGCCGGATTTCTTGGTTTTGCCGATCGGGTCAACGGTGGATTTCCCGAACTTAGATCCAATTTTCCACAACATTTTTCCCTCTCTCGGTCGAAGCCCTTTGACTTGGGGTACTACCCGAAAGGTAAGAGTCGCAGCCTACAATTCCCGAATCCGGGCATCGTGCAGGTGTACTGTCATATCCATTCCGACATGTACGGGGTTATTGTCGTTGCTCCGAGCCCTTGGTATACAAAGCCCTCAGGCGATGGCTCCTTCTCGTTCACAAACGTAGAGCCCGGCCGCTATCACCTCTTGGTTTGGCAGAAGGCGAGCGGATTAATGCGGAAGAAAGTGTCAGTGCCCAACTCAGGTTCGCTTCAGATAACCGTCTCCCTGCCGGAACTAAGCGAGGACTGATCTTATGCGGCGCTTATCTCTCACGACCAGGGCCTTTATGTCGTCGTGTGTACCCGTTTGCATCGTTGTGCTTTGTATGCTCGTCGCGGTTGACGCTGCAGTACACCGACAGATTAAATGTGAATTGCGAGATCAACTTCGACAATCCGATGTTGTGTTGAACCGGATGCAATCGAACTATTCACACCGTGTGGGCACCCTCGCATCGAAGTTGGCCGAAGGAGCTAATTTCAATGCGGCTGTTGGACTGATGAGCGAAGCTCACGGTGACGCCAACTCTCTTCAGCAGGCTCGTGACACAGTCACAGCGGCACTGCGGGATCTACAAGCTGCGTCGGGATTCGACTTTCTGGCAGTCACTGACGTTGATGGCAATGTGATATCGAATGTGCCCTGCACATTATGCGTTAACGGCCGCTCTGTATCGCGACTCCCTGTCCGGCCAGGACTTACGGAGATAGAAGGCAGACTGTATCAGTTGGAGTCGGTGCCGGTATCCAGTGGAGGAGAGAATATAGCTGCACTGGTTCTTGCCGTTCCGTTTCAGATGCACGATTTCGTATTGAACGGCGAAGGTGTTCTGCTTCGCGATGGGAAAGCGATCGAGTCGACCCTCCCGCGCACTCTGACCAACGCTGTCGAAACGACCCTGACCAAGAACTGTCCCGCCGATACCTCCCAGTGCGAAGGCGGCCTGGCCGGGGAAGCGTTTTTCTTTTCTGAAATGCAAAAGGGCCAACTTGGCCCGCACTATCGACTATTCTGCGTTCAATCTCTCGACAGGTTGGCCAAGGAATTCACACTCAGCTTCTTCAAAATTCTCATTTCGATTGCGGCTGCCGGAATCTGTGTGGCACTGCTCTTCACATTTATGACCTCGCGCTTCTTGTCCCGCCAGCTACGTGCCTTCGTTGCTCAACTGCACGAAAGCGAAATCTCGGGCGGAATGTCGAAACACCTGCAATCCGGTAATGCGGTCAGAGAACTCACGTTATTGGCGAAGGCATACCATCACCTGGTTGACTGTGAGCGCCGCATTCGCACTCAGCTTGAGGCCGCTCGGGATGCCGCACAGGTGGCCAATCGTCTTAAAGACGAGTTCCTGACAAACATAAGTCATGAATTCCGTACACCCTTGAACGGTAGTCTCGGAATGACAGACATCTTGCTTGCAACTTCGTTGGATGAAGATCAAGCTGAGTTTGCGGCGACAACGAAGAGCTCTGCGCTACACCTACTAACGTTGGTCGAGAGCGTCCTAGACTTCTCCCAACTGCGGACCGGAGATCTAGTCCTGAGAACCTCGCCCTTCGATCTTCTAAAACTGGTTGAGGCGGCCGCAAGTGCAATCAGATCTGAGGCCGCCGGGAAAGGAATCCGAGTCGAAGTAGAGTCAGTCGGCGTTTCCGAAAACCGGCTCGTGGGTGATAAGGCCAGAATTCGCCAGGTTTTGGGAATCCTGTGCGAGAACGCCGTAAAGTTCACCGACACCGGTTTCGTTCGCCTCCGAGTCGAATGTGAAGGTCAGCAGTCGATTGCAACAATCAAGATCCAGGTTGAGGATACCGGAATCGGCATCTCGCCTGACCGTCAGAATCTAATCTTTGAACGTTTCACGCAAGCCGATGGTTCCCTTACCAGGGCTCGTGGCGGCACTGGTCTGGGATTAGCTCTTGCTAGCCATCTGGTGACGTTGATGGGGGGCCAATTAGGGGTAAAGAGCTGTCCGGATAAGGGCTCAGCGTTCTGGTCTGTCCTTGACCTTCCCCTTGCTATCTCGGATCAATCGCATGATTCTGTGGACAAATCCTGGACAGGGGTGGTTGCGTGCTGAGGTGGTATTTGATCGCGGCATGTATCTGCTTGGCGAGTTCTGGCTCTGCCCGGGAAGAACAAGCCACCTACGGCTTTTCGGTGCCCGTCACTGCCTCTGCAATGGTAGTATCCACGAGTGCAACTCGGACAGATGATGGCCTAGAGACCACAACGAGACCGGCCGCCCGAATCGTGGTTTCCCCAAATGTTCGGGTTGGCCCTCATTGGTTCTTTTATTCAGCCATCGCCGTGAATTCGGCGACCTTTTTCAATGGCGAATCCGCCAACTACGACGAGGGATTGTTTAGCATGTCGCTCATGCAGGCTTTCGTGGGTTATTCGGCAACTACGGGCAAGACCTCATGGCTATTCAAAGCGGGCCGGCTTAGCTCCGCTTTCGGCTTGGCCCTGTCGAGTATGATGACGCGAGCATGGCCTTTGTCAGGCCTGTGCCGGCATACACGTCGGCTCTATTACCACCGGATCAATTTGCCTGCGCCACCTCTGACTTAGTCCATGGAAACGGGACAGCATGGAGTTCTCTCTGCAGAGGTTCTGAAGCTGAGAACTATGGTTTGACGCCGGTAACGCTGTATGGTGTGCCCGGTGTGGAGTTTCAACTCGCGACCAATTCTTTTGATGGGCGCGTCCAATTCACAAATAGTTCTCCCGCGAACCCTCAAGGGTTGACCTCTAACAACCAACATCTGCAATGGACCCTAGGCGGCGGGTATCGGTTCGGACCCGGTATTCACGTTGGGGTCGCTGAATTTTTCGGCCCTTATTTAGACGGGAGCCTGGAACCGCTTCTGTCTGAGGGACAGAATCTGGGCCACTTCAATGCATTGGGCCTTGGATTGGACGCGCAATGGTCACGGGGTCGCTGGGCGTTGGAAGGCGAATGGCAGCGTTTTCGATTTGAGCTGCCTGGCTTTGCACAATCACCAAGAGTGGAGGTAGCGTACGGTCAAGCCAAAAGAATAATATCCCCACGTGTCTTTGCGGCGACACGGCTGAGCACCGAAAACTTCGGCGCGATCAGTGACCAGGAGGGCTTCAGACTTCCGAACTTCCAAGCCCCAAGGAAAGCGGTCGAAGTCAGTCTGGGCTATCGTCCAAACCGGCTGCAAGTGATCAAGGCGGGTTTGGGTCTTTCGACCTTCACATCATCTTCGTTGAGCGGATATCCATGGAAGTACACGGTAGAGATCGAACTCGTAACAAGCTTTGTGCCCCTTGCTCAATCTTTTCGATGAGGGATTTTCATTTCAAATACCGCGTGGGGTTCGGCGGCGACCGGCGAGAGTTCTAGACGGAACCGTTCAACTGATCCCTGGCAACTGGCCGCTGAGACCTGCTCTGATGTGCGGGTACTATTGTTGCGGCCCGGTAACGGGCGGCGCGGAAGCGTTCTGCGTGGCGAATCTACGGAAGTAACTGCCCTGTTTCCATTGTGGGCGATCGTTCGCGTCGGCTACATGCTCAAGTACTGAAAGCACGATCTTGTCGAACTTCACGGCGGCAGCGAGATCGACTGGTTGATTGATATCGTCCGAAGGAGCGTGATAGCGAGTTCTTAACCACTCGGCTTGCTGCTTGGCTTCCGGGGAGTCTGGCAACGCTCCAAAGGCGGGCATTATGGAGGGCACGCCGGCGCGAATGAAATTGTATTGGTCGCTGCGAATGAATATATTGCGGTCGGGCTGGCGGTCGGGGATAATCTTGACGTCCAGTGGAGCGGCTGCCTCGCGGATGCTGTCTCCGAGGGTTGATTCGTCGGCGCCGTAGACAACCAAGTAGTTCAGCGGGAAGATTGGCAGGAACATGTCAGTGTTCAAGTCCGCCACCATGGCGTTGGTTGGAACAGTAGGCTTGGCGGCAAAATAGCGCGAGCCAAGCAGGCCTTTCTCTTCGCCGCAGACGGCAACGAAGAGAACGGATCGCTTCAGCCGTGCGTGCTGCCGCTGAAGGGTCTTGGCCACTTCCAGCATGCTGGCAATTCCCGATGCGTTGTCCATTGCTCCGTTGTAGATTTTGTCGCCGTTTATCGGCTCGCCCACTCCGACGTGATCGAGGTGGGCGCTGTAGACCACATACTCGTTCTTCAAACGTGGATCGGAGCCGGGAAGTACGCCAATTATGTTTGGAGATTCCACCTGCTCTGTTCGAGCACTTACCTGTGCCTGAATGGAGAGCGGAAGCGGGAAGCGAGGTAGAGGTTTACCGGCATCGGCTAACGCCAGTAAGTCTTCCCATTTGTGTCCCGAACCGGCCAGCAGAATGGGCGCATCAGCTGGGTTCCAAGTAGCGGTGAAAAGCGGTCCATGCGAATCAGCGAGGGCCGGATCCGCTAGACGCATTCCCGCTTGCGATGCGGCGAGGCGGAGGCGGGACCAAGGGATGTCCATTGATTTTGGATTCTGGATCGTGATGGTTCCGACGGCGCCCTTGCTTTGCAAGAACGGGAGAAAGTCCTGGCCAGACCGTGCGCTTGCCTTAAGTGCGCCGGAGATATCAGCCGGACCACCGTTTAGATAAACGACAATCTTGCCTCGAATATCGAGACCTGAAAAATCATCGTATTTTGCTTCGGGAATATGCAGCCCGTAACCAACGAAGATCAGCGGCGCGGTTATCTGTTTTGGTTGAGGCAGTCGGCTCCCCAACAGAGCATACTCGCCAAGCGGGACGGGGTTAGTCGATCCGTTGTTGGTCATGAGAATCAACTTTGATTCGGAAGCGATCACCCGCTGAACGTCAAATTTGACCGGCTGAAAATATCCCTGAGTGCCAGCCGGCTGCAGGCCGTCCTGCTTGAATTGGTTTGCCACGTAATCCGCCGCTTTGCGGTATGCACCGGTTCCCGTCAGGCGGCCTTCCAAGCTGTCATCGGCGAGATAGCGCACATGCGCCCACCATTGATCACCGGCTTGATCCGAGCTGGCAGCAACGGAGGCGCGCGGCAATATAAGGACGCCCATGATGCAAGCTGCACAAGCCAGAGTTAATAACGAATATCGAAGACGCATGGATTTCCTCCAGAGTAATTAACGGCCGAGTTCCAGTTCCGAGCCGATAAAACCCCAGGCATTCCAGGCATTACCGGCGACCACGCGGCGGAACAGATCGTCTGCCTTCGCGGAGTTTTTGTCGTTGTACAAGCACCAGTTTCCAATACCGTAATTTACGGTGTCGAAAGAGAGTTCGGACTCTATATCGTCGGGGTTTGCGGGCTTCGGAGGCAAAACCTGGCTTTCGCTGAGAACGCCCTGGTAGAAGCGAAGCAACCGAAGGTAAAACAGGAGGTGCGGCTCTTGATTCTTCATGCTCGGAGTGATCGGCTGAAGGACGCGAGCGGCGGCTTCCGTCTGGCCCTCTCGCCGTAGCGAGACATACAACCAATTAGAACAATCGATAACACTGTCAGGCGTCTTAGCAAGATCAAACGCGTGGTGAAAGCCCTGCGCGGCTGGTCCGAATTCGCGAAGGAAGTAGTGCGCCATCCCGAGGTGATAGTGGGCATCCAGGCTTTTTGGATCAAGCTCTACGGCGCGTGAGAGATCGGCGAGACCCTGCTTAAAGTCTCTCAGGCCGAGTTCCCGGTGACCACGTTCCAGATAAAGATCCGCATTGTGAGGCGCATATTTCAGGCCTTCGGAACAGGTGGCCACCGCCTCCCGGTACTGCCGTTTGGCGGCCTGTGCCTTAGAAAGTATGAGGCAAAGCCGGACGCTTTTTGGGTCGGCCGTCAGGTTTTGCTTTGCGGCCCTAATGGCACCATCACTATCGGGCAGGGCATACAACTTCCTGCCCAGACGTGATGTAGCCTCAAACGGTCCGGTGGATTCGGCCCGTTGTTTTTGCGTTTGCGAGAGAGCGGCAGCGGCGAAGATGGATGCGGCGAGCGCAACGGGCAACATGCGGACCATGTTCTACGGAGTATGGCACAGTTGCGCGCTTTAGCCCAGAGCTTGGTCGAGGTCCCAGATGAGATCAGTGACGTCTTCGAGGCCGACGGATAAACGAACCAGTTCCGGAGATACACCGGCCGCTTCCTGTTCGGCCAAGCCTAGTTGCTGATGTGTTGTCGAGGCCGGATGAATGACGAGGCTGCGCGAGTCGCCCACGTTGGCAAGGTGAGAAAAAATCTTCAGCTTGTCGATGAGCTTGCGGCCGGCCTCATAGCCGCCCTGCACTCCAAAGGAAAACACGGCACCGGCGCCTTTAGGCGTGTAAGTTTGCGCCATTGAATAGTATGGGCTAGATGGCAGCGAGGCGTACTTTACCCATTCAACTTCGTCATGAGCTTCCAGGTATTGAGCAACGGCGATGGAATTTTCAAGGTGGCGGTCCATGCGCATGCCCAGCGTCTCGATGCCCTGCAAGAACAGAAAAGCGTTGAACGGGCTCACGCAGGGACCCAAATCGCGGAGACCTTCTACACGCGCTTTGATGATGAAGCTGATATTGCCAAAAGTATCCCAGAACTTCAGGCCGTGATAGGGGCGCGAGGGTTCTGTGAATCCCGGGAAGTTCCCGTTATTCCAGGGAAATTTGCCACTATCAACGATAATGCCGCCGATTGAATTCCCGTGACCGCCCATGAACTTAGTAAGTGAGTGGACGACAACGTCGGCTCCGTAATCGATCGGGCGAGTGACATAGGGCGTAGCGAAAGTATTGTCGATAACTAGCGGGATTCCGTGTTCATGAGCAATCTTGGCCACTGCTTGGATGTCGAGAACATTGGAGCGGGGATTGCTAATAGTCTCGCCATAGAGCACTTTCGTCTTGGGTGTGATTGCCTTGCGAAAATTCTCCGGATCGTCCGGTTCGACAAAGGAGAAGTCATATCCGAGGCGGCGCATTGTCGCATCGAATTGGGTGAAAGTGCCTCCGTATAGAGTGCTGGACGAGACGATGTGGTCGCCTGGGGCGGCCAAAGTGGTCAATGCAAGGAACTGAGCTGCCTGGCCACTGGAAGTAGCTAGAGCGGCTACGCCATTTTCGAGCGAAGCAACGCGAGCCTCCAACACAGCCGTGGTCGGATTCATAATCCGCGTGTAGATGTTTCCGAATTCCTGCAGCGCAAACAAACGTGCGGCATGATCGGTATCGTCAAATGTGAACGAAGTGGTTTGGTAGATGGGGACTGCGCGGGCGTGAGTAGTCGGATCGGGGTCATAGCCGGCGTGGAGTGCCCTGGTATTAAACCCCAAGGGCCGATCGATTTTGTTGGTGGAGGACATGGAACTGAGTATATGAAGGCCGGAAATGCTAGATGACGCAAAACGAGCACAACCCGTCTTGACTCTGCAGCCGCTATTGCACGCCTTCGCGGTGCGCATCCCAAGCGCGGCCGTAGAGATAGAGCGAACCGGCCCAGGCAACAAGGGCGATGGCGAAGTAGAGTAGTCCATTCTGATAGGCCGCGAAGCCGAGTGCCGATCCGCCAAAGGTTTGCACTGCGCCCGCAGGCAGGAGTTGTCCGCCGGTGAAACGCCAGCGCCTCTGCGGCAACCTCTCGCGAACGGAGATGTGATGGCCGACGGCGAGCATTGTAAAGCCAGAGGTGATACCCGCGATTAGATCCAGCGGGAGAACCAGGATCACCAGAATAGTTAGAAAAGCGAGATCTTTCGAGAGAAGAATTTGCCAGCCTCGCAGCGGGAGCAGCCGATAGCGAATGAGTCCGGCGCCGAATTCAAGGCCGAAGAGGCACTGGGCATAAGTGCCCAACGTCAACGAGACCACGAGCGCCATTACCGGGAAGGCGCTGGAATTGGGATGCGGGCTGAACCGGTAAGCGACCGCGCCGGCGGCGAGCAGGAGAGCCAGGTATGGGTCGAGCACGCTGAGGAACTGACGTAGATTGTTGCGAACCAAGCCACCGAGTGGACCGGGGAATTGGGGTATGTGCAAGAGCACGTTCCATTGCGGGGCGCGATGGACTACATTCCTTGTGAATATGGTCGAGATCTGGATAGCGATGGCGAAACCAAGGAAGGCGAGCGCCTGAACCAGGTGTGCTTTGAGCAGCAGCATGAGCACCGCGAGCCAAATCACCGGACTGAAGAGAACACTGGCGAGGCGCAATCCAAGCCTCTGCAAACGAGTTAGGGGCCAGAGTGCGTAACGATCAGCGGGAATCCGGGCCAGCGGGTCGGTCGAGAGTGGGAACAACAGGAGCAACCCCAGCAAGAGCAATAGAAACTCACCGCTCTGCGGTTGTAGCATCACGAGGGCGACAAAGAGGAAGAAATTGTTCCCGGCAATGCTTTGGAACGTGCCCAGATCGCGCTGGACGGCGCCAGCGAGCGCGCTCAGGATTGCGCGGATTGCAGCCAAGGCAGATCTTCGGAAGGCGGGGCTTCAACCAGGTCGAAGTAGATGTCTTCGAGCGGTCGGGAGGCGCCTGACGAGCCGGAAGTCCAGACGATCCGGCCGGCGCGGATCATCATGATATTGGTCGCGAGCCGATCGACAATAGACAAAATGTGAGAGGTCAAAAAAACGGTGATGCCGCGCTGCGAAATCGATGTCAGGAGATCGTGGATGGCCTTGGCGGATACCGGATCGATGCCCTCAAATGGCTCATCTAGAAAAAGCACGCGAGGGTTGTGAAGGAGGGCCATGGCGAGCGAGGTTTTCTTGCGCATGCCGTGCGAGCACTGATCGAGAAATGTTTTGCGGCCTTTTTCGAGACCGAGGATGCGGAGCAGAGGCTCCATGCGGGCGCGGGTTTCCGCTGCGCTTAAGCCGTAAACCGGGCCGCAAAGCAACAGATGCTCTTCGATCGTGAGAGAATCAAATACCCCGAGAGATTCCGGAAGTACGCCAACGAGGCGCTTGACCTCCAGATTACTGCGCTGAACGTCAAGGCCGGCAATCTCAGCTGAACCGCTTGTAGCCACGATTAGCCCAGTCAGCATCTTGACTAAAGTTGACTTTCCCGCCCCATTTGGGCCCAGCAGGGCGCAGATTCCGCCGGCTAGCTCGAGAGACACGCCGTCAACAGCGGTGAACGATCCGAAAGTCTTGGTAAGTTTGTGACAGCGGATCATTTCAGGAGATAACGCGTCTAGTGAGAGACGCCTCAGAATAACATCGGGAGGGCGATTCTCATTAACTCAGCGTATTCACGCTGAGCTGCCGTTTCGCTTCGTAAGCGGCAATGGCTGGTTCCTGCTGGAGGATGTAGCCCAGTTCATCGACACCGTTGATCATGCAATATTTTGCGAATTCGTCGATGGGAAAGGTCACGGCCGCACCGCTTGGTAACGTGAGCGTCTGGTCGACCAGATCGACAGTCACGGTCGCGGCGGGGTCTTGAGCGACGGCTTCAAAAAGAGCCGCATGGGCATCACGCGGCACCACGATCGGCAGAAGAGAATTCTTAAGTGAGTTGCCACAGAAGATGTCGGCGAAGGAGGTGCTAATGACAGCGCGGAATCCATACTGGGTCAGGGCCCACGGTGCATGCTCGCGAGAGCTGCCGCAGCCGAAATTGTCGCCCGCGAGCAGAACCTGGGCCGCTTTGCCTTGGGGCGCGTTCAGAATGAAGTCAGGTTTGGGATTGCCGTCGGCGTCATAGCGCCAATCGTTGAAGAGTTGGTCGCCAAGCCCGATCTTGGATGTCGTCTTCAGGAATCGCGCGGGAATCACCTGATCGGTATCAATGTTATCGATGGGTAGCGGAGCAAGACGGCTGGTGAATTTGATAAATTTATCCATCGGGATCTCCTATATGAGTGTCCGAACATCAGTGACAACACCGGTAACAGCGCTGGCCGCGGCCGTCAACGGACTTGCAAGGAACGTTCGCCCGCCTTTGCCTTGCCGTCCTTCGAAATTGCGATTGCTGGTGGAAACGCTGTACTCGCCTGGCGCCAGTTGATCGCCGTTCATCGCAATGCACATAGAACAACCTGCTTCGCGCCACTCGGCTCCGGCATCTCTGAATATGCGATCCAGGCCTTCGGCCTGCGCTTGCTGCTTGACCTCTTGGGAACCAGGCACAACCATAACGCGCACTTTGGGATTTACTTTTCGTCCCTTGAACACTTCGGCGGCTGCGCGGAGATCGGAGATGCGCGAGTTGGTGCAGCTTCCAATAAAGACGACGTTAACGGGATGCCCAAGCAGTGGCTTGCCGGCCGGCAGATCCATATAGCGGAGGGCTTTGCCGAGCGAGTCTCGCTCGAGCGGATCGCTCATGCTGGCGGGATCGGGAACTGCGGCTGTAATGGCAATGCCCATTCCCGGATTGGTGCCAAAGGTGATCATCGGTTCCAGCGCGGTTGCATCGATGTGAATCGATTTACCGAAAACTGCACCATCGTCCGTCGGCAGCTGACGCCACAGAGCGACTGCGCAATCCCAATCAGCGCCTTTCGGAGCGAAATGCCGGCCGGCCAGGTATTGGTAGGTCGTATCATCGGGTGCGACCAGACCGGCGCGCGCACCACCTTCAATCGACATATTGCAGATGGTCATCCGCTCCTCCATTGAGAGGCCGCGAATGGTTGACCCGCAGTATTCAAAGACGCAGCCCGTGCCGCCGCCAATGCCAATTCGGGAGATCAGATTGAGGATGATGTCCTTGGCGCCGACGCCGGGTTTGAGCTGGCCTTCGACACGGACTTCAAATGTCGTGGACGGGGTCTGCAACAAACACTGTGACGCGAGCACATGTTCTACCTGACTCGTGCCGATACCAAAGGCGAGCGCGCCAAAAGCTCCGTGAGTCGCGGTATGGCTATCACCGCAGACGACCGTCATGCCCGGTTGCGTGAGACCCTGCTCGGGCCCGATGATGTGCACAATGCCTTGATGGGCGCTGTGTGGTCCGTAAAGTGGGATACCGAAATCGCGGCAGTTCTTTTCGAGCTGATCAATTTGCGCGGCGGCGATCTTATCCAGAATGGGCAGATTGCGATCGTGGGTGGGAATGCTGTGGTCAGTGGTCGCGATGGTGAGGTCGGGACGGCGAACTTTCAAGCCGCGCTCGCGAAGGCCCGAGAAGGCTTGGGGCGACGTCACTTCGTGTACCAGGTGCAGATCGATATAGAGCAGCGTGGGCGCGCCTTCGCGTTGCGATACCACGTGGCTGTCCCAAACTTTTTCAATGATGGTCAACGGCTTCGACGCCGCTCGAGATTCTTTTGTCATCTTTTGTTCCTATGCGGTCACAGCCCTGGCTTGCAGAGCCTTGCAGACCGCGTCGCCCACTTCACTGGTTGCAGCCGGCTTACCCGACGGCTTCAGGTCGCCTGTAACGCGGCCACTGTTCAACACTTCTTCCATAGCGCGGGTGACGGCCTGCGCTTCATTCACCAGGCCAAAACTATATTCGAGCAGCGCAGCTACCGAGCCAATCGCACCGAAAGGGTTCGCCTTGTTTTGCCCAGCGATGTCCGGCGCGGAACCGTGCACGGGTTCATACAAGCCGGCCCATGCGCCAGAGGGCCGCTTCGCTCCAATGGACGCGGACGGCAGCATGCCGATTGACCCTGCGAGCACCGCACCCTCATCACTCAAGATATCGCCAAAGAGATTCTCCGTAAGAACAACATCGAAGCGGCGAGGATTGAGGACTAGTTGCATGGCGCAATTGTCGACCAATAGATGATCGAGCGCGACGTCGGGATAATGCGCCGCAACTTCGATCACCACGCGCCGCCAGAGCTGTGAATTCTCGAGCACGTTCGATTTGTCGACGCTCGTGACTTTCCGGCGGCGCTTGGCGGCGAGTTGAAAGGCCATGTGCGCGATACGCTCAATCTCGGCACGTGTATAGACCATCGTGTTGACGGCGCGCTCGTCGGGACCGGTACCCGAAATGCCGCGCGGCGTGCCGTAGTAAAGGCCGCCGGTGAGCTCTCGGACGATGATCATATCGGTTCCGTCGACTAATTCGTTCTTGAGCGGCGACGAATCGATCAGCGCCTTGTAAGACCGAACCGGCCGCAGGTTGGCATAAACCTGCATGGCCTTACGAATTCCTAGCAAACCGCGCTCGGGACGCTTCTCCGGCGGCGCGTTGTCGAATTCGGGCAGACCGACCGCGCCCATAAGCGTGGCATCCGTCTCCAGAGCGAGCTTACGCGTTTCCTCGGGAAACGGATCGCCAGTCCGATGGATTGCGATGCCCCCTAACAGGCCCTCGCTTAAAGAAAGCGCGTGACCATATGCGTCGGCCACATACTTTAAAACCTTGGCTGCCTCACGCGTAACTTCCGTGCCGATGCCATCGCCCGGGAGTAAAAGGACATTCAGTTTCATGGTTGGTATTAACGTGCTGTGGCGACGCGCGCGGTCAACTCTTGGACGAGAGTGGCGATCTCGTCATTGCGAACGCCCTTCTTGTTGTCAGCTAGTTGGGTGAAGCGATTGTACAGTTCGTCCAATTCTTCTCGCGTTAGCGTGAAACCTAGATCTTCGGTACGTTTCTTTAACGCATGGCGGCCGCTGTGTTTGCCGAGTACGAGACGGCTTTCGGGCACACCCACGCTTTCCGGCGAGATGATTTCGTACGTTGATTTCTCCTTCAGATAACCGTCTTGATGGATGCCTGCTTCGTGAGCGAACGCATTGTCGCCAACGATGGCCTTGTTCGGTTGCGGGCCGAATGCTATGAATTGCGTCAGAGTCTGGCTTGCGCCGTAAAGCTTTTGCGTGTTGATTTTCGTTTCAAACGGCAGGCGATCGGGGCGGGTCTTCAGGGCCATCACGACCTCTTCGAGAGCGGCATTGCCCGCGCGTTCGCCGATGCCGTTAATGGTGCATTCCACCTGCCGGGCGCCCGCCTTAACAGCAGCCAGTGAGTTGGCAACGGCAAGACCAAGGTCATCGTGGCAATGGACGCTCACAATGGCGCGATCCCCCAGCAAGCGCGCGATGCGGCCTATCAATTCGCCGTATTCGTCAGGAACAGAGAAGCCCACCGTGTCCGGCAGGTTCACCGTTCGCGCGCCGGCCTCGACAACCGACTCGACCACTAGCTCCAGATAATCGATGTCTGTGCGCGTGGCATCTTCGGCCGAGAATTCAACATCGTCGGTGTAGTTACGAGCCAGCGTCACGGCTGCGATCGCGGCCTCCAGCACCTGTTGGCGCGATTTCTTCAATTTATGCTTGAGGTGAATGTCACTGGTTGCAATGAACGTATGAATGCGCGGCCGTTTGGCATGCTGGAGCGCTTTCGCGGCGCGCTCGACATCGAGCGTGTTTGCTCGAGCCAGCGCTGCCACTTGCACCCACGGAAATTGGCGGCTGATGGTATCCACCGCCTCAAAATCGCCGTCGGAGGAGATGGGAAACCCGGCTTCGAGAATATCGACGCCGAGGTCCACCAACCGGGCGGCGACCTCCAATTTCTCGGCTTTGCTCATGCTGCAACCGGGCGATTGTTCGCCGTCGCGTAGTGTTGTGTCGAAAATATAGACGCGGCTCAAACCTGGGGCCTCCAATTCGTAATGGGGCGCACACTTAAGCAGTTCTGCTTGAGTGTGGCTAAGCAACAACCTTATCCTAAAGCGAACCGAGTCGATTATGCAAATTTATAGTATTGAAGGGTTGTATTAGATATAATCATGACGTAGCGCTCCATTAATGGGGTTGCGCGATGGAACTATATCCACTTAAAGTCTTCCTAACGGTCGCGACCGAGCGCAGTTTTTCGCGGGCGGGCGAAAAGCTGTTGCGCACACAGCCTGCCATTTCGATTGCGATCCAGCGTTTAGAGAGCGATTTAAAGGAGAAGTTGATCGACCGTTCCGGGCGAGAGCTGCTGCTAACGGATGCCGGGCGGGTGGTTTTGGAGTACGCGCGGCGTTTCCAGAACCTCGAAGCAGACCTTGAAAATGCCCTGCGAGAGCTGAAGGACAATTACGCCGGGCGTCTGATCATCGGCGCAAACGAGTCCATGTCGCTCTATTTGTTGCGCCACATCGAGCAGTATCGTCGATTGTTTCCCAAAGTGAAGATTCAGGTTCGGCGTTCGGAATCGAGCAAGATTCCGTCGCAGTTGCTGGACGGGGAGCTGGAACTAGGCGTAATCAGCTACGACCCAAATGACGATCATCTTCTCTCACATGCCATCTATGCCGATCGCCTGGCTCTCATCGTTTCGCCGCAGCATCGGTTTGCCGAACGGCAGGAGGTCTCGATCACCGAACTCGACATGGAGACGTTCATCGCGCACAATGTGTTATCGCCGAATCGCGAAACGGTGCTGCGCGAGTTCCAAAGGCATAAAGTGCCCTTGAATATGGACGTGGAAATGCCGACTGTGGAAACCATTCGGCGGCTGGTACAGGACAATGAGGGAGTGGCGTTTTTACCTCGCATGTGCGTCGAGCAGGAACTACAGCAGGATCTGTTACGAGAAGTTCGCGTAAAGGAATTGTCTATCGAGCGAAAGATCCGGCTGGTGTTCCCGGCGCGACGGGCGTTGAGCCATGCTGCAAAAGCCTTCCTTGAAGTGGTGAAGAAATCGAGCAGCGAAGTGGAGAGCATTCCGGAATCAGCGTGAAACCAGAACGTACGGTGGCGATCGCCGGGGCCGGCATCATCGGTATGTCGATTGCGTGGCGGCTGGCGCAACGCGGTTGGCAAGTAACAGTTTTTGACAAAGGGGCCATTGGCGCAGAGGCGAGTTGGGCCGGCGCCGGCATGTTGTCACCCGGCGGCGAAATCGACCGGGGTTCTGAAATCGCCTCGTTATCGATTGAGTCACACAAGCTCTATCCTGCATTCGTTCGCGAACTCCAAGCCGAATCTGACGTTCCGATTGACTATCAGGAGTGCGGCGGACTACAACTGGCCTATTCAGAATCCGAGTGGCACGATGTACAGGCGCGTGCGGCGAGGCAGGCTGAGGTTGGAGTGTCATCGAAGATTCTGGATACAAAGCAGGTTGCGACATTTTGGCCCAGATTGCGTAGCGAGGGTTTGGTAGGCGCGCTATTTTATGCCGTCGATGGCATCGTCAATCCGAGAGACGTGATGGCGGCCTTGGCAACCGCCTGCCGTAAAGCCGGTGTCTCGGTTCTTGAGGATTCCGCCGTGCGCCGCGTAGTTGCACGAGGTAAAGACGTAAGCGTTGAGGCCGAGAGTCATACTGAAAACTGCGCGGCCGTGATCGTTGCCGCGGGCGCGTGGAGCAGTGCGATCGAAGCATCGGGAGTGCCTGCGTTTCCGGTAGCAGAGCCCGTGAAGGGATACATAATCGGCTATCGTCAACCGGAGCAAACTTGCGGGACCATTGTTCGACGCGGCAATACATATCTGCTTCAGCGTGCAAATGGTCTGCTCCTTGCGGGATCGACCGAAGAGCGACTAGGCTTCGATCGTAAGATCGATCCGAAGCACCTGGAAGCATTACACCACTCAGCTTCATTCCTGATGCCTCATCTTTCGGACACCTATATTGGCCAAACCTCACCTACCGAAGGATGGATTGGCTTTCGTCCAGCAAGCGATAGTCTGCGGCTGGGACCGTGGCATTCCGAACGTGTGTTGCTGGCATATGGGCACTATCGAAATGGAATTTTGCTCGCGCCAATTACGGCGGAAAGAATTGCGGTGGAAATGGAGCGGTTGACATGAAGGCGACACGAAGTTAACGATCTAAGCGGTCTTTATCTAGAGACAGGAAGTCAACTGGAGCCGGAGTTAGGATTAATATCGTGATACGATATATTTAGTGCCTGCTTCAGAACTTGCCCAAGAAGGTCTATCGATCGAAGAATATCGGGAGATCGCTGAATTCCGGTATCGTATCCGCCAACTTCTTCATTTCAGTGAAGAAGTAGCGCGAGCGAACGGTATCGAGCCGCAGCAACATCAGTTGCTGCTTGCCGTCAAAGGTCTACCGGAAGGTACGCGTCCGACGATTACAGCGTTATCGGCGCGACTCTGCCTCCGGCATCATAGTACGGTCGAACTGATCGATCGGCTGGTCACTCACGGCGCAATTACGCGCGTACATAACCCTGAAGACGGCCGGGAGGTCCTTCTGGAACTCACATCACATGGGGAAGAGTTGTTGAGAAAGCTCTCCATCCAGCACTGGCAAGAATTGCAAAGATCGGGTCCCGCGCTCGCCGATTCGCTTCGCGCCATGGTGCAGCATTCACCGCCTCGGAGACCGGCATGAAGACAAAGCAAGAGAGGCGAACTCATTTGGAGGAACTAGGCGACTTCACGACCAGCCCCCGCGTCATCACGATTTCGCTCATCGCGATTTGTATAGGCTTTGTAGCTTCGCTCGTTGCTTGGGCGCTTTTGAAGCTAATCGCCTTCTTCACAAACGTATTTTTCTACCAACATTTAAGTGCCGCACCTTCTTCTCCCGCCGGCAATCATCTCGGGATCTTTGTGATCGCGGTGCCCGTTATCGGCTCGCTGATCGTGGGTCTAATGGCCCGATACGGATCGGAGCGCATTCGAGGCCACGGCATTCCCGAAGCAATAGAATCCATTTTGATGCACGGAAGCCGCGTTCATCCGAAGCTCGCCGCGCTCAAACCTATCTCGGCCGCGATTTCAATCGGGTCCGGTGGCCCGTTTGGAGCGGAAGGGCCCATCATCATGACGGGTGGCGCAATCGGATCGATGATTGCGCAATTCTTTCATCTGACCAGCGCCGAACGTAAGACTTTGCTGGTCGCCGGAGCAGCTGCAGGCATGTCGGCAACGTTTGCCGCCCCGCTGTCCGCCATTTTACTCGCGGTGGAACTGCTTCTGTTCGAATGGAAGCCCCGGAGCGTGATTCCCGTGGCGCTGGCGAGTGCTACCGCCGGCGCCGCTCGGCGATACATTCTTGGACTTGGACCACTGTTTCCGGTCCCCGCCCATCCTGTCTTTATCGGACCACAAGGTTTGATGAGTTGTGTCCTGGTCGGCGTAGCCGCCGGCGCGCTGTCAGCCTTACTCACCATTGGCGTCTACGCCGCCGAAGATGCTTTTCAGAAATTGCCCATTCACTGGATGTGGTGGCCGGCCATCGGAGGTATTTTCGTCGGCATCGGGGGCTTGATATTTCCTCACGCGTTAGGAGTTGGCTACGACGTCATTGGTTTCCTCCTCCAGGGTGATGTCGCGTTTAAATTCATTCTGGGCGTCCTGTTTGTCAAGTCCGCCATATGGATGATTTCCCTCGGGTCCGGCACCTCCGGCGGCGTGCTTGCCCCATTGCTAATGATGGGCGCCGCGCTCGGGGGCGGACTAGGCATGTTTCTGCCTCATTTCGGCCAAGGTTTCTGGCCCTTAGTAGGCATGGGCGCAATTCTAGGCGGTACAATGCGATCCCCGTTCACCGGAATCGTTTTCGCGATTGAGCTGACGCACGACTTGAACATGCTGCTTCCGTTAGTGGTTGCGAGTTTTCTGGCGCACGCCTTTACGGTACTTACGCTAAAGCGATCGATTCTGACCGAAAAGATCTCGCGCCGCGGTTATCACTTAAGCCGCGAATACGCCGTCGATCCGCTGGAAATTCTCTTTGTTCGGGAAGTTATGCGCACGAATGTCGTCGTACTGCCGGCAGAGGCTACGCTCGAGCAATCGCGCGATTTGATCCGTCCTTCCCGACGGCCCCACGGCCAGCATGTTTTCCCAATTGTCGACGACGACATGCAATTACTGGGAGTAGTTAGCCGGAATTACCTTTTGAACCGATTTGAAGAATCACAAGCCCGTCCTCTGAGCGAGCGCCTTCGGGATATCATATCCGGCGACGTGGTAACCGCGTATGAAGATGAGCCGCTCAGAGTGGTGGTCTACAGGATGGCAGAGACGGGGTTCACCCGCCTTCCTGTTGTGGATGTCAACAATGAAAGGCGACTACTGGGGATGGTTTCGCTCGATGATTTACTTCGGGCAAGAGGGCGAAACTTAGAAGAAGAACGGACTCGTGAACGGCTGCTTCGTCTCCGGTTGCCCCTCACAGGTCGATCGAAGTCGGAAAAGGTAACCGTGGCAGGCGAAGCTGAGTTCGAGAAGTAGGAAGTAGTCTGGATATGCGCTTCTGAACGCCAAACAATGAGCCCGAACATTGTAGGCTTGATCTCCGACACTCACGGTTTGCTCCGTGACGAGGCGGTGCAGGCACTCGAAGGCTCGGATCTTATCATTCATGCCGGCGATGTCGGCAAGCCTGAGATCCTTGACAGGTTGAAAGCGGTTGCTCCGGTAATTGCCGTCCGCGGAAACATCGATAAGGGCGATTGGGCATTATCGCTACCCGAGACAGCGATCGCAGATGCGGGATTGGTACTTTTGTATGTCTTACATGACGTACAACAGCTCGATCTTGATCCGGTCGCTGCAGGGTTCCAGTTTGTAATTAGCGGCCATTCCCACAAGCCGGCCTCAATCCTGAGATCGGGAGTCCACTACATAAATCCCGGCAGCGCCGGGCCACGGCGATTCACGCTACCCATAACGGTCGCTCGTATCGATTTGCGTCAGTCGCTCCGGTCCATTGAATTCAAGGATCTGTCCGGAACGATCCCAGGATGGTTCCCGCTGAATTAGCCCAAACCGCCATTGACATGCCCTCCGGGATTGCGTGTATACTTGCTAGTTTATGGCGACTGGCGCGAATAGCTTCTATTGGTTTCGATTTTGGTATCGGCCAAAGTCAAGCCGAGGGGCGTCCGCGCAAAGTTGAACCGGCGGAAAATCTAAAAAGGAGGCCCACTCGGAGACGAGTGGGCTTTTCTTTTTTGGAGACCCGCTTAATTTCGTGAGGGCAAATGATCATCTCAATGAAGCTTCATTCAACGAAGGCAGAAGTTGAGGCAGTATTTGAGCGCATCCGCGACTTCGGTTACAAGGTGCACTCCATAGAAGGGGAGGAGCGCGTGGTTATCGGCGTCGTCGGCGTAGGCGATGTGACGCCCTGCCTCGAATCGCTCGAAGCCATGCCCCAGGTTGAGAAAGCGGTGCGCATTTCCGCGCCTTACAAGTTTGTAAGCCGCGAGTTCCGCCCCGTCAAGACCCAGGTACGCGCGAATGGCGTGGATGTTGGCGGCGATGACTTCGTCGTGATGGCGGGTCCGTGCTCGGTCGAAAGCGAGCGGCAGATTGTGGATACGGCGATGTTTGTCGCCGAACATGGCGCTAAATTCCTGCGCGGCGGGGCTTTCAAGCCGCGTACGTCGCCCTACGATTTCCAAGGTATGGAGCGCGAGGGCCTGAAGCTGCTGCGTAAGGCGAAGGAAGCCTCCGGCCTCGGCATCATTACTGAAGTCATGAGCGACCGCGATGTAGAGTTGGTGGCCGAATATGCGGATATTCTGCAGATCGGCGCGCGCAACATGCAAAATTTCGCGTTGTTGAAGACACTTGGCACCGCGGGGCGTCCAGTAATGTTGAAGCGCGGTCTCAGTTCCACAATAAAGGAACTGCTGATGTCGGCTGAATACATCGTGGCCCATGGAAATCCCAACGTCATCCTGTGTGAGCGCGGCATTCGCACATTCGAAACGGCGACGCGGAACACCTGTGACATTACGGCCATTTCTGTGCTGAATGAACTGTCCCACTTGCCCGCTATGTTGGATCCGAGTCACGCGACAGGCAAACGCAGCTTGGTCCCCTCACTCTCACGGGCCGGCGTGGCGATTGGCGCCGATGGTTTGATCGTCGAAGTACATCCGCATCCGGAGAAGGCGGTCAGCGATGGCGCGCAGTCGCTCACGTTCGATCAGTTCGCCAACATGATGCGCGATCTGAAGCCTTACATCCAATTGTGGAAGGATTCGCGGGTAGCGGAGATGGCCACGGCTTAAGGCCAGCGTGCGGCTCGAATTAAAGCCTTGGCAATTGCTGACGGTAGCGGCGGCGGGCGCAGCGGCGCTAGTCGTCGCATTGACGTGGCTGCATCCCAAACCCGTAAAGCAGGATGCGGACATGGTAGCTCTGCTTCCGCACGACGGTGAGACGATTCTCTACGCGAACGTCGCTGTGCTGCAACATGCTGGTTTGCCTGATTTGTTTGCGTCATCGGCCGAGGAACCAGAGTATCGCCAGTTCCTCAGCGAAACCCACTTTGATTACACGAAAGATATCGATGCGCTCGCCGCCGCCATGGGCAAGGGAGAATTCTACTTCGTCGTGCGAGGACGATTCGATTGGCCTCGGCTCGAACGCTACGCAAACTCTCACGGCGGAACCTGTGTACGCGGGTCCTGTAGCGCGCCAACTAGCAAGCCGGGGCGTTGGGCGTCTTATTTTCCGATTCAGTCAAACGTGATGGCGTTGGCGGTGAGTACCAACCGGAACGCAGCAGCCATATTGCGGCCGGGAGGGCAACAGCGAGATGTCAGCATGTCACCCCAACCGGTCTGGGTAAGTGTTTCGCCAGCGCTCCTGAATGACCCGACCGCATTTCCAGCACCTGTTGAAATTTTCACTTCGGCGCTCGCGCAGGCCCGTCATGTCCTACTGTCTGTGGGCGGCGATGGAACGGATTGGTCCATACAACTCGTTGCGGACTGCGATTCGCCGGTGCGCGCGCGCCTGATGCGTGACAGCCTGGAGGAACGGACGAGCTTGCTGCGCCGGGCGTTCAATCGAACACATCAGGATGCGAATGCTACAGGCCTCACCGGCATGATCGTCGACGGATCGTTCCGATTAGCGGAGAACAAGGTGCTAGGCATTTGGCCGCTGCGGAAGGCGTTTCTGGATTCGCTGCGGCAATGATATAGAGGCGCGCCGCTGGATTTAGAGTAAAAGCCGACGAGTTAACTTTAATGTCACACCTTTATCTCTTGACAGCCCGCCATGCGCATGTGAAACTCGATCATCCGAGAGAACTGTGCGACAGTTCGCGAACCGAGATCAAACGTGCGAATTTCTTTCGGCAAAATTCTACCAGGAGGCAAAAGCATGAATAGGTCCGCTGCATTCGTCTTGGCGACGATCCTATGCATTTCATTGGGGGCCGACGCGCAGAGTAACATATCATGTCCTAGCGGCCCGTACACTTCTTGCACTGACCCGTATCCGGCGACATACCTGAGCGGATCATGGATCGAAACGGACGGCGCCTCAGAGTGGACGCTGACTGCGAACAATGGAAAGCCCGGCGGCTCCGGGACCGTTATCGGAACGGTCCTGGTCTTCCCCCCAGCCTCCATTAACCCCGGGAACTGTCCAGTCATCAGCTACAATGCCAGCGGTTCGTTTAATCCATCAAACGTCACACCCGGAACAGAAGGGTCGACAGCGTTCAGATGGGTTGCGACCGTTCCCACGCCGTATGTCACCTGCGGCGGGTACACCCCAAGTGACAAGCCAGACTTTCACTGGCGTGATCACTAACAAGGGTAATGACACGGGGAGCGGGACCTTCACGAATAGCAGCGGAGTTACGGGTCCAATTTCCCTTGAGACGAACCTCGTGCTAACGCCAACCTCGGAGGACCTAAACCTCGACAGAAGCTACAATACCGACAACCCGGGTTTCGGTCCCCCTAAGTCCCCGTTCCAAACACAACTTTACATAATCCAGACCCTCGTTGACTCCTCTCCCTACGATCCCTCAGATCCGAACAATAATAAGTTCGAAGGTAGGCAGGTGTTCGAGTCTGCCAATGGGCAATCCAGCGACGGCTGCTATCAGGCGGCGCAGAAGCTGGGACAAACGTATCCCGGTCCGTCGGCGGCCATACAGGGCACCGTCTGGAACGTTGGGGGGTACGGTGGTACGAACTCTTATGGCGACGACATACTCGGCTGGACGACCAACGCGATCAAGTGGTACAGGCAGCATCTGCTTGCGAGTTCGTTCCCGTGTACGGTAACCATACCCCAAGCGATAAACATTGTCAGCACCAGCGCGGGAGCCTCCGGTTTCCTGTACGACACCCACACGATAACTTATACGCTGACTCTCGATGACGTAACGATCAGCAAGGATGGGATTGAGGAGCAAAATGATTACTAGAAAGAGCAAGTCAAACACGAACTGGATCGCGCAATCCCGCCGGGCATTAGTCGCAATCGCGAGTGTCATCGTTCCGCTCGTTGCACCTATCGTCTTCGCACAGACCCCAACGGCCAGCCGACCGACCACTATTTCAGTGAAAAGCGGGCGCCCTCTTGCCGACGCACTCGATAAAATCGAAAAACTCTTTGGGCAGCCGATTACTTTCGAGGAAGTTCCTCACCAAAGCCCGTCGTATCTTAAGACCTTGACCGTGGCCACCGGGAGTGGGCCGAGACAGGTGCTGTTCACGCCTATAACAGACTTGTCGGTCATGGTCGACCCTGCTTCCTCAACGGCGTATTCGGCCGCGCAACGTGCCCTAGCCGCCCACGTGGCGCTTGGGCAGCCGGGCATCTACACTGTGGTTCAGCGGGCTACGACGGTCGACGTAACCCCTGAACAGGTTCTCAACGCAAGCGGTTCGTTGTCCAGCGTCACACCGATTATGAGCCAACCGATCACGTTTCCGCTCGCGACACGAACTGGCTGGGACACTCTTCAGTTGACCGTGAACCAGATCTCGGCTCAAAGTGGTGCGAGGATAGTTATCCTAAACCCGTTCTTTTCTTTCAACCAGTCCCTGGCGCTGGCCGCGACCGGTGAGTCCGCACGGGACGTGATAAGTGGGATGGGCGCGAAGCTAGGCACGACCGTATCCTTCGAATGCCTATACGACGCAGGCGATCGCGCATATTATTTGACTATTAAGGGCGTCAATCCTCCGCCCCCATCGGGTTTGACGCCACCTCGTGGGAAAACCAGTGGTGGCTCAAGCGCCCCTTCGAACAGCCCGTTCTTTACAAAGGCGCAGTAGACGAACCTGGCCAGAGCCGTTATTTCCAAATGGGGCGGCCATGGCTACCGATGCAGGAGCGTTCATATCTCCCGATTTGCAGGAAGATTCGGGTGCCTCATGTCTCGTAATCGGGGCGGCCCGGATGCCAAAAGGCGAAATCGCTGTCGATTAATTGCAGATGCGGGATCGGCGTGCCCGCGAGCCGCTTCTTCGGATCCGACAGCATGATTGGCAATGTCCGATGGCGCCGAAATCCGATCTGCTCCAATGCTCGTTGCCCGACATTAAGGCAAGATGCGGCGGTGATCTCGGCGATGCTCGCATTTTCGAATGCAGCCGCAACGGCGAGGCGATAAAGGACCTTCCAGGCTTCAGAACCGCCGATGATCCACGCATCGGCAACGCGCGCCTGACCGGGCGTAAAACTCAGCAGAAAATATCCGCGGGGAACAGCTTGCTGTTTCACCAGGAACAACGCAAAGCGGGCAACGGGACAAGAGGCTAAATATCTGAACTGATCCGTATTGCGCTCCGGAACCAGGACCTCATTGTTCTCGGCTGGCAATACTTCGCGCGGCAGGCCCTGCGGATCGATCTGTGAGGCCGTCCAACCCTTTGGCACAGCGCGGCCGTACCGTTTCGTCCAGACGAGATTCCGTAGCCAACGCGCGGGCAGTTTGAAATTGCGTCGTTGGTGCGTAAGCAGCTGGCGAAAGGGGCGCAGAGGACGCGAGAAAAACTGCATTTCTCCAATGGGACGGAAGCCGCTCTGCGCGATTACCTTTTGAGCCACATCCGTGCCACCCACGCAGAACGATACATCGGCTAGCGTTCGCATTTGCCGCAGGAGGAGCGCACCCACTGCGGGAATCTCGCTGGTAGCGGCCCAATCAATGGGATGAACACCGGAAACAGTTGTGCCGCCCCACAAAAAACGAAGCGGCCAGGCGCAGGCATGAGCCATGATGCGGCCCGCTTTGGTATATACAAAGCTGCGTGATCCTGAGAAATCCTCACGCGGTTGATAGTACTTCCAGCGCAGGTTCGCATCATCGATAAACAGTGATGTATCCGGCGCGGCGAAGACACGCTGCAGAAAGCCTTTCACCTCGGCCATTTCATCCGGGCGCGTGGCGCGAAATTCCAGATTCATGGCGTGATGTGCACTGTTCTGGTGAACTCCTTCAGCAGGTCGTAGCCGTCCCAGAAGCGATGGAAATTCAAAGCCTGTCCGATGGGCGCCATGCGATCAATGCCGCGTCCATTCAGTGTCACAGCCAGCTCACGTAGCTCCTCCAGCGTGAATCCGAAGTGAGTTAAAGTTTGATCGCGGCGATCAATCCACGGCGCAATGTTCAACAAACGATCGGCACGCGCCTGGAACAGCAGCCCGCCCCCGCAATGATTGCGGTCGAGCTTCATCGCCTCCTCCAACTCGAGCACCACACATTCAGGGCCAGCCTCGCGAACCGTAGCGATAGGCCGATCAAGCACCGCCCGATAGGCGAACGTCAGCTTATTCAGCCGTGGACCAGTCGCGAGCGAATACTGCTTACGCCCGATCTCTTCCGCCAAGTGATCATAAAATGCTGCGCTGGCCTCCGCAGTCTCGCTCTTTGAACCGGCCCAGATGACGAGCCTGGGAGATGAACACGCCATCTGATCGAACCAGTACATGTCGTTGTAAAACTGCGTCGCGAGCGATTGCTTCGCGGCTTCATCCAGCCCGCAATAGTTTGCACCATGCAGCACGGATAGAGAATAACGGTCCGGGAAAGTCAATTCCTGAGCATGCGGCGGAAGCGGTATGGTGCGTATCGTCTCAACCGTCGCATCCCCGCCCCAGATCACGCGGACATTTGCAACGGCCGAAATGGCAGCAGTAATTTCCCTCTGATGTCCATAGCGCAGTATCGCTGTGTTACGTGCGATCGCCGGATCGCTGTCTTTTGCAACCTGATTGAACAGATGGCAGACGGTGAGGGCCGCTCCCGCCGCACGCTCTGACATCCGAATGATGTTGGCATTGCCGGTCAATGCGGATAGTATCCACGAGTAGATAAAGATCGTGTCGACGTTCGAAGGCGGAAGATGGAACACAAGCCCACGCGGAACGAGCAGCGTCGTAGATATGGACTGAGCTTCGAAATCGCGCTTCAGCCGTAACAGTTCAGCTTTGCGCATCCAAAACGCTAAGGCCTGCAGTTCCGGATATCGGCGCGCTTCTGAATCACGAAATATAGCAGTGGAGAGTTGAGCGCAGAAATCGAGCGTGCCATCCCTGAACGGGGCAGATCGCGCGCGCGAGTCGGTCAATTGCGATATCAATTCCGAAAGATCAACCGCACGCTCGTCGGGGACAATTTGCTGAACTTGCATAACCCCACCCGGCATTCAGGCAACCTGGCTGGCGTGCACATCGCTGCAGCCGCGCAACTCTGTTTTGGGCACTCGGCCATTAACGGAGAATCGCTTGCCCTTTCGCCCACACGTTGAATCATCTACGCCGTGTATGACCCCCATGTCTTCGGTGAGGATCGAGTGGCCGGGATAACTAAGCGGCAAAATGCTCAATACCTGGATAATGCCTGGTTGACCGATTGCGGCCGGTGCAAGCGTGACCGGGTCGCGCACGATTATGTCGGCGAAATTCGGAGCATACAGAAAGCCGTCTTCTCCTTCGACATAGATGCTGCCGGTCTGTTCCACCATGCCGTAGAAATTGTAGATCCGGCGCAGACCTGTCTCGCGCTCCAGCCGTTGTTTGAACACATCGTTGCCGACGGCCATGTCCTCCAGCTTTTTCCATCCTCCGCTGTGCAACAAAATACCGTGAGAAAGATCGAAGCCGCGCCCGCGGAGCCGTTCGTAGAAGTAGCGCCATACCATAAATGTGAAGCCGAACATCAGAAACGGTTGTGATCCGAAGCGCTCCAGAAATTCGTGCAATCCCGCTTCGTCCAGTTCCATGGCTTCATCAAGTGTGTAGAAGTGATGCCGTCCGAAATTCATCATGCCCAGCAGGCCCGCAGCCCGAGCGCTGTAACGCTTGCGATCTTTGATGAGGGCGGATGACTCAATCAGGATCATCGGCAAGCGTTCCCGTCCGATAACATGCCCGACGATCTTGCCGAGCGCAGCGGTCTGGCGCATTGCCGTCTCTTTATCGAGAAAAATCTGGCTTACTTGTTGCCCGGTCGTACCGCTGGAGGTCATCGTTCGGAAGACCTGCTCCGGCGGTACGCTGCGCAATGCATGACTCTTGAAGAGGCCCACTGGCAGAAACGGAATCTGCTCCATCATGCCCGCCTGCGAAGCCAGACCGAAAACGCGCAGCAGGCGCGAATACTCCGCGCAGCCTTCGGCATGACGCTCGGTAAGCCCGTTGAACAATGGCAGCAATAGCCGCTCTTTCTCGGGTTGCGCCAAGCTGAATTGCGGTGTTTCGGATAGCAATTCAAAGCCCGTCATTTCAAAGCTCATAGGGCAGACCCCAGCTTTGGATAATCGATCTTGCCGTTTGCGTTCAAGGGCAATTGATGGACGCGATGAAATTCAAATGCACCCGCGTGCAATTTGAGCAACGAAGAGAGATCTTTGGTGTACTGCGTGAAGGCAACGGTGTCACCATGCTCGCAATAAATGACAAGCTTCTCATTTCCGGCAATCACAGCGGTAGGCCCGTAACCGCGTAACATCTCCTCCACTTCATCCATGTTCAATCGCAGGCCGAATACTTTTGCGTCGCGTTTTCGACGGCCGGTCAGAAAGAGGCAGCCATCCGCATCCAAATAGCCGAGATCGCCTGTCGGCAGCACGCCGCCCATGACATCGCCCAGCATCAGATCCTGCCGTGATTCGGCATAGCCCATCATCACGTTCGGTCCTTGGTATCGGATTTCAGACGTCTCGGGGTCGACAGAGAGGACGCCACCCGCAATAGCCTGCCCGGCGGAACCCAGCTTTTCCGGAAGCATATGCGACGGTAAGATGCTGATGCGCGCCGTGGCCTCCGTCTGCCCGTACATCACAAAGAGGCGGCCGCCACGATCGATCATTCGTGCATGAAATTGAGCCACTAGGTCCGTATGTAGGCGGCCACCGGCTTGCGTTAGCGTGCGTAGCGAAGGCACATTCAATTTATCGAGATCGAGGCGCTTCAAAATCTGGTACGAATAAGGCACGCCGGCCCATGAGGTGCACTGTTGATCACGAACCGTGTTCCAGAAATCGGGCGTCATAAGGCCAGCGTTACTGACCACGATTTTGGCTCCCGCGACAAGGTGACTATTGAGAACCGATAACCCATATGAGTAGTGCAGTGGAAGCGAAGTGATCGGCCTCTCGTCACCGTCTATGCCTAACCCTGCGCGGATCGAGCGCGCATTGCTGTCCACATTACGGCGCGTGAGGCGAACGAACTTCGGCGTACCGGTGCTGCCGGAAGTCGAGAGCAACAAGGCCAAATCGGGGTGCGGCAGCACGGCAGCATGACTATGGCGGCGCCACAGGAAGAGGCCCTCGCGACCGGAAGCCGCGTCATAATCAGCGCCGGGATTAAGCGAGGCGTCGGCCGCTGCAACAAACTCGGGCTGATACAGATCAATCAGACGCGTCCGAAATTCAGCTGCGAGCGCTTCGTCCAACATGGCCACGGCATGCCCGGCCTCAATACTGCCTAGATATGCGTAGACGCATGGCAACGTGTTTCGGCAAAACAGGAAAACCAGCGACTTCGCCGGGCTCGCGAGCGCCTCTCCGAAACTCTCAACTGCCGAACAGATCTCGGGATAGTCCCGCGTTTGATTACTTTGCGGGTCGTGCAGTCCGGCGCCGGGTTCTATCAGGAACATGCTTTCTTACTCTCTACCGCTCTGTTCGGCCTAGAGCACCATTCCGCCGTCCACCCCAATTATCTGGCCCGTAACGTAGGACGAAAGGTCCGAACACAAGAAAGCGATCACGCTGGCGACTTCCTGAGGCGCTCCCAGTCGGCCCATCTTTATGGAACCGATTCGCTCTTCCAGTTTGGCTTTTGGCAGTTCATCCAGTAAGCCGGTGGCAATCATTCCCGGGGCTACCGCATTCACCCGGATGCCTTTCGGCGCCAACTCCTTTGCGGCCGATTTCGTCATCCCGATCAGCGCGGATTTCGAGGCCGCGTACACCATTTGGCCTTCCGCCCCCGCTCGGCCGACAATGGAGGCTAAATTTACTATGGACCCTGATTTCCCGCGTGACATCAGCCGGGACGCTTCCTGGATATGATGCACAACCGCTATCGTATTCAGTGCGAAGGTTTCGCGAATCGTCTCATCTGACGTCATACCGATCAGGCTGTTGCGGAGGATTCCGGCATTGTTTACCAGAATGTCCAACCGCTTATGGGTCTGGAAGATGGTCTTGTAGGCAGTCTTGATCGCGGCAGGGTCGCTCGCGTCGAACGAAAGAGTGAGTGCTTCCACACCAAAACGCATGCGGATTTCCGCGGCGCGGGCCTCAAGAACCGTGGCATCGGAATGCCCGTTCAGAACCAGATTCGCACCTTGGTCCGCCAATGCCTGCGCTGTCGCCCATCCGATTCCCTTGGTTGAGCCGGTTATGAAAGCGACTTTGCCCTCAAGCCGCGAAAGAGACGCCATGGTTCGTTACGATCTCGCGGGCTTTCGGAAAACTGCTCATGCCGATCACCTCTTCAGTGTCCAGCATAATGTCGTAGGCGGTCTCGATCTCGGCGATTAAGGCCATGTGCGCGGCCGAGTCCCAGCCTTCGGTTTCGCCGTACGTGGCCTTTTCAAAATCGGCATCGGGCGGCATGCCCAGCGCTCGCACAAATGCGTCTTTCAGCTTCTCGTTTGGAGTCATCGTTTTGGGTCGCCATTCCTGATTCTAGAGGAGATGGTTAGGAGCTAACGACCCCGGCAAGTAACTCCGCAAAGTAATAGAGCGGTAGATCGAAGGACACGCCCAGCCGCTTTAGCCTCCACGGGTCAGTGTGGCGGCTGATCCGGTTGGCGCCCGGCATGGTAGTCACCGCCGTTTGGAAACCGCACTCGCGCGTAACCCGTATTGCATCATCGCCGATGTCGTCGTCTCGCCCGTTCGGGTAGCAGAAGTGCAAAAACGGAGATCCCAGTTCGGCGGCCAAACGGTCCCGGGAGTAGCCGATCTCCTGTTGTGTCTCTTCACGGCTTGCTAATGACGACAGGATAGGATGCGTCCGGGTGTGGGCTCCGAATTCCACATTGCTCTTGGCAAGCAGGCGAATCTCGTTCCAGGATAGAGGTGCAAACTCCTCCGGAGGCGTGTGCGGCTCGGTGACCGCCAGGGCTTCAATCACCTCATCGATCGTCTTCGTTCGTTCGGCATTCGGCAGCTTTTTCAATTCGCCAACAATTAAGCGGGACTGCTCGAGCGGTCGCCTTCGATCAATCTCGATGGTGCGCCGAGCGCCATTTACGGCGAAGGCAACTTTGTCACGCGTGGTTTCACGGAACGCATAGGCCAAGCGGTCCCACCAAAGCATCGATCTGCCATCGATAAAGTCGCTGACCAGGAAGACAGTTGCAGGGATTCCAAATTCCCGCAATACCGGATGGGCGTACAACAGAAAATCGCGATAACCGTCGTCCACGGTGATCGCGACAGCTCGTGCCGGCAGCGGCTCGCCGCCATGCAGCGCGGCGGCCACCTGCTTCATTGCAACCGGACGGTAATAGCGCACCAGGTGTTCACATTGAGCGCGCAGGACGGCGGCGTCGCGCGGGAAATTGTGGTACATGAGAATCCGCACTGCGTCGCGTGTCAACGTGCGGAATGCCTGAATGCCCCCAAGGCCGTGCAAGCCAGCGCGGGCCACTGATTTCAGCAGCGACAATTCTTCGATCTTAGCATCAAACAGTTAGGTAGCTTACAGGTCAACTAAGTCTCCACCGATCATTGCGCTGGCATTGCCGGCGCGTTCGCGAGGGCTTGTTCTACCCTAGTAATACGTCCCCGATGTCCACCAGTCTTACGGCCCCGCCGCCCGTGGAAGAGCTCTACCAGAGCTTGGAAGCGAAGGTTCGCGCGCTTCGGCCAAACGAAGATCTGAGCGGTTTTGAGCGTGCCTATCGCTTTGCCGCCGAGTTCCACAAGAACCAGAAACGCCAGTCGGGCGAGCCCTACATGATGCATCCGCTGGCGGTCACGCACCTGCTGGCGGACATGCAAATGGACTTGGTCTGCCTGGAAACCGGCCTTCTGCACGACATCGTGGAAGACACCAGCGTGAAGCTGGAGGAAATCAAAGAACGGTTCGGCGACGATGTGGCCCGTTGTGTCGACGGCGTGACCAAATTGAGCCGGATTAGCCTCGCCAATCGCGAAGATCGGCAGGCGGAGAGTCTGCGCAAGATGCTGCTGGCCATGACCGGCGACATCCGCGTGATCATCGTTAAGTTGGCGGATCGCCTGCATAACATGCGTACGATCGCCTCGCTGCCTAGGGAGCGGCAGGAACGGATCGCACAGGAAACAATTGATATTTATGCGCCTATCGCCCACCGGCTCGGAATGGGTAAAATCCGCGGCGAACTGGAAGACCTCTGCTTCCAGACGCTGGAGCCGGAAGCGTGGTCGGAGCTAAAGCGGGAGATCGAATCGAAACGTGAGCAGAACGAGGACTGCCTACGTCAGATACAGACGCAGATTGAACAGAAGCTGGCACGCGAGAACGTTCCGGCGCGGGTGCACGGGCGGGTAAAGCGGGCCTATTCGGTCTATCTCAAGCTGAAACGGCAGCGTATTGCGCTCGATCAGGTCTACGATCTGCTGGCCGTACGCATCATCACCGATTCAGTCAAAAGTTGCTATGCAGCTTTGGGCGTGATCCACAACGAATGGCATCCTATACCCGGCCGCATTAAGGATTTTATTGCCATACCACGGCCTAATTTATACCAGTCGCTGCATACGTCGGTGATTGGGCCCGGCGGAGCGGCATTTGAAGTGCAGATCAGGACGGAAGAGATGCATCGCATCGCCGAAGAAGGCATTGCGGCGCATTGGAAGTACAAAGAAGGGCGCAAAGGACCGGGCGCGGAGGACCAGCGCATCGCCTGGCTGCGGCAATTGGTCGAGTGGCAGCGGGAAATGCGCGATCCGGGCGACTTCCTCTCCACTTTGAAAGTGGACCTGTATCCGGAGGAAGTCTACACGTTTACACCGCTGGGGCGCGTAATCGTGCTGCCGCGCGGCGCCACGCCGATCGATTTTGCGTATGCGGTGCATAGCGACGTCGGCAATACCTGTGTCGGTGCGAAGGTGAACGGCGCCATCAAACCTCTGAAGTACATGCTCAAAAACGGCGACGTCGTGGAGATCCTGACACAAGCCGGTCATGAGCCCAGCAAGGATTGGCTGGCAGTGGTCCGGACGTCTCGCGCGCGCAATCGGATCAAGCATGTCATCAATGCGACGGAGCGAGCGAAGGCGGTCGAAATCGGCCAGAAATCCCTCGAGAAAGAGGCTCGCCGTCTGGGCGTGAACCTGGGTCGTATTTCGCGCGACGATCTGGAAGTGGTGGCGTCGGAATACGGCGTCAGCAAAACAGAGGACCTTTATGCGGCTCTTGGCTATGGCAAGTTTTCCGCTCGCCAGGTGCTGCAAAAGGTAGCTCCAGACGATGCCGGTAAGGCCGAAATACCGATACCGCCTCCATCCCGGCCAGCCCCGCAGCAAGGGTCCGCTTCGTTACTGAACGATAGGGATCTGACGATTCACGTCAAGGGTGTAGATGACGTAATGGTCTATCGCGCAAAGTGCTGCAATCCGATCCGTGGTGAACAAATCGTCGGATACATCACGCGAGGCAAAGGGATTGCCGTACATTCCGTGCAGTGTCCCAATGTGCAGAACTTGATGTATGAGGCGGAGCGGAAGATCGATGTCGAATGGGCTCGCAGCGCAAGCGATCCGCTGCCGGTGAAAGTGATGATTTACACGGATGACCGCCCGGGCATTCTGAACCAACTGACATCGATCCTGTTCAGCGAATCCAGCAACATTCGCAGCCTGGAGGCGCGCGGTGATCAGGCCCGAACGGATGACAGCGCGATCGTCGACGTTACCATCGATATCCGCGATAAGAAGCAGCTAGAGAGGGTAATCAGCGCGTTCCGCCGCATTCCCGGCGTGCGCGATATCGAGCGTGTTCAACAGACGCCGGTTTCGTAAGTAGTAAAGGACAAAATGACAGAGCAGTCTCAATCGGTTCGAACTGAGCCCGAGCATATCGCGATCTCAAAGTCGACCGGAGTGAAGATCGACTGGATGGATCAGCACCATAGCGACTATACCCTGGCATATCTGCGGGACGAGTGCCCCTGCGCGAGTTGCACGGGAGCGCACGGAACGGATCCGCAACGGTCGAACTACTCCAAGCCGCAATTATTCCCGATGTACAAACCGGCGCTTCGCATGGATTCCGTTGAGCCGGTAGGCAGCTATGCCATTCGAATCCACTGGAATGACGGGCATAGTACGGGCATCTACTCCTTCGATCACTTGCGAAAGATATGCCCATGCCCGGAATGCCGGGCTCTACGAGCAAATGAATTCTAGGTGAAGGTCTATAGCAATCGGAAGTTGACTTCCACTTGAGCCTGCGTGGCAACCGGAGCTCCGCCCTTGCGGCCCGGAATGAAGCGCCATTTGGCGACCGCTTCAACGGCTTTTTCGTCGAGACCTAACCCGAGCGGCCGGATGACCTTGATATCGCGGGGGAGACCATGCTCATCGACTACGATCGAGAGCAAGACGGAGCCCGAGTACTTAGCTTTACGGGCTTCTTCCGAGTACTCAGGTTCGATCTTCGAAATAATTTGGGGAGCGGAAACATCGCCACCGATACGATACGCGCCGCCACCCTGACCGCCACCATGGCCAGGGCCATAGCCGTTTCCATCACCGTTCCCGATACCGCCACCATGCCCGTTACCAAGCCCCACCGTGCCGGGGCCTCCGGATAGCAGGGTGCTATGCGCGAGCGGATCGCCGTAATTATCGGCCATGAGAGGAGGAGCGATGGCGTTGATCGTCGGAACGACTGGCAACTTGGGAGTTGGGGTATGGACGAGATCGGGAATTACGAACTGTTTCGGAGCAGGTTTAGGAGGCGCACCCTTGCTTACGGGCGTCGGCATTTTCTGGCCACCGCCACCGCCGCCGCCTGCTTGTTGCTTAGCTGGCGGAAGCTTCGGTTTGTACGCAGGAAGCTGATAGACCAAATGTACGGCGTCCTGAACCTTCTTCTGGACCGCCGGCGTCTGGAAAATCACAAGCGTCAAGGCGATTAGAGCGACGTACCCCAAAAAGGAAACAGCCGTCCACCGGCCCTGATTGCCCTTGTAAGCACCCCAGATCGTCCCGACTTCCACCGGCTTCGACGTTACTTCGAGCGGAGGAAGCTTGGGCGGATGGATCAGATCACGTATATTTGCAATGAAGCCTTGGAACCAGGACTGTTCCATTTGGCCCATGCCACCGAAATCGACCCCTTCGATAGGCTTCGACGTCAACTCCAACGGCGGGAGCTTCGGAGGGTTTATGGCTTCACGGATATTGCGAAGAACCGATTTAAACCACGGCTCTTCGACCATTACCGGGGCAAAAAGCCCGTTCAGATGGGCATCGGGCGTTTGTGGATGCTCCATGTACTCCCTCTCAGTTCCCATGTTTTGATTACTACAATTCGACGGAATCCGAGTCCACCGGATTACAAATTTTCATATTCTCAGACGCACGGAGATAATCCGTCGTTGCAAGCAATATACCCGCGCCCGGCAAAACCGATACCTACCTCAGTCTATCACCATAAAATTCACGCCGGTATTAAGGATCTCTAACGCAGTACCGATGGTTTCCCTATACCAATCTGCTTGAGTGTGGATTGAGCGTTCAATGGGTCCTCGCAAGGCGCCTACTGGAAGAACGGCGATGCCGTAGTTGAGGTTACTACAAATTAGAGTGCCGGTCAGGCGTCCGGAGGCGCACCAGGATTTCTCCGGTATGCCGTGCAGCTCAGAAATTTTTGGACTATCGTCTGTACTCTGAAAGAACTATTCTTTGGTCAAAGAAACGGAGGACGGAGCTGTGACAAGTCCCTGGCTGACAGCATAGTCGATCAGGGCTGCACGATTGTGAATGTTGAGCTTGCGCATGAGATTAAGCTTATGCGCTTCGACCGTTTTCAAACTGAGTTGCAGGGCCGACGCCACTTCGCGAACGGTTTGTCCTTCGGCAAGTATCTTCAGGATCTCGGTTTCGCGCTGGGTTAGAGCGGTTCCACGCGAAAATAGCTGATGCGAGCGGGACAGCGCTTGGAGATCAGCCATGTGTTGCGACAAACTCTGGGGATTGAGCCGACTTGCCCCGGAGCCCACGCTACGAACTGCGGTTACGAATTGGGCGGGCGTACTGCCGCGCAGCATGTAGCCGCGGGCGCCTACGGCCATCGCCGCTTCCAACTGCTCCGGCCCGTCCTCGCGCGTGGTAAACAGAATCGCCATAGGTGGATGGGCCTGCCGGGAAGCAAGAGCGATCTGTGCGTGAGAGCCGGTTGCCAACGCCAAGTCCACAACCAGGACGTCGGGCAGCAGTCTCTCGACCGCCGGTACTATAGCCTCGGCGTCCGAAGCCTCGCCAGCCACTATCAGATCCGCCTCAGCGGACAGCAGCGCCCGGAGACCATAGCGGAAGAGTCCTTGCTCGTCAGCGATTAAAATTCGGATTGCCTGTTGTTCTCGTCCCAAAAGTTGCTCCCGGCAGACGCGCTTGATTTAAAAAGGCGCTTATCGCGCCACTAACGCCGCCTCATTACTTATATCGGCGTGGAAGACCTAGGGCCTTAACCGAAAAATGAAAGAAAAGTCCGCAGACGATGATCTTCAGCGGGAGCGGTCAGGAGAGCCAGGGCTTTGGGCGCTCTGAAGTAGCTTCAGCGTATCGGCGGAGTCCGATTCCCGGGCCCGATCGAGCGCCGTATGCCCCTGAAGATCCTTGCGTAGCGGATCGGCCCCGCTTTTTAACAGCATTGCCACAACCGCCGTCCTGCCCATAGAGGCTGCAACCATCAGGGGTGTCGCGCCCGACTCTTTATTTCTGGCATTGACATCCGCACCGCGGTCCAGCAGAATCCGTACCACGTCCACGCTGCCGCTTAAGGCCGCATCGTGCAGAGGCGTGCCCCCGTCCTGATTCATGGAATCAATCCGCGCACCGTGATCGAGGAGTAATTGGACGATCTTTTTCTGCCCCTTCAGCGCCGCATCGTTTAGATAAGTTGATCCGGCAGCGGTGGTCTTATTAATGTCGAGGCCGCTTTTAATCAGGATGGCGGCAAGCTCGGATTGCCCGCGAAGAGTGGCGGTTTCCATCGCCTCTTCAGCGGCGGCTTGCGATTCCTTCAGATGCGCCCCAACCTGCAACAACACGGCTACAACGTTGCCGTTCTTGTATGCGAGCGCGATATCGAGCGGTGTCTGGCCGTAGCGGTCGCGTTGCGTGGGGTCCGCACCGGCATCGATCAGGGGCTTTATCAGCCCATCGAAGCCTTTGAGGGCAGCCTCATCAAGAGGTCCTCGTCCATCAATGGCATGCACCCGTTTCGGGTCGGCTCCGTGGCTCAGCAGAAGAGCCATTACCGCGGATTGGCCATGCAAGACTGCATCATCCAGGGGAGTAATGCCGCTTTTGTCAGCGGACTCTAAGGGGGCATGGGCCGCCAGTAGTAATTCCACGATCTGTGGATCACCCTGCGCCGCGGCAATATTAAGAGCCGCTTCGCCCTTGTTATTCAATACGTCCACGCGGGCTCCGGCACTCAACAGCAGTTTGACGAGTGCCGGACGGTGTGTCAGGACTGCATAGTCCAGGGGCGTGGAACCCGCTTCCGAGTGGCGCGCATTGACATCAGCTCCGGAGGCGAGCAGCAACTTTACGACATCCGTGTTACCGGCCCAAACGGCATCATGCAGAGCGGTCCGGCCGAAGTCATCGCGCGCGTTGACGTCTATGCCAGCCGCAATCAGGCGTTTGGCGTCGTCCACGCGCCCCGTGGTGGCGGCAACGTGAAGCGCGTCCGATCCTTGAGCCCAAGCTGGAGCGCATAACAGGGCAAACGCGAGCGCCCTGAGGACCAGCCGTTGCATGCCCACAGCGTAGCACCCAAATGAAGGACCTAGTGAACGCAAAAACCCGCCGGAAACGGTACTTCCGCGCCGGCGGGTTGTTCGAAAACGAGTTCTCTTCCTGGGCTTACTTGGTTACTTCTACGTGTGCGTCAAGCATTTTCTGGAATTCGGGTTTTCCGATCGCCCCAACCTTCTGGTCGACAATCTTGCCGCCCTTGAACAGCAATAGGGTCGGGATGCCACGAATCCCGTAACGCATAGCGGTTTGCTGGTTCGAATCCACGTCCAGCTTACCTACCTTAACCTTGCCGTTATAATCGGATGCTACCTGGTCCACGGTCGGACCCATCATGCGGCACGGTCCACACCATTCCGCCCAGAAATCCACAAGTACCGGCACATCCGAACTCAGAACGTCGGTATCGAAGCTGGAATCGGTAAAGGTCAGTGTGTTGCTGCCTGCCATAGTGTTTACTTTTTTCTCCCTGCTAGTAGATGTCTTTAGGGGCGAAAAGGATTCAAGACCGGTTTAGCTCGCCCCAGGTTCTATACTAAGCTAACTCATCTCGTCTCAACCTGTTGCCATCAGATCGCGGTAGAGGGCTATGTACCGGGGGGCGACAGCCTGCCACGAGAAATCCCGCTGCATGGCGCCGGATATCATGACCCTCCATCGGGGCGTTCCGTATACTCGCAAAGCCGCTCGGATACACTCTAGCAGCTCGTGGGGAGTTGTGCCCCAGAACTTGAATCCGGAATGTGCATCCACCGTATCATCCAGGCCGCCGGTCGCATGTACCAGGGGCAGAGTTCCGTAGCGCATGCTGTAAATCTGATTCAAACCGCAGGGTTCATAGCGGCTCGGCATAAGGAACATGTCCGATCCCGCCTCGATGCGGTGAGCAAAACCGTCGTCGTAGCCGATCTTGACCGAGACTCGGTCGGGGTATGCAGACTGGTACCAGCGGAAAAAGTCTTCGTAGCGCTGGTCGCCTGATCCGAGCACGACCAGGGTGACGTCTTCGGCTGCGACTTCACGCGGGACTTGCATTAGAAGGTCGAACCCTTTCTGGCTGGCGAAGCGTGAGACCACGCCAATCAACGGCTTGCCGACCCTCGCGTCCCCGAGTCCCGCTTCCGCAAGTAAAGCGCGCTTGCAAACCGCCTTACCGCTTAGGTCGTGGACATCGAAGTGCGCCGGGATCAACGGGTCCTTAGCCGGATTCCAGGCGCTGTAGTCGGCTCCGTTCAGAATGCCAACCAGCGCATTGCTTCTGGCTCGTAGAAGACCTTCCAGGCCGAACCCAAACTCGGGCGTCTGAATCTCCTGCGCATAGCGGCGGCTGACTGTGCTCAATCTGTCGCTGGCCATCAGGCCACCCTTGAGGAAGTTCACTCCTCCATGAAATTCCAGCATTCCGCTGTCGTACAGCCGGCGCGGGAGCCCGAGGTCGGCCAGAGCGCTGATGGGGAACTGTCCCTGATAACCCAAGTTATGGATGGTCAAAACGGTTTTGATGCCGAGATAGGCCGGGTGGCGCGCATAGGAATCCTTCAGGAGCACCGGCAGAAGGCCGGCTTGCCAGTCATGGCCATGGATAATGTGTGGCGCGAACACGTGACGCGCAACGCCCAGGGCCGTCTGGCAAAGCGCTCCGAACCGAAGGTGGTCATCCGCCTCGCCGTAGAGGGGCGCACGATCGTAGAGCTCGGGAATCTGCACAAACAAATAGCGCACGCCGGCCTCGACTTTCTCAAGGATATTGGCGGAATAACGGAATGGCCCGAGTCCAAAAGCGAGCCGCTCATAGACCAGGTGCGGCTTGGAAACCGCAGTGTTGCGGTAGAAAGGCAAGACAACGGCTACTTCTTCACCGGCGCGCACCAAGGCTTTCGGCAAAGCGGATAATACGTCCGCTAACCCGCCCGTTTTTGCGTACGGGGCCGCTTCGGAGGCAACCATCAGAATTTTCGCCACGGTCCGATTGTAGCGGGGCGGGGCCGCCACTGCACCAGCCGAAATGGCTGGTCGCTCATCACAAAATCCACACGCCAGGTGAGAGTACTCGGCGGATCGTTTCCGATGCCGCCAAGGCGCAGCACTGGGCTAAACTGAGGGCTGAGCCAGGTATTGCCTTGAGTTGCCGTGTTTCCACCCATGCCCTCGCCGCTTGCCTCCTGTTGGTAGGCGAGGCCGTCCCTTCTCTAAAAGCGCAAGTTACTGCTCCTGGGGAGAACCAATTCGGCGTCAGTCTTGCTCTGTTCTCGACCTTGGCCGCGATTAATGCCGCCGGCTACGATGCCGGCCTCGATTCTCCGTTAAATGAGCGCTTCCAGCTACGTAGGCAAGTTCGCGACGAGTTGGCCAAACGCAAGATCCCCTGCCTTCCCGAGCTCAAAGAATTCTATGCGGCGCACCTGAAGCCGAACGCGACCAACAACCTGAGTCAGTACATTTCCTTCGCCATGGCCGTCGACGGGCCGCCTAGTTTTGCGCCACGAATCGAAGCTCCGCCCGAAGTTCAGGCGTTGAACGGCTTCGGACCCTTATTGGCGACCTTCTATAAGGAAGCAAATCTGGAAGATCTTTGGAAGCGGTCGCAGGCGGCGTACAACTCAGCGATAGGCGAGTACCAGGAGCCGGTGATCAACTCACTGTTTGAGGCGAATGGTTATCTGCGGAATCCCACCAGCGGCTACAATGGCCGAAGCTTTCGCATCTATCTTGACTTGCTCGGCGCCCCCGATCAGGTTCAGGTGCGTAGTTACAGCAACGACTATTTCGTCGTCATCACGCCCACGAGTCACCCTGTAGTCGACGAAATCCGGGATGCGTACCTTGCTTACCTGCTGGACCCTTTGACTTTTAAAGCGAGCGTTGCGATCGCCCAGAAAAAGAAGGTGCTAGAACCATTCGCCGATAACGCGCCCGCTCTAGACCTGGCCTATAAAGACAATTTTTCGCTGCTGGTTACCAAGTGTTTGATCAAAGCGATTGACAGCCGCCTTATGCACGCCGGCGCAGACAAGAGGCAGGCATATGTAGATCAATCAATGCGTGAAGGCTTCATTCTGACGGCGGCCTTTGCCGATCTGCTGACGCAATACGAGAAGCAGGACACGGCTATGCGCGTCTACTATCCGGATCTGATCGAGGGAATTGACGTTCACAAGGAAGAGAAGCGCCTCCGCAGGGTGGAATTTGTACAATCCGTTGCGCCGAAGGTTATCGCACCACCGACTACTCTCCAGTTGCCGCCTGCCGAACAGTCACTCGAGACTGCTGAAGGATTCTACGAACAAAAGGACTTCGATCAGGCCGAGAGAGCTTTCAAGAAGGTTTACGAACAGACCGACGATAAGATTCTGCAGGCTCGCGCTACCTATGGATTGGCGCGGTGCGCCGTTCAGCAACGACGTATGGGCCAAGCCATACAGCTGTTTCAACGCACCATTGACGCCAATCCCGACCCGACCATAACCGCTTGGTCGCACATCTATTTAGGCCGCATTCGTTATCTCTCCGGCGACCTGAACAAAGCTAACGAACAATTCAAACTCGCTCTGGCCATCGAAGGCACTTCCGCCCAAGCTCGTGAGGCGGCTGAAAACGGCGTGAGGACTACATCTTCTACAGGAGTTCAAGTAAATGAACATTAAATCGATCGCAGTGTTATCGGGCGTGGCTCTAGCCGCCTCCCTCCCGGTGCTGGCGCAGCAGCCGCAACCGAAGTCCCCGAAAGAGCGGGACGCGCTGATGAAGGTGCAGACCGATGCGCAGCAGAACAACATAGACCAGGAGCTCAAGGACATTCAGTACGTTCTCGAAACCTTCGCCGACACTCAGTTCAAGGTGCAGCTCTTAAACATGGCCACCGATGCGGCGAGTCGTGAAGGCAATTACGAGCAAACGGTCATTTGGGGCGAACGCACGCTCCAAGCCGATCCGAATAATATCCCGGTCCGCGTAACTTTGGCGCAATCGATTGTTGGGCATACGCGTGAAAACGACTTAGACAAAGACCAGAGTCTGAAGAAGGTCACCGACTATGCCAATAAGGCGCTGGAACTTACGAAGGCAGCTACCGCCGCTCCAGTCGGCATTCCAGCGGACCAATGGCCCGATTTCAAGAAGGATTTCATGGCGCAGGCGCATGAAGCGCTAGGCCAGGCAGCCGCGCTGAACAAAAATTATCCCGAAGCCGTAGACGATTTCAAGTTGGCGATTTCGGAAGCCGCCCGGCTGGACCCTGTAACCTATGCCCGTCTTTCGAAAATTTATGTCGACAGCAAGCAATATGACGACGCCATTACTACGGCTGATAAGGTACTGGCCATGAACGACGCGTCGGCGCCGGTTAAGCAGTTCGCTCAACAACAGAAAGACGTCGCAACAAAAATGAAGGCGAAGTGATTGCGGCCGGCCGCCATGAACTCCTCGATCGGGTCCTTGGAAGAAAAATTTGGATACCGTTTCCGTCACCAAGAACTCTTGCTAAGGGCCCTGACGCATCGCTCTTGGTTGAGCGAACGTACCAGCCCTATCCCAGAGACCGGCGATAACGAGCAACTGGAATTTCTGGGAGATTCGATTCTCGGCTTTATCGTCAGCGAAAGGCTGTTTCTGCGTCACCCTTCGGCGCGCGAGGGATCCCTATCGAAGTGGAAGGCGCACTTGGTTAGCGCGACACACCTTCACCGTTGCGCTTTGGAGATCGGTTTGGGCGAGTACCTCCTGTTGGGCAAAGGCGAAGATCGAAATGGCGGGCGTGAGCGCAAAACCGTGCTTGCCAATGCCCTCGAAGCGGTTATCGCGGCGGTGCATATCGATGGCGGAATTGAAGCAGTTCGAACATTCATCGACAAGCATGTGCTGCAGATCCTCGACAATTCCGAGGATGTGGAATCGATCGACGCGCTCAACTTCAAGAGTGTTTTGCAGGAGCGGACGCAAGCCCTTGGTCTGCCTGCGCCGCGTTACGTCATCGTGGAATCGAGCGGACCGGAGCACGCCAAAGTCTTCACAGTAGAGGTGCGCGTTGGCGATGGCCAAATCGGCCGCGCCTCGGGCACGTCGAAAAAGTCAGCGAGCCAGGGAGCGGCCCGCCAACTGCTCGACCGCTTGGCCGAAGCGGTATAGCGGTCCATTGCATCCGTTAAACTGAACATTTAAGCTGCATCGCGCCTGAACGCGCCGGTTGCACGCCATCTTAATTCGTATTCACAGTTTCATGAATAAGCCCAACGTGCTCGCGATTTTTCCGCCGGACCACTATGCGCTGCGCGGACTGAAACCGATCCTGGATGAGGGCAATTTCTGCATCAGCCGCGATCCCGAAGTCATCCGCGAATTCCTTCCCCGTGCTGAGATCATCCTTAGTTCCGGCCTGACCGGCAAAACCATCTCGTTGCGCGATCTCTGGCCGCTGGCGAAGAACGTGAAATGGGTTCACTCGCTTTCGGCGGGCGTGGAAAATCTTCTCTTCCCCGAGCTGATTGAGAGCCCAGTGCCGGTGACAAACGCGCGGGGCGTGTTCAAGCGCTCGCTGGCTGAGTTCTCGGTTCTCGGCATGCTCTACTTCTATAAACAGGTCGCCCGGTTGACGGAGAACAAGCGAGCCCATAACTGGGAGCCGTTCGATATCGATTGGCTGACCGGCCGCATCATGGGCGTAGTTGGCTACGGCGAGATCGGGCGCGAATGTGCCATTCTTGCAAAGGCTCTCGGTCTCAAGATCTATGCTCTGCGCCGCCGCCCCGAGAAGTCGGCTTCGGACCCCATCATCGACAAAGCCTTCGGTCCGGCGGACCTACACAACATGTTGGCCGCCGTCGATGTGCTGGTGGCCGCCGCTCCCAACACACCGGAGACACACCACATGATCAACGACGAAGCGTTTAAGGCGATGAAGCCGACCGCCATCGTCATCAATGTGGGCCGCGGCCCCGTTATCGACGAGGCCGCGCTGATTCGGGCGCTGCAGGAAAAACGAATTGCTGCCGCCGCGCTGGACGTCTTCGAACATGAGCCATTGCCCTCCGATCACCCCTTCTGGGACATGCCAAACGTGCTTATTTCACCGCACAGCGCCGACCACACGCGCGACCCGGATTGGCTGGATCTCGCCGTTCTTCGGTTTGTCGAAAACTTCCACCGGTATCAAAAGGGCGAACCGTTGGAGCCGTTGGTAGACAAGAAGGCGGGCTATTGATGGAGGTGAGCAGCGCTTCCACTCAGGCTGTCACTTTCGAGGATGTGGTCGCGGCATCGAGGCGCGTTGAGGAATTGGCTCACCAGACGCCGGTCGAAACATCGCGGCACTTCAACGAGGCCGCGGGGGTCGAAGCGTATTTTAAGTGCGAGAACCTGCAGCGGGGAGGCTCGTTTAAGATTCGCGGCGCCGCGAACTTCATCATGTCTCTCAGCCCGGCTGAACGCGCGCGCGGCGTGGTCACTTATTCGTCTGGAAATCACGCGCAGGCGGTCGCAATCGCCGCCGCGCATACGGGTGTGCAAGCCACTATCGTCATGCCTACCGACGCACCGAAGGCCAAACTTGCGTCGACTCAAGCGTATGGTCCAAAGATTGTACACTTCGACCGGCAGCGGGAAAACCGCGAAGAGATCGCAGGGCGCATTGCCGACGAAACGGGCGCAGTCGTTCTACCTTCTTACGATCACCCCTGGATCATTGCCGGCCAAGGTACGGCTGCATTGGAGCTGCTGGGAGACGTGCCGGATCTCGATGCGGTGTTCGTGTGTCTCGGCGGCGGCGGATTACTATCCGGCACACTGATCGTGACCAAGGCTGCTCAGCCCAACATGAGTGTCTACGGCGTGGAACCGGAGTTGGCCAACGACTGGAGCCTGTCACTACAACGCGGCGAGCGCACAGGCATTCCTCCTCCGCCGACGATCGCCGATGGACTTCGCACACAAATTCCCGGCCAGATTACCTTCCCGATTGTTAAGCAATTATCAAGCGGTGTGGTGCTGGTCTCAGAGGAGGAGATCAAGGCGACCATGCGCTTTCTCTTAAGCCGCATGAAACTGCTAGTGGAACCAAGTGGGGCCGTGGCCGCCGCGGCCGTCCTGCACAGGAAGATCCCGGCCGGGCTGAAATCGGTCGGTGTCCTTCTTTCGGGAGGAAATGTCGACTTGGACGTTCTGGCCGGCATCTGCGCGGAGGGAGCATAGCTATGCCCACGAATCCGTGGCTCACTCAGTCCTCGCGCGTCACATATCAGAATCCATGGATTCGCGTACGTGAAGATCTGGTACTCCGCCCGGATGGCCAACCCGGGCTTTACGGAGTGGTGGAAATTCGACCATCGGTGGGCATGGTGGCAACAGACGAGAACGACCGGATCGTTCTAGTTGAGCAATGGCGGTACGCTCCTGCCCATCATTCGATCGAAATTCCGCGCGGCGGATCGCAACCGGGCGAAGCCGATATGCTGGCGGTTGCCAAACGGGAACTGGCAGAAGAGGCCGGCCTGCTTGCACAACGATGGAAGTGCATCGGCCCCGTAGACGTTTGCAATGGTGTTACCGACGACGTACAGACTCTCTATTGGGCCACCGGGCTTTCGACGACGGAAATGAATTTAGACCCAGAGGAAGACATCGTAGTTCAGTGGCAGCCGTTCGATGAGGCAGTCCGGATGGTTATGGATGGGCGCATTACGGAAGTGTGCAGCGTGGCTGCCATTTTGAAGGTCGCGTTTTTGCGAAATAGTAGGAAGTAGAGGTTCACATGGTTACGCAGTCGCAGCGGCGCTTCGCGGCATTCGCCTGGAGCGTGCTGGTGTTTAACATATTGGTCATCATCTGGGGCGCATATGTGCGAGCATCCTTTTCAGGCGACGGTTGCGGTGCGCATTGGCCCTTCTGTAACGGGGACGTGATTCCCCACGCCGCCGCCACTAAGACCATCGTTGAGTTCACGCATCGCGTGATGACCGGGCTTGATACTCCGCTAGTCATTGGGCTTGTCATCTGGGCTTTCTCCGTTTACCCGCGCGCGCATACGGTTCGCCGCCACTCTGTCCTGACACTGATCTTTCTCGTTATCGAAGCCCTGCTAGGCGCAGGGCTGGTGCTGTTCCGCTATGTGGCGAGCGACGCTTCCGTAGGTCGCGCGATTTATCTTTCGGCACATCTCACAAACACCCTGCTGCTGCTCTCGGCCCTGACCATTACGGCATGGCTTGCCTCTACCGGAGCGGATCGCCTTCTCTTCGGCAGTGCGCCCGCGCTAGTTAAAGGAGCGCTTCCCGTCGCTCTCTTGGTCTGTATCACGGGCGGTATTGCCGCTTTGGGCGATACGCTTTTCCCGGCCACCTCCTTGACTGCGGGGATGCAGCAGGATTTCTCCAACGCCTCCAGCATGTTGCTGCGTTTGCGCATGGTTCACCCAGTCATCGCGATCCTTGGAGCGGCGTACTTGCTTTGGGCAGCAGTAGGCACGCTCCAGAGCGGCTCTAGTTCCGGTCCCTCGCGCACCGCCGCTACTCGCGTCCTCACAGTGACGCTGCTTCAGGTGTTTATCGGCACCCTTAATATCGCTCTGCTCGCGCCTGTATGGATGCAGCTCATTCACTTATTGATGGCGGATGCGTTGTGGATCACGGTGCTTTTGATAGTGCTTGAATCAGCATCCGCGCCGAGGGCGATAACGATGTCTGCCCCAAACGTAAGGACTGCGGCAGTCTAGATCTAGAATTCGACCCGCGCATCCACCTGCCCGGCCATATTGCGCCTTCAAATTGTACAAGTCCATCGTACGCGCGCCGGAGTTCTGGTTGAGACTAGCATGCAAATATGAATGCGCGGAATTGCAATTTAATTTGAGACCGAAGAATGACTGGGCTGCCGATCACCCGATTACCTATCGGAATACAATATCGAATTGAAGATAATCATCGACACCAGCAAGGCGTCGGTTCTCATAGAGAATGACGCTGAGCGGCGCGAACTCCCTTTATTCAGTCCGGAAGCGTTTTCGGCAATCGAACGCCAATGGATGCGAGTCGGATGGGCCCTCGACTACTATCATCGGTTCCTATGGATGGGTATCCCAATCTTGCAACTGCCGGAAGATTTGATCCGACTGCAGGAGGCGTTCTATCTTGTGCGGCCGGATTTTGTCGTGGAGACCGGCGTCTTCTGCGGTGGATCGCTGCTGTTTGCGGCTTCTATTTGTGAGGCGCTGCGCAAAGGCCGCGTGATTGGCGTGGAGAAGGAGTTGAGGGACGATGCACGTCAGACCATGGCAACTCACCCGCTCGCCAGTCGAATCAGCATCATCGAGGGCGACTCAGCCGCCCCGGAAACATTGCAAGCGGTGCGTGCCCTGTTAGGCGAGGGGGACAAATCGGTCCTCGTCGTTTTAGACTCCGACCACAGCGCCGCCCATGTTGCAAGAGAGCTGGAAGCTTACGCGCCACTCGTCACTCCGGGCTCGTGCATGGTCGTCGAGGACGGTGTGATGAAGGATCTGGCTGATGTGCCGGGCGGCCATCCTACCTGGGTTGAGGACAACCCAATCACCGCCGTGGATGCGTTCATCAAGCGCCATCCGGAGTTCCGGCGCGAAGAGGCACGAACGCCCTACAACCGGAGTTCGATCTCGATCAGCGCCACCTATTGGCCGGGCGGCTGGCTCTGGAAGCAGTAAGATCGGGCCGCTATGATGTGACCGGGACATCATGAGCACGAACCGGCTGGAGGAAGTGCGGCGGAGGCACGCGAGAGCAGAAGAGGGCGGGGGCGCCGAGCGGCGAGAACGCCAGCATCGAGAAGGCAAGTTATCGGCCCGCGAGCGCGTCGAGTTGCTCCTGGACGAAGGCAGCTTCGAGGAGCTGGACAAATTGGTCCGGCATCGCAGCCGCAATTTCGGCATGGATGAGACCGTCATCGACGGAGATGGGATCATCACCGGCCATGGCTTGATCCACGGACGGACCGTGTTTGTCTTCGCCCAGGACTTCACGGTTTTCGGCGGCTCACTGTCGGAAGCGAACGCACTAAAAGTCGTCAAGGTAATGGATCTGGCGCTCAAGACCGGCGCTCCGATCATCGGGCTGAACGATTCAGGGGGCGCGCGCATTCAGGAAGGCGTGGTGTCGCTCGCGGGATATGCAGACATCTTTCTTCGGAATACCATCGCCAGCGGCGTGGTGCCGCAAATCTCAGCCATTATGGGGCCATGCGCAGGTGGGGCGGTCTATTCGCCGGCGCTCACCGATTTTGTCTTCATGGTGGAGGGCACCAGTCATATGTTCGTCACGGGGCCGGACGTGATCAAAACCGTGACGCACGAAGACGTGAGCAAGGAGGACTTAGGAGGTGCGCAGACCCATAACGCGGTGAGCGGCGTGGCTCAATTTCTATCTGCCAACGATGAAGAGTGCTTGCGGGGCATACGTGAGTTGATGCAATTCCTGCCACAGAATAATCTCGACGGAGTTCCACGGCTAGAGTCCCGCGATCCGGAGGGACGGGAGGACGCGGACTTGGACACGTTGATCCCGGAGGAATCGAATAAGCCCTACGACATCAAAGATGTTATTACGCGAGTTGTCGACGATGGCTATTTCTTCGAAGTCGCAGAGCATTTCGCCCGCAATATCGTGGTCGGGTTTGCGCGTATGGGCGGCGAGACAGTCGGTATTGTTGCTAATCAACCAGCGCATCTCGCGGGATGCCTGGATATCAACTCATCGGTTAAAGGAGCGCGATTCGTGCGCTTCTGCGACGCGTTTCAGATCCCTATTCTGACCTTTGAAGATGTGCCCGGCTTCCTTCCAGGTACAGAGCAGGAGTTCGGCGGCATAATTCGCCATGGCGCAAAGTTACTCTATGCCTATGCCGAGGCCACCGTGCCCAAAATCACCGTGATTACTCGCAAAGCTTATGGCGGCGCTTACTGCGTGATGGGCTCGAAGCACCTGCGCACAGACGTGAACTTCGCTTATCCCACGGCGGAGATTGCCGTGATGGGGCCCGAAGGCGCTGTGAACGTTCTGTACCGGCGGGAGCTGCAATCGACGAATGGCGCCCAAGAACTCCGTCAAGCAAGAATCGAAGAGTACCGAGACCAGTTCGCCAGTCCGTTTGTCGCCGCGGAGCGGGGCTATATCGATGACGTAATTGAGCCACATGAGACCCGGCCGAAGGTGATACGGGCGCTTCGCATGCTGGCCAACAAGAGCGACACCATGCCGCGCAAAAAACACGGGAACATCCCGTTGTAAGCGGCCTCATCGCTAAAGCACTTCAAAAATGATGCATTTGAGATAGTGCGTCTCAGGTACTGTGAGCAGTATTGGGTGATCCCGAGCCTGTGTCCGGCGTTCGAGCACGCGCAACTGCTTCCCGCAGTCCAGAGCGGCGGAGGCTATTATCTCGAGCAGATGAGATTCGCTCATATGGTGGGAACAGGAACAGCTGACTAGGATACCGCCCTGACCCAGCAGGCGAAGAGCCCGCAGATTGATTTCTTTGTAGCCGCGAACCGCTCCTTCAAGCGCGGATCGCGATTTCGTGAAAGCCGGAGGGTCGATAATCACCGTATCGAAGGCGCGGCGGGCCGCGATCAACCCCGGGAGATAATCGAGCACATCGGCTTGGCGGAACTCGACATTCGCGATGCCGTTCGACGCCGCGTTTGAGCGCGCTAAATCGAGCGTTGAAGCGGAACTATCGACGCCCTCGACGTCTTCACAGCTTGACGCGCAGTGTAGGGCAAAGCCACCCGTAGCCGTAAAGCAGTCGAGCACCCGCCCCCGAGCGTAACGGCGCACCGCCAGATAGTTCTCACGTTGATCAAGAAAGATACCTGTCTTTTGACCACTCAAAAGGTCCGCGTTCCAGGTCAGGCCATGCATCCGAATGGATACACATTCTGGGAGGGTTCCGGAGAGTACTTGAGTCTCCTGCGGCAGATTCTCTTTCGCTCGGACCGAGAGGTCGTTACGAGCCACGATAGCTTTGGGTTCGAAGAGGTCATTTAAAACCTGAACGACCAGAGGCGTGAGCCGGTCCATCCCCTGGTCGAGCAACTGCACGACGAGAAAATCGGCGTAGCGGTCAACAATCAATCCGGGAAGGAGGTCACCTTCGGCATGTACTACACGGTATGCCTCGGTATCGCAGACGACGCGTTGCCGATGGGCGATTGCAGCCTGAATACGTGTTCGGAGAAAGGCTTCATCGATCGGTTCGATGTGACGGCTGAGGAGCCGCAGCGAGATTTGCGATGTGGAGCTGTAGTGCGCCGCTCCTAGCGACCGGCCCTTGGGATCGATTACGCGGACAGCATCGCCTGGTTTAGCCTCACCGCGGTCCAGAACATCACTCGCAAAGATCCAGGGGTGGCCGGATTCGACTCGATCGGATGCTTTGCGATTGACGCGAACAGTGGGCAACGAGGTCATCGCCTCATTAGAGCAAAGGTGTGGACGCGTGTCGCCGTCTTATCCGGCCAAGAGTTTCGGCCGGGCGAAACGGAGCGCTCCCGTCGATCCGGGAAACGTAGGAAATTGTAACAGAAGGCGAAGTGCGCGGGACCGACAGATCAGGATTATACTCACCCGGCCGTTAATGATTTCAAACCCAACCATTCCGATAGAGCGGTTCCCTATTCAGGTGCATCGTTGACAAAGCTGTTATCGGCGAGGATTATCTGATAATTCGGATAAGCAGTGCGACCGAGCGCAGGTAAGCAGTACTCCAAATTACGCTTGCCATTGAGTGCGATGACTATAACGTGCACCAACGGCGGCAATTGAGTCACTCGGAGCTCGAAGCGGCCAAGGTATCAACAGCGGACCGCATGGGAAACAAGCCAGTAACCTACCGTTTAGCAATATAGTAGCTAACTAGCGCGGTGGCTGCGCAGCTGATGATAGTGCTCGTTGCAGTACCGCACACTCCGAATAACTTAGTCATTGCGCAGTAATAACCAGAACACAGGTAAACTGACAGAAAAAGAGCAAGTTCGAAAATCAGTGTGCGCTTGTTAGTCCCAAAGTGACGATATGCCCCGCCCGGAGAAGCTTGCCATGATCTGCTAAATCATATTTGCGTGCCATCGGCGGCAGAGCAAGAACAGAAATCGCCTGGATCACCTGCAGAGGGGGCAGCGTGAAATTCATCATGGCGCACAGTACACCAGCCGACTTGAGGTAAAGGAAGGCCGCGGAAATCAGGAATTGCGCCTGGGCGGACACGGTAGTCATGAAACTGGAGATGACCAGCCGTTTCCCAAAATTCCAGTGTTGCCGCCAGACGCTGGGTGCCTTTGCCATAGGAGAGGGCGCCGATTCACCAGGTTCGGAAACCTGGCGCACCGCGACAGCCAACCAGGCACAGCAGCGAAGATAGCAGCGAACCCTATACAGGCGAAAAATGAGGCGGCACTGAGATAATTCCAGCTGCGCAGGAGTTCCATGCTGCCTAGAAGCGCTGCGCATAAACTCCGCTGCAGATGCACGCCGCCAAAGGGTATCGTATAAACGTACGCAACGCGCCGGATACCCCAGATCAGGAGAGCAAAGGGCAAAGCAACTGCCATGACGAGAAGGACCGGCCGCAACTTGCCGAAGCGGCTGCACCTAAGGCGTTTCGTATCTTCTGGATGATGTTGCTGGTTTGCATGCGGGACAGCAGACAGGAGACTACGATTGTCGGGCGGCGCGGCTGCAGCAAGCCATAGGATGCCATTTGCCGTGCCGGTCAGGATGAGATCTCGTTTAGCTGCAACCATCGCGCGCAATGCCGGATCCTTCCTCAATGTTGAAGACACGTCCTCTTTGCGTTTGCCGGCCGAAAAGAGTAAACTGTAAGTACTTCAGACTACATGCTGATTCTTCTCCAAGGTGAACTTCTCATTAGCACGGCCATTACTGGCCCGGCCTGAGACCTCTTGGAATTCACGATTTTGGGAGGCCATCGGCGGGGAAAATTCTCAGCCGGTGGCCTTTTGTTTTCGGCGCGAGTGCCGATGGTTTAGGGGTGCGGTTCAGTTGTACGCGATGACTTATGAAGATTTTTACCTTCGATACGACGCTGCGTGATGGAACGCAGGGCGAAGCGGTTTCGTTCTCGGTTGACGATAAACTGCTGATCGCGGAGAAGTTGGACGAACTCGGGATCGACTATATCGAGGGGGGGTGGCCGGGGTCGAACCCCAAGGACAAAGAGTTCTTCGCACGAGCCAAAAGCCTGAAGCTGCAACATGCGAAGCTGACCGCGTTCGGCGCCACCCGATTTGCTCGAAATCCTGTGGAACAGGACGCGAACGTCGCCGCGTTGCTCGGCGCGGAGACTCCTGTTGTTTCATTGTTCGGGAAGACTTGGGACTTCCATGTGTATCGCGCGTTGGGCATTACGGAAGAGGAGAATCTGCGGCTCATTGCCGATACGGTCGGGTACTTAAAAGCCCATGGCCGCGAGGTTGTGTACGATGCCGAGCATTTCTTTGACGGCTACAATGCCAACTCGGTCTTTGCGCTCCGTACGCTCGAAGCGGCTAAAAAGGCCGGAGCTGACGTTCTGTGTTTATGTGATACGAACGGCGGCACTCTTCCGATGCGATTGGTTGAGGTCGTCGAGGACGTCCGCACCAGGTTTGATGGCGTCCTGGGCATACACACTCACAATGACTCGGATATGGCTGTAGCCAATACGTTGGTTGCAGTCGAGGCGGGCGTAACGCACGTCCAGGGCTGCATCAATGGTTACGGAGAACGCTGTGGGAATGCGAATCTGTGCTCCATCCTGGCAAACCTCGAAATAAAGCTGGGGCATACCACCGTCGGCCGCGACAACCTTCAGAACCTGACGCAAGTAGCTCGATTCGTAGCGGAATTGGCGAACCTGCCGTTACGGCGGGAGCAGGCATTTGTCGGCAGCAGCGCCTTTGCACACAAGGGCGGCGTACACGTGAGTGCCGTCATGAAAGATTCCGCAACGTATGAACACATTCGGCCGGAGATGGTGGGCAATCGGCAAAGGGTTCTGTTGAGCGATCTTTCGGGCCGCGGAAATGTGAATTACAAGCTGAAGCAGCATGGCTTGGGCGAGCGGTTGAGCGATACGGCGAAGCGTGAATTGCTGGAGCGCATCAAGCTGATGGAGTATCAAGGGTACGATTTTGAGACTGCCGAGGGCACGTTCGAGTTGCTGGTCCGCGAGGCTGCCAATCCCGAGTTTCATCCTTTCGACGTTGTGAGTTACGAAGTTTCCACGAAGCTGCAGGGTCGTGACGAGACAGTTACCACGGCGGGCGTAACGCTTCTGGTGAAGGAAGATGTCCATTCGTCTACAGCGGTTGGGCAAGGCCCGGTGCACGCCTTGGATGTATGTCTGCGGCAATGCCTCGCTTCCATCTACCCAGCGATCGCCGACGTGCGGTTAACAGATTACAAGGTCCGTGTACTCGGTGCAAAGGGTGGAACCGAATCGAAAGTTCGCGTATTGGTGGAGTGGAGCGATCATCGCCGAAGTTGGGCCACGGTGGGGATCTCCGATAATGTCATTGATGCCAGTTGGCGAGCGCTGGTCGACGCACTGCGGTTGGAATTGATGCGGTTGCTTGAGAGTGACGAGCCCGCAGGTGCGCACACCCCGGATTACTGCTGGGGTGTGTGACCGGTCGGTGTGAGAGAATCTCGATCTATGCGGGGGATTTTCTCCAGGCGGCTCCCTTCCTTAGACCAAGTTCTGGTCGTTGAAAGCGGACCGAGAGAACTAGCCGATAAGTTTCTGCGGCACCTTTATGAAGTACAGGCGAGCAGGCAGGTGGACGTAGTGACCTGCTATGGGAGCGCGCCGCCCGCGTTCCAGCCGGAACGGGGCATTTGCTACTCAATCCACGATCTGGAGTTCGCCGGGAAGCGATTCAAGTTGATCGGGCGGCTATGCCAAACGCGCTATGCAGCAGTCTCCATTCTCTGCTCGGGCACGCCGATCATGACTCGCTGGAAATGGCTGATTGCGCTGCGGATTCCGGCCAAGACGCTGATCGTTAACGAGAACGGCGACTTCTTTTTCTTCGACTGGTATCACTGGCGCATCGCCCGAACGATGGTGGCGAACCGAATGGGCGTGTACGGTGGCCTGAGGATCGATCTCCTGGGGCAACTGCTTCTTTTCCCGTTTACGTTGGCGTTCTTGTCTCTGTACGCCGCAGCCATACATTTGCGCCGGGCGCTCCGATGAGCACCGCGCGTAATATGTCTGGAGGGCGTGTTGGGCGCGCCAGCTTGGAAAAGGGGCGGCAGGGCCGGGCGCTCTGCCGGTGGTGCAATCTGGAAGTGCCCGCGGGGCGGTTCACTTTTTGCTCGGACTGGTGCGTACACGAATGGCGGCTGCGCACTGATTCTGGCTATCTGCGGCAGTGCGTATTGGAGCGGGATAAGGGTGTTTGCGCGCTTTGCGGAGTCGATGCGGAGGTTGCCTATTTGGATTTGAAGCGTGCCCGTGGGACTCATAAACAGAAGCTGCTGGAACTATGGGGGCTGAAGCGGGTTCACTCCTTCGAGCAAGGCGGGCACAAAGGGTTTGCGCTCCGGGCGCGCAAATCGCTCTGGGATGCCGACCATATACTCCCGGTAGCCGAAGGCGGCGGCGAGTGCGATTTAGCCAATCTGAGGACGTTGTGCTTGATCTGCCACCGTAAGGAGACCCGCGGACTTCGCAAGCGTCTGGCGGACGCCCGAGCTTCGTAGTTGGGCTCGCATAACACGACGCCGGACCTTTAGCTCGACCCTGCGCTTAAGAGACGCAAAGTATCAACTGAGTTTCGCAAAGTAATTCCCAGCCGTGGAGAATGGGATTCATCTGCTCGATCACGCCGTGGACATTTCTGCAAGTCGTTAAGGACGGCGATCGCGGTACAATGTGAGTTCCCACATAAGTTTCTGTACTCATGATTTCCGTTAGCAATGTCAGTATGCGCTACGGCGCCAAAATTTTGTTTGAAGATGTCAGCACCACCTTTTTGGCCGGGCGGCGCTACGGGTTGACTGGCCCAAACGGAGCCGGAAAGTCGACATTTATGAAGCTGCTCTCAGGAGAACTGGAGCCGCAGAAGGGCACGGTCGTTCGGCCGAAAAAACTTGGAATTTTGCGGCAGGATCAATTCGCCTTCGACCAGTATCGCGTTATTGACACGGTAATCATGGGCAACATGCCCTTATGGCGGGCGTTGGAGGAGCGGGAAACGCTATACAGCAAAGCCGAACTGACTGACGAAGATGGAATGCGCCTGGGCGAGTTGGAAGGAATCGTTTCGGAAGAGGACGGCTATACGGCGGAGAGCGATGCGGCGGTGCTGTTGGACGGCTTAGACATTCCGGAGCCTTTGCACGAGCGCAAAATGAGCGAATTACAGGGCGGCCAGAAGGTTCGCGTTTTACTGGCGCAGTCCCTATTCGGGCACCCCGAAGCATTGCTGCTGGACGAGCCCACAAACTATTTGGACCTCGAGTCAATTCATTGGTTGCAGAATTTCCTGACGCACTACGACGGCAGCCTCATCGTCATTTCGCACGACCGGCATTTTCTCAACGGGGTTTGTACGCATACGGCCGACATCGATTATCAGACCATCATTACCTACCCGGGCGGGTATGACGATATGGTTCTGCAAAAGACACAGATCCGAACGCGAATTGAGTCAGAAAATGCGCAGCGGGAGAAGAAGATTGCGCAGTTGAACGAGTTCATCGCACGTTTCGCCGCGGGCACACGAGCGAGCCAGGTTACATCACGCAAGAAGGAAGTCGAAAGGCTTCAGACAACGGATCTGGCGAGATCGAACATCCAACGGCCGTTTATTCGCTTCGAGATGAAGCGGCCTTCGGGGCGTCATATCCTGGAGTGTAAGAACGTCACCAAAGGCTATGACAAGTTGGACGTGATCGTGAACTTCTCCGCGGCTCTACAGCGGGGTGAAAAAGTAGCGCTAATGGGTCGTAATGGCGCAGGGAAAACAACGATGCTGAAGGCCCTACTTGCGAATGCGCCGGGAGTAGACGATAAGGATCTAGGCATCGATTCCGGCACGGTGATCTGGGGCCATGAAGCGCAGGTGGGATATTTCGCGCAGGACCATCGGGGCAGCATTCGTGGTGGAACAACGGTCGCGGAGTGGCTCCACGATTGGGATCCACAGGCTTCGCGAGAGGAGATCCGGGGTCTGCTTGGGCAGATGCTGTTTAGCGGCGAGGAAGGGAACAAGCCGACAGACGCACTTTCGGGAGGTGAAGCGGCCCGGCTGATCTTCTGCAAGCTAATGCTTCAGAAACCGAACGTCCTGGTATTCGACGAGCCGACGAACCACCTCGACTTGGAAGCAATAAATGCGCTAAACGTAGCGCTCCAGAAGTACGAAGGAACAGTGCTGCTGGTCACGCACGACGAAGATCTGATCGACGAGGTAGCGACACGCATTTGGCATTTCGACCACGGAAAGATCGACGATTTCCTGGGGAGCTATGAGGAGTACTCCGCAATGGCATCGCGTTAACGCCGTGCTCCGCGAATTCAGTTCGTTCCGAAAATGCCGCTGCCATCCGGCCTGATCAGCTTGTTGAGGGTATAAAAGAAGACGAGCAAAAGGCCGATAAAAAGGAGTACCTCCAAAGCACGGCGCTCAGGGGCAGCCTGGATGAAAGCCTTCCACCCGCGGCGGCGTTTCTTGCGTACCAACTCTTCCTGACGAAGTGTCTGCTTCACCTGAGGCGAAAGCGCCACCAAAAAACTTCGGCGGCATTTACGGCAGCGATATTTTCTCTGACCGCGTAATTCGTAGAGATATTGAAGAATATTTTTTCGCCGTGAGGGCCGAACGTCTTCACTGCCGCAGGAGGGACAACGCTTAGTTTCAGTTGTCTCCGAAGGCCCTGTCATCGCTTAAGTCATATCACAAAGGCATTCACTTTTTTTAAGAGGAACGTACCTTCCAAACGGGTTTCCCCTAGCGGCCGGGTATAGCCTAGCGAGATCACAACGGCGTTGGTCCCGGGGGGAACCTCGAAAATCTCGGAATTATTGCCTCCGGTTGACCCCGTCCCGGTAGCTGTTTGTGCAAGGTTCTCCGGATCAATGGCTTCAGATGTGATTGCGTGGACCTCCCAGCGCATTCCATCGGGGGTTGCCTGATCAATTGCTTCCAGATCCCAGGTTAAACGATACCGTGTTCCGCTCCGCACCGGGATAAACTGTCGCAATAAGGGACAGGACTCAGGCTCCAGGCCGTTCATATTGATTCGCAAACCGTACGGAATAATTCTCTGAATGGAAACGCCTTTCACCTGATTAATAGCCCAATCGAAGCCATCGCCGGTGATCGGCTGATTGAAATCCGAATTGGAAACGGGATGAGCATCAGAGGGCGCCGGGAGCGTAGTAAAGCCAGCTATCTTCATCGCTCCCCAGAGCCCCTCTGCTCGAGACGTTGCGCCCTGCAGGAGAAGCTTATCCACCGCCGCGCCTGAAATGTGGCTCTCGGTGTCTGGGCTCATTAGGTTGGCGTCGGCTATTTGCGACTTCCTGGTTACCAAAGCGCGCTGCACCAATGCACCGAAAAGAGTGGCATTCTGTAAGTCGACACGATTCGAGCTTAAAAGATATCCCACGTATTCGAATAAGATACGACGGCGGTCGGGCAGGATCGACGCGTTTCGAGCTGAATCTTGAGATAGGGTCCAGACCTGATCAAATATCGGATACGAATAGTATGGCGTAATGCTCAGTGCGGCCTTGGCCCAGTGGAAGAATTCTGTGGTGCGATTCTGGCGAAGATAGAAGTTTTCAAGTGTCCACCGCGGAACGTACATGTGGTCATAATCTGCGGCCGCCAAGAAGGCCCGTTCCGCGGCTGGGATGTTGCCTTCGCGCAGTTCCTCATCAATGCCAAGCTGAATCCAAGCCGCGGCGTCGAACGGATTCAGGGACAGCGAGCGTTGCAATAAGTCGTGCCGGTGATCGAGATCGAGGTAAGCCAACTCTCGCGGATAAACGGGGTTGTCGGGTACTAGGCGGCCGGCTTTGGACAGACTTTCAGGATTATCGTCGTTGGCAAGCATTCGTGCTCGAGCCCAGACGGATGATTGCCACGAAGCGACTGACAATGCAAGGATTAAAATGATGCGCAACAGCAGAAGAGCTTTGTCGGTCGCGTTATGCGAATTTTCAGAGTTGGGCAAATCTATTAGAATCGTCATGCAAAGCTACTCGGCTACGGTGTACGCAATCGTTATAGTCGTAGTGTCTCTCCACTCCGGAAGCGAGCCGATGCTTAGAGCGGCGATAACATCGAAGGAAGTTACCATAACGCCGACGGACGAAAATATTCAAGGGATCATCGATGCGAACTTACCAGGTACAACGTTTACATTTCAGGCAGGCGTGTATCGACTCTTGAGCATTAAGCCAAAAGATGGAGACCGTTTCATTGGAAAGCCGGGTGCAGTATTTAACGGCTCGGAACTTTTGCAGTTCCAGAAAGCAAATTCCAGGCTTTGGGTTGCCGTAATGCACGACAAGTCCCCTGAAGCAGTGGGCGGAACGTGTGAAACCGGCGCTAAGAACGCGGACGGCAGCGCCTATACAATCGGATGCGACCACGCACGCAATCTCTTCTGGGATGAGAAGCTGCTGTCGCGCGTTGCGACTTTGCAGGAGATGGTTGCTCGCAAGTGGTTTTTAGACCCCGCATCTCAGAAACTCTATGTCGCGGATGACCCGAATGGACACATAGTTGAACTCGGGGAAGCGGCCAGCGCGATTCATGGAAACGTTAGTAACATTGACATAGAAGGTTTGACCATTGAGAAATACGCCAATATACCGCAAAGCGGGGCGATCGCATGTGGAGATCCGAGTGTCCAACCAATGCCGCAGAACTCGGGATGGGTGATTCAAAACAATACGCTGACCCTAAATCATTACTCCGGAATCAAGCTGATCCAGTGTCCGAACGCGCGCGTTCTTAACAACAAGCTGGTAAGAAATGGAAATTCGGGGGTAGATGGGATAGCGACTGACAACAGTGTGGTGGAAAATAACGAGATCGCCTTTAATAATTATGCATTATATGCGCAATGGTGGGAGGCGGGGGGAAGCAAATTTGTCCACACCAATAATCTCGTGGTAAAAGGCAACAACGTGCACGACAATATTGGCGTTGGTCTATGGTGCGATATCGAATGCCAGAGCGTTACTTTCGCGAGCAATCAGGTCGACAAGAACTCCGGTGCAGGCATTTTGTACGAAATCAGCGTGCAGGGAACGATCAAAGATAATGTCCTAAGGCTCAACGGGATCGCGAGCGAACATACTGACCCATGGGCCAATATGGCTCAAATTCAAATTTCAGCCTCAACGGACGTTACGGTGGACGGAAATACGGCCGTCGTGGGGAATTACGGTAACGGGATCACGGTCGTGCAACAGAATCGCGGTAAGGGCAAATTTGGTCCTTACTGGGCTTCGCACGTATCAGTGGAACACAACGACATCACTTACTTGACAAGCCGATCTACAACGACTGGGGCTTCGGAAGACACTGGAAAGTTTTACGGACCGATTGAATTTGACTACAACACATATCACGATGCGCAAGGGGGGAATAGTCCGCACTGGCGTTGGAATGCAATTCTAAACTGGACCCAATTCCAAGCGCTGGGACAGGAAGCACACGGAAAGGTGGACACGGTGATAGCAAAGCAAGACTTGGCATTGGCCACGCCCTGACGTCCCCGCCTCAACGGCACTTAGGCTATGGCTAGAGCGGCCTTTGGCGCTGCCGTTTCCACTTGGCTTGAGATCCATGCGTAGGTTTTCTCGATGCCTTCGCGGAGCGGGCGACTCGGCCGCCACCCGAGTTTCTCCTGAATCAGCCGATTATCGGAATTTCGGCCGCGAACGCCAAGCGGGCCGGGAATATGGCGGATGCTAAGTTTCTTGCCGGCTATATTCATGATCATCCCGGCAAGCTGGTTGATAGTCACCATCTCCTCCGAACCGATATTGACCGGGCCCGTGAATTCGGAGTCCATTAGGCGACGAACGCCTTCAAGACATTCATCGATGTACAAGAATGATCGCGTTTGGAGGCCATCGCCCCAAATTTCAATCTCGCCACCGTCGCGAGCTTCCGCTATTTTCCGGCAGAGCGCGGCCGGAGCCTTCTCCTTGCCGCCGCGCCAAGTGCCTAGCGGGCCGAAGATGTTGTGGAACCGAGCTACTCGGACCTGCAGACCGTGATTCCGCATGTACGCCAAATACAAGCGCTCACTAAATAATTTTTCCCATCCATATTCACTGTCCGGCGCCGCTGGATATGCGGAATCTTCGGAGCATTTAGGATTGTCGGGATCACGCTGGTTGTGCTCAGGATACATACACGCCGAGGATGAGTAGAAAAACTTTTCCACCCCGGTCTTGCAGCCAAGCTCTAAAACATTCAGATTGATAGTGGCCGAATTGTGCATGACGGCGGCGTCATGATCTCCGGTAAAGATGTAACCGGCGCCTCCCATATCGGCCGCTAGCTGATACACCTGAGAAACACCAGACACAAGCTCACGAACCAAACCGGGATCACGAAGATCGCCCACGATAAATTCGTCTGCTGAAGAACGGGCGTATTCATGTTGCTTCAGATCCGCGGCCCGAACCCAGAATCCTTCGCGTTTTAAGCGTTGAACGAGATGCCCTCCGATAAAGCCGCCAGCGCCCGTAACCAGGACTCGTGTCATCTGTCTTTACTCTCCTCATCCATAAATTATGAAGCTTCTCAAAAAAGGGCTATACGGGCAATACGCCGGAAATAAATGCCTGTCTAGCTTTCAATACGCACCGTTCCGACCCAACACCGTAGTCGCCGTCCGAATTAGTATGTATAGGTCGAGCCACAGCGACCAGTTGCGAATGTAATACGTGTCGAGCGATGCCTGAACTTCAAGGTCTCCATCGCTACGAGCTGACACTTGCCACAGTCCTGTTAGCCCGGGTTCGACTTGGGTCCGCAGTTTTCGAAATTCGGCATCAAAGCGCTCGTTGTGATATATCGGGAAGGGACGTGGACCAACCAGGCTCATATCGCCCTTCAGAATGTTCCACAATTGCGGCAGTTCATCAAGACTGCTCTTCCGAAGGAACGTACCGATGCCGGGCAACACGCGGGGATCTCTCTTCAACTTGCAGAATTGATTCCATTCCTGCATAGCGTCAGGATCCGCTGCAAGATGCCGGTCGAGCATTCTCTCAGCGTTGGGGTACATGGTACGCAGTTTCAAAATGCGGATCGGCGTCCCCAGTTTCCCCTCCCGCTCTTGGACGTAGAAGGCACTTCCAGGGCTGACGATTCGAATCCAAACTGACGCAAGGAGAAGGAAGGGCGCCGTAGCCAAAAGCATGACGCTTGAAATCGCGATATCCATGGCGCGCTTCACCCAACGATTTAGCGGGTTGAGCAGGTTATGGCGGATTTCGAGACCTAGAACACCACCCAAATCCCGCGGAGCGATCCACAGACTTGCCACTCCAAATAAGTTAGGAACGATCAAAATGTTCGGGAAAACGGTTGCCCAATGGTGCAGATTTCTCACAAGAAGATCTCGCGACATTCCGGGCATAGCTACTATCGCGTGGCGAATCTGTAACTCTCCGGCTAGGTATTCGGCTTCGTAAAGCGGACCGCTTACTGGAACACCCATACAGTCGCCATGTTTGTGAGGATCGTCATCAAGGCAAGCAATCGGTCGATAACCAAGCACTCTATTAGCCCTAAGATTGCGGATGACGGTGCTCGCCGTCTTACCGGCTCCTAGGATGATGACCGGCACACCCCACCAATCGCACGAGCGCAAGAGCATGCTCGCCAGCCATCGCCCGAGCGGAACCAGCATCAGCGAAAACGCCCAGGCTAATAAGAAGCCTCCGCGCGAATCAATCCACCACTCTTTTACCAGCAGCATTGAGGCGGTCAAGACCAAGTAGACCAGCGTGATGCTGTAGCACAAACGCCGGATGACCTCGACCGCCGTAATTCCTATCCCTGGATACATTCCGTTGAATGCCAGAACCCCCACAGATAGCCCAACAGCCAAAAACATGGTTGTTTGTAGGGGCGGTACGGCAGGATTGATGTGGGACCAAACCCAAAACGCACAGGTCACGGCTAGTGACAAGGTCATCAGATCCGCAATTACTAGCGTTATCCCCATCAGCAACGCTGGCGATCCGGCCTGAGCCATCTGCTCAATTCGTGTTCTTGCGGGTACTGAAGATGCCATGTCGAGTTTCAACGATACCGTTCACCGGCAGCACTTCTTTAGCGGCTAATTTGCTGCGTCGCCTGGGACGAATTTCCTCAACCCGAGAAGTTGCATTCCAAACAGGGCAACGAAGCGAGGATTATGTTTAAGATAGCGCTTCCAAAGGCGCTTAGGCTCAGTGATGAGCCGGAACAGCCATTCCAACCCAATCCGCATCATCCAGCGTGGAGCCTGTGGCTTCGAACCCGCGAGGAAGTCGAAAGCTGCTCCCACGCCGACCATCACGCAATCAACCTTGTTACGATGACCTGCCATCCAAAAGTCCTGTTTCGGGGTATTCAAGCCAATAAAGAGAATCTTTGCGCCCGACGAGTTGATAGCCTGAACCACGGCCTGATCCTCGTCATGGGAAAGAGGCCGGAACGGCGGGGAAAAACTATAGGCGATCTCAAGTGCCGGGAATCGACTGCTTACGAGTTGACGAAGGCGCGCTAACGTGGAGGGCGATCCGCCATAGAAGCCGACTGGGATCTGCTGACGTTCGGCTGCGAGCAATACTTGCGGTGTGAGATCTGGGCCATAGACACGCGTGGCGCCGGGTCTGCCTAAAAGCTGCAGACCCCAGACTAAAGGCATTCCGTCCGGGGTGACAAGATCGGACTCATTCATCACTTTGCGGAAATTCGGAGAATCGAAAGACTCCATTACGTTATTCACGGTGGCGATACAGACGTACCGAGAACTGTTGAGTTTCGCCCATGTGCAGATCAATTCAGTGGCATGAGCATAACTCGTTTTATCAACCCGCATACCAAGGATGTGAACCGATTCCAAAGTCATCTCGAAAGTTAACTCTTATGGGACTGGTGGAACTTCTGGCTCACCCTGCCGAGAGGCGAAACCCGAAGTCCTATCTGGAGTATCTCGACCCTTGGGATCAAGGTCAATACGATATTAAACCGGGTTTATTGTAAAAATACGGGTACACAGACGAAGCGCATTAGAGAGAGAATCCCGCGCCAGCCGCATCGCTCGCAAACATTTTGACAGTATCAAGCGACAGTGCAGCAAGGTCTAATCCTGACAACTTCATCGCCTTGCCAAGAATATCGTGAGGAACCGTGACGACATCACATCCACAACGATCAGCCTGGAAGATATTAAGTACCTCACGGACACTGGCCCACAGCAACTCAGCGAGGGGGCGCTCCTCGAGAAGGCAGCGACTCGCACGCATGTACGGTTCCGGGTCCCGACCCGTATCTGCAATTCGCCCCGCAAAGACCGACACGACAGCAGGAACAGATTCGGCGAGGGCATCGGCAACGACGCGCACCTGCGCGAGGGTCAGGATAGCGGTTACGTTAAGTTTCACACCAGTGGCAGCGAGACGCTTAATCAAAGGTGCCATGGATTCGCCGCGGGTATTACTCACTGGAATCTTGACATATACGTTTGTTCCCCAAGACGCAATCTTCCGCGCCTGACGCTCCATTTCGTCGGACTCATCGGAGAAGACTTCAAACGAGATGGGCTTCTCAGTCACAACCGCCAAGACCTCTTTGGCAAACCCCTCATAGTTCGTGATACCCGCTTTGCGCATCAATGTTGGGTTTGTTGTCATGCCGCAGATGAGCGGGTTTTCATACAGGCTGAGAATTCCAGCTTTGTCCGCGCCATCGGCGAAGATCTTCACGGTCAGCCGATCCAGGGGATGGACGCTGTGCGAAGTTGATTCGCCGCTCAAGGTAGTAGAAAATTTCGTCATCGTTCCATATCCCTTTCCGAAAGAATAAGTGTTGCGGCAGCGAGCAGGTCCGTGGCGTAGAGATCGGGTTGCTCCCGCAGTGGTTCCTCATAGCCCCGGTCGATGAAAACCGTTCGGCATCCGGCAGCGTGGCCACAATCAATATCGCGCCAGCGATCGCCAACCATATAGCTCGACTTCAGGTTGAGGTCAAGCGCATGGGCCGCACGCAGGAGCATGCCCGGTTTGGGTTTCCTGAATTCCGAAGACTGCTCTCCACCAGGGTCGTAGCAAACTTCAACACGGTCAATTGGTAATTGTTCGCACAACTGCGTGTGCATTCGCTCCACGATTTCGCGAGCAAGTTCGCCGCGCCCCACATCGGGTTGATTGGTTGCCACAACCAGATAGAATCCCGCCTGGCGCAGCACAGTGCAGGCTTCTACGACTCCGGGTAAAAGTTGAAAATCCTCCATTCGGTGCGGCGGGTGGGGCTTTCCACTTCGCACCATGGCTTCATTGAGAACCCCATCACGATCGAGAAAGACGGCGCGCTTCATGGCCGTTCAAACCTGGGCTAGAGCAGCCGCCTCCCACTTAGTCTGATTTACTTTCAATTTAGGATGAGAAACAAAGAGATGCCAGACGATTGCCTGAAAGGCTTCAGAATGCGGAGTAACGTGAACGGGGTTAACGGTTGGAATAATGACGCATGCGTCGGCAGACCGAGCGGTAAACCCTCCATCGCGCCCAACAATTCCAACAATAGTCGCCCCCTGATGCTTGGCATACTGAATGGCGCTTACCAGGTTTGGACTGACGTTGAGGTCGAGATTGCCGCCGCCCACGGAAAAGACGAGGATACCGTCCTCGGATGATAGCCGGCTGCCTCGCAGCCATTCGGCGAATATCGTGGCCCAACCCTCATCATTAGTACGCGCCGTTAATTCGGATACGTTATCTGTGGGCGCATAACACTCAAATCCGCAAATCTTTCGAAAGTCATTTACGGCGTGCGAGGCATTCGCGGCACTCCCTCCCACACCGAGAATAAATAGACGGCCACCGCGTTCGCGAATTCTATGCAGCCGTTCAACCGCGGCATCGATGCTAGCCGGATCGAGTTTCTCGACAATCGCTTTTACTTCCGACAGGAACTCTTGGGTAAAGGTCATTGTGAAAAAGTGGACAGCGGCTCTCCCGATAAGAGTATTGCGTGTAATTCGGCTAGCCCCGCGTGAGATCCAATCTCGTAGAATCGATGCGGCGCCACGTAACCGGCTAGTTCACCACGGCAAGCCAAGTCCTTTTGAATATCAGCCAAGTCCAAAGCTCCTGCCTCTGGAAGCCCGGTGAAAACCGACGATTCGAAAGCGCTCAACCCGTAATCGATGTGGCGCATTTCGGTCCGATGATGCCGCTTGTCATACGTTCGGATGATGCCACGGTCAAGCCATACATTACTGGCGTCCCATTGGTCGCTGTTTTCGTAGAGCGTCATCAGAGCGCGCTTTCCCGATCTTCGAAAGACTGCCCCTACATCCGCATAATCGATCATCAGATAAGAATCGCCATACAGGACAAAAAACGAATTCCCGAGTAGCGGGAGCGCCTGCCGGATAGCGCCCCCGGTACCAAGAAGGTGAGGGCCATCAAACGAATAGCGAAGATGCATGCCGTCGCCGAACCTATCGCTAAACCGCTCTCGGATCATTTCACCCAGAAAACCGACACAAAGCACTACGTGGCGTATTCCCTGGCCATATAGGTAAGTGAGTTGGTGATGCAGGAACGGCTTCCCAGCTACTTCGAGTAACACCTTGGGAACTCGCTCCGTAAGCGGACGTAGTCGTGTTGCCAGACCCCCAGCGAGAAGCGCGACCGGCATATTGGCTAGATCGGAGATGCCGCTCACTGTGTCATCACCTTAGTGCCTTCAAAATCAAAACGAAACCGTACCTCGGTCAAGCCTTTTTCGCGCATTGCGTGGCGGAGGCGCGATTTCTCCTCTGTGTAAAACATTAAGAAGCCGCCGCCTCCGGCGCCGATAAGTTTGCCGCCGATAGCTCCATTTCTCAAAGCGTATTCATACCATTCGTCGATCGAACCACTTGACATATTGTTCGAACGCTTCTTTTTATTTTGCCAGTGCACATCCATTAGGCGTGCAAACTCGCGTAGATTACCGGATTCCAGCGCCTGCTGGCTCTGAAAGGCAAGGTCCTTCACTCTATGGAGGTTCTCCGTCATACCGGAATCCATCGCCTTGCTCCGATCATCCTGCTCCTTGAGCACACTGGATGCCGAACGGGAGTATCCTGTGAAAAAAAGAAGGAGGTTGTCTTCGAGGTTATAGCGCGTCTCCTCGGAAATTCGCAAAGGCCATGCCTCCACTTTGCCGTCACGGCAGAACTGAAAGCAAGTGATGCCGCCATAAGCCGCGATGTATTGATCCTGCTTCCCGACGGGCTCGCCCAGTCGGTTGATTTCGATATCGCAGGCTTGCTCAGCGAGTTCCGCAGGATGCACCAGATTCTTTTTGTGCGTGTGGAGAGCCTTCAGGAGAGCAGTTGTAAAACTGCCTGAAGATCCGAGTCCGGTACCCGCGGGCATATCGGCCATAGACGCCATCTCGATATATTTGGGCTCAATCTCAAGAAGCCGCATCGATTCGCGGATGATGGGGTGTTCAATGTCTTCCACCCGGTCCACACGTTCCAACTTTGAATATTTGATGATGAAATCGGGCACGAACGTGTCGTGCAACATGATGTAGATGTATTCATCGATAGCGGCAGCTATCAAGAAACCGCAATGTTCGCGATAGTAGGAGGGGAGATCGGTGCCTCCGCCGCCTAGAGTGATGCGCAATGGAGAACGAGTGATGATCATTGTGCCAGTATCCAGTGATTGGACCCTATCCATTTGAGCGTCTCGACGACGCTTTTCCGGATGGTAAACTCCGGGGCCCAGCCTTCGGCGCGGATCTTTGATGTTTCGAGAAATATGAACGGATTGTCGCCGATCCACCCGCGGTCTCCGCCGGAATAGCGGATCTCTGGAGAAACATCGAGATGTTCTGAAATCCAACCTATGGAATCTCGCACTTGGCAGTATTCGTTTGTTCCCAGGTTATATATCTGGACGCCGTGCTTGGCATTTTTGGCAGTTTCCTTATCTACCACTTTGAGAATGGCATTGAGGCAATCCGTCACATGCAGGTACGACTTGCGCTGGGTGCCGTCGCCCAAGACATCGAGGTGGCCGGGATGGTCGAGAAGTTGTCTATAGAAGTCGATCACGTGTCCGTGGGTGTAACGCGGGCCTAGAATCGACACGAAACGAAAGAGATAAGCATTCATGCCGAAGCCTTCGCAATAGGCTTGAATCATGCCTTCGCCGGCAAGCTTCGAGGCGCCATAGAGCGAAGTTTGAGTTGGAAAAGAATGATTTTCCGGAGTCGGGATTATCTCCGCCTCGCCATATATGGAGCCAGTGGACGAGAAGGCGATCGAACGAACTCCATTGCAACGCATGGCTTCAAGGACGTGAAATGTAGCCCGTGTATTTTGCTCGAAGTCCCTTGAAGGGTGCTCGATTCCGAAGCGAACGTCCGCGTTAGCTGCAAGATGCACAACGAAATCGCAGCCGCCCATTGCCTCAGTAAGTGCTGGCAGATCGAGATTGTCCCCGCGTACCAACCTAAACCGCGGGTGATTACAGGCCGATTTCAAAAATTGCATACGGCCTGTCGAGAGATTGTCCCAACCCACGACCGTTTTGCCATCATCCAGCAACCGATCGACGAGGTTACTGCCAATGAAACCGGCCGCGCCGGTGACAAATATGGTTTGCATTCAGTAGTATCAGCGTTTGCGAATTCGCTTACCGCTGGTTTAGCGTATCGGCCGCCGCTTCTTCACTTGGAGCCGCGCTCAAATTGCGACGTTTCGAAGTTTGTTCCGAGTTGAGAAGTGCCAATATCGCATCCATGCGCTCACCGGCTAGCGTGTCAAAGCGAAAACGCGCCGCTTCTTGGAATCCCCCTAGCCGGAGACGCTCTCGTAGCTCAGGATTTGAGACTATATCCTCCAGCGCTTCAGAAACTGCACTCAGGTCTTGAAAATTCAGAAGTAGCGCTTGGCCGCCGCTGACCTCGCGCATAATTGGGATATCGTTGAGCACGCATGGCGTACCACAGGCCAGCGCCTCACTGACGCTCCTGCCAAATGTCTCTTCACGGCTGGCGAAACAGTGGGCAATTGCACTTCGGTAAAGGGGCGCTAGCCACTGATCCGCAATCCAGCCAAGAAATTTGACATCATCCTGAATACCTAACTCCATAACCAGCTTGCGGATCGTCTCACCGTGCCCGAAGGAGCCGCCGACCATTACCATCGGATGATTTTTGCGCATCTCCGGTGAACAACGCGCGTACGCCTTCAGCAGTAGGTCTGCTTGTTTGTAGGGATAAAAATTGGAAACCCAAAGGAAATATCCCGGAGAAATTCCGAACTCCCGTTGAAGCCCTTCCTGTTCTCCTTCACTCTGCTGCGGATGAAACACAGAATGATCGAGGCCTTCGTAGCTGACGACCAGGCGAGCCCGACTCCACGGCGCATATTTTGTAATCTGATCCGCCGCCCAAAGCGAATTCGTGATAACTAACTCGGCCCGCCGTAACCCTCGGTCCATCATCCACTTCCTATAGAAGGTTCGCCAGGGACCTAGCTTGTCGTTCCCGCTCAGATGTGTCAGCACATTCAGATGCATTGGAGTGGGAAGGGTTTTGAGTAGAGGAACAAAACCCACCGTCAACAAGGCCGACGCTTTCATACGCTTCGCGGTAAGGGGCACCAACACGTGATCAGCAAACAGGCGCCTGGGAAGGCTGTGATTGTTGCGGAAGGAACGAATTACTCTGACGTTAGGGTGCTCGATGGTCCATTCATATTGGGGATCGGCGAATACTATCCAGGAGACCTCCGGGTGAAGAATCAAACTATGCTGTACCAACTCATGGAACAGCGTTGTCAGCCCGGTCTTTCGCCGCGGGTTTTCACAGAGTGTTGAGAGGGCTAGGATCATCGCATTCTCGCGAACATCTACGCGCATGGGAACGGCGTCGGCGCGCCTTCCCAGAGTACTATCAAACTCGCCTAAGCTGCACTCTGGCCTTTTGCGAGTTTACGGGAATAAACGGAGCTGAACGAGCAGCCTGAACCGGTGGGGGGTCGAGAATGTAAGGGCGGCGATGATATGTATACAGGATCGCTAAACCTATGCCATAGACGCACCAGAACGGAATACCAACCATGGGACCTTCTAGTTCGACACCGAATGAAATGATAATTATGCTTGCAAGCCAGAAGGACATCACGATGAGCATGAGGGCCGACCAGTTCTTGCGGCCACGAAGCTTTGCGTGCAGGAAGCGTCGCGCCATTGCGAAAAGCCAACTTAGATTAAGAGCAATCCACAATGCAAATCCCGGCACGCCTTCTCGAGCAAGGATGCCCATATGACCGCTGTGCGGACTACGGACTGACTGATAACGGAGGTCTAATTGAAAATGATCATCGGTCGCAAGATTGATGCCGAACCCTTTTCCAGTCCAGAAATACTCGCCGAAAAATGTGTAATCAGTGATCTTCCTCCACCATTCCAAGCGCCACTTCTTGGTGCTTTGCTCGTCCGAGGATTGAGATTGAGAGTCGAAAATGCTAGCAACGTCGGTCGATAACTGAGTGACGGACAACTCCCGGCGTCCGTAGGATATGTGGACGTTGAGCACTGCCAGCAAAAGAAGCGTCAAGGCGGCCGAGCCCGCGAGAAGCCAAAATTTGCGGGAAACGGGATTGGCAAGCCAGCACAAGAGCACCACGCTCAAGAAGGCAACTAAGCCCGCCCGATTGGTTGGCATGAAAAGCATTGCATCCAAACACAATAAGACAAGCCACATTGGAGAGAAATCGAATACCTTGCTAAACACGAGCGCCGTAATTGCGCTAATCCATAAGAGAACTTCCTCGTACCGGGGCGCCTTAGATGCGAAAACCCTCGGCATATGCCACTGAAGAAAAGCAATATAGAACCACAGGAACGGAGCGATGGCTAAATAAAACTTGCTGAAGCCGCGAAATATAATCAAAATTTTGCCAAAGTAGAGTTCCCGCCGTAACAAAAGAGAACCCATGATGAAGGCAAACGCTCCATAGATCCAGACGACCGCGTCTCGAAAAGCCACAAGCCCGTAAGTGCCCACGTATGGCAGCGTTCTGAGCGTGCCTAGCAGCATAAAGAGCACCAACAACATCGCCGGGGCATTCGTAAAAATATGCTTTGCCCGTTGGCCTCTAAGTCCGAAGGCAAAATTCAACAAACCGCAGAAAAGAGCGACCTCCCCGATGTAGAATGGCGGGATACCAAGATAGGCCGTGAAGTGTCCACCAACGGCGTAGGCCGCCAGCAGGATCACGAGAAAATAAAAGTAGATGCTTCGCTTCTGCGGGGCCCTGCGCCGCGGCGGCGCGAAATGCGCCTGCCTCGGGAAGGGTTGTACTTGGGGCGTCATCGCTGCAAGGGTGTGGTTTCTTAGACCTAATTCTTTGCCGATTTGGTGTAGTAGCTGTAGGTTCCGTATTCGTACGAATGATAGTAGTAATAGCTGCCCGTCTGCTTAGAAGTGCGGTTCAGCATAATGCCGAGCACGTTTGCCTTAAGCCGGCGCAAGGTGGCGACCACGGCGCCGATCGCTTTCCGATTGGTTTCGCCAGCGACAGCTACGACCACCACTCCATCAACGGCGATAGCGATCTGCATGGGCTCGGCGAACCCAAGCATTGGCGGGGCGTCTATTACGACCAGATCAAAACTCTGATTTGCCTGGTCGAGAAGATCTGCAACGCCTGATCCAACAAGATCCGCGGCACGCCGCGAAGAACCTCCCGATGGGAGGAAGAAAAGATTTGGAACCATCGGAAGTTGTGCAACGGCTTCTTTCCAGGAGCATTCGCCCACTAGTACGTTGCTCAGCCCCAAATCTTGGGTGATCCCTAATCGCTTGTGGAGCGTAGGCCGCCTAAGATCCGCGTCCAGCAGCAATGTCTTCTTGCCCTGTTCAGCATGGGCGATGGCCAAATGAAGGGCCGTGGTGGTTTTACCTTCGCCGGGTGTGGCGCTGGTGAACAAAATCGAACGCAGCCGGCGATCGAAGTCACTCAATAAGATCGAATTGCGCACCATACGAACAGCCTCCTCAAAAGGAGACAAAGATCGCGTGGCCAGAGCGTTCGATGCATTTGACGATGCACCCACTGCCGCACCTTCCTCCATTCCGCTGATCGGGCCGAAGACTTTGCCATCTTTCACCAAAGGTAGCGTTCCGATCAGGTCCGTTTGATAAAGGCGCCTGACCAAATCGGGGTCGCGGATCGTAGAGTCGAGTGAGTCGAGTAAAATCACCGCCGCAATCCCGAGAATAGTGGAGAGGATACCCGCAATCAGAAGGTTCAATTGAACTCTCGGAAAAATTGGGGCAGCTGGCGGCAAAGCCACGTCCGAAATGGCTATATTCTTGTTTTCAAAGCCCGCATTGATCCCGGCTTCGTGTATTTTAGTGATCAATTCGTCGTAGAGGCGCTTGTCCGCCTCCGCTTCTTGCTTCAACCGGTTATAGTCGAACGAACGCTCGTTAATTTTGTCAAATTCCGTTTTCGTTTCTGCGACGGCCGTGGCCAGCATTTGCTCGCGATTTACGCTCTGCGCATAATCGGTCTGGACACGCTTGGAGATATCGTCACGGGTCGTGTTGTACTGGGCTTTAATTTCCTCCAGTTCCGACTCGGCTCGTTTGTAACTCGGGTGATTGGGTCCGAACGTGCTCTTGATCTCGGCAAACTTCTCTTGGGCATCGTTCAACTTATCCTGCAGTCGCGCCAGATCAGCGCCCTGACCTGAGATCATCGCCGCAGCAGGTGTCCCAGACTTCATGGCATTAAAAATGGCTTCTTTCCGAACCCGATCCGCCTGAGCATTCGTGTACTCGGTGTTGAGTTGCAGGAGCCGGGCGGAAACAATGTTGGTCTTTTCCTCAGGGCTGATTACGTTCAGCTCTCTCTCAAATTGGGCCAGCGCCTGCCCAGAGCGCTCCATCTTGGCTTTCAGCTCGTCCAACTGCTTCTCCATGAATCCAGCAGCGCTCGATGCCGAGGCCATCTGGATTCTGTAGATATGCTCCAAGTACGAATTTGCAACGGCGTTCGCCACATCCGCCGAGAGTTGGGGATTTGTCGACCGGTAGGATATTTGCACGAGATACGTCCCGAGGGGTCGATTGACACGGAGCTGCCGCAGGTTTGTTGGAGACTGTTTGAGCACTTCGGCTTGGGCCGGTGTAACGCCCTGCGTTTGATGTTCGCGTTCCCACAGGTCAAACTTGACCGCAACCGGGCGCACCACAGCGTCCGACGTGATGATCTTCATCTGCGTCGCTATATAGCTATCCGAATCTTCCGCAATTCCGGCCTTCTGAGCATCAGCGCCCACTACCGCTGCCGGGGCAGCCCGGTCGATATTTACGGTGGTAGTCGCTTCGTAGATCGGCTGCAGCCGTGACGAGATAATGAAAGTCCCGATGAGGCTAGTCAGGACAAAAACCACAATTTTCCAGGCTTGCCGACGAATGATCCAAATGTAATGCGAGAGCGGTATTCCTACCTCTTCCGGCTCAGGGGGCTGGTTGTAGTAGTTCGCGCCTGCAATGGCGTCGTGCGTATAAATAGCCGGTAGCTGCTCGATATCTTTAGACATGTGAAATGCTAATGCCGATCTGTTCTTAAGTGTCTTCGCGACGCGTGTCGCGAGATCACGCCGTGTTTCGCCGAAAAGAAGGCGCTATGGGTGCGTGTAGATAACCGCCGCAGCCGCGGCCGAACCCAAACCAATCGTTGCTTCGAGGGCGCGCATTGTGATATGCTTTCCCGTGCTGTCAGGAATGTAAAGAATGTCGTTAGCTTGCAGCACAACATCAGGACTCTTGCGATCCAGAATTTTCTTCACATTTACGGGAACACCATCTTGATCCGGCGAGCCCTCTTTTCGGAAGATGTAGGCGGTCTTCTTAGCAGCAAAGCCATCCAGGCCGTCCGACATCGCAATCGCCTTCAACACCGTCAGATTACCCGTAGTGTCATGAACCCCAATTGCGCCGGGGTGGCGCACGTTTCCAATTACATACACCCGGCCTGCTTCTGGAACACGCACCTCTTCACCCCCGTGAAGAGGAATGTTGACCGACTCGTCCGCGTCAACCAGCAGTTTACTGGCGGGAATCCTTTGGTTAACTACACTCGACTTACCCTCCTCGCCGTTGATTGTTCGGGTCACAATAATATCCGTCCCGGCAGCATCAGTCAAACCACCAGCCTTGGTTATGGCGTCCAATAAATGCGTATTTGGCATCGCCTGGAAGGTCACCGGCACGCGAACCGCGCCCACAACGCTAACAGGCCTACTGTGATATTCGAGAACGGCAACGGACACGACCGGATCGACCAAGATATCCTCGGCCTGTAACTCTTTTGCAATAGCGGTCTCTATCTCGCCCGGCATCATTCCGCTCACGTTTACTTTCTTCTTGAGCAATGGCACGCGGATAGTTCCGTCCGTTCCGACGCGAAGTTGCCGCGTTAGTTCGGGAACGTCGAAAACGGTAAGAGCGATCACATCGTCGGGTCCGACCTCGGTATCGCTCTGGATAAGTGCGGAACCGCTTCCACTGGGTGCGCCGGACTGCCCCTCCGCACCCGCCGTCGCTTTCGCTCCTGTCGTCGAAGTCTGGGCGCTAGCGGGCCAAGCGATAATGATGGCCAGCAACAACACGATCTCAGCTTTCATAGGAACCTCGAACTGCAAGGGGTATTCAATTAGTGTACGGCAGGGGTAAGGCGACGAGCTTCCACATTTTCTAAGAACCACGAGTACGTGGAACGAATACCATCCCGCAGCGCAACGGACGGCCGCCATCCCAGGCTACCGAGTTTGCTGACATCTAGCAACTTCCGTGGCGTGCCGTCGGGTTTTGACGAGTCGAAACTCAAGTTTCCGCTGTAACCTACGCATTCCGCCAGTAATTCCGCGAGTTCGGAGATAGTCACATCGTATCCAACGCCGACATTTAGTATTTCACCGCTATCGTACGAGTCCATGAGGAAGACGGCGGCGGAGGCCAAATCGTCGACGTGGAGAAACTCGCGCCGTGGGGTCCCAGTACCCCAGAGAGTTACGTAAGGGGAGTTTGCGATCTTTGCCTCGTGAAGCTTGCGAAGTAAGGCAGGTAACACATGAGAGCTTTCAAGATCGAAATTGTCTCCGGGCCCATACAGATTTGTCGGCATTAGTGCGATGCTCTTAAATCCATACTGCTGTCGATATGCCTGACAGAGCTTGATTCCGGCAATTTTGGCGACCGCGTACCACTCGTTGGTAGACTCAAGCGGTCCAGTAAGCAGGCTTTCTTCCCGAATCGGTTGAGGCGCAAACTTGGGATATATGCAGGACGAGCCGAGGAATTCAAGCTTTTTAACTCCATACTTCCAAGCCGCTTCGATGACATTAAGTTGGATGGCCAGATTGTCGCGGATGAAGTCAACCGGAAAACGGGAGTTTGCGAGAATGCCTCCCACTTTAGCGGCCGCTAGGAACACGTACTCAGGCCGTTCGGAATCGAAGAAGCGATCTACTGCGGCGCCGACGCGAAGATCAAGCTCTGCGTGGGACCGAACAATTAAGTTCCGGTACATCCTGGCGCGCAAATGGCGAAGGATAGCAGATCCAGCCAAGCCTCGGTGCCCAGCAATAAAGATACGGCTGCTTAGGTCCACACTAGGCAAACCGAGTTATCCACGCGACATCGAGGCTAGCGAATTCGTGTATTTCGCTTCCATCATTACGCGCTCCTCTTCGGCAAGGCGGAGGTCCGCATCCACCATCATGCTGACTAATTGGTGGAAGCTCGTATTAGGCGACCAACCCAATGTCTCTCTCGCCTTCGTTGAGTCTCCCAAGAGATAGTCCACCTCGGTTGGTCGAAAGTACTTGGGGTCGATGTTGACACAGTCGCGCCAGTCGAGCCCCGCATAGGAAAACGCGATTTCCAAGAAGTCCCGCACCGAATAAGCCACGCCGCTTGCAATCACAAAATCGTCTGGCTCATCCTGCTGCAGCATCAACCACATCGCTTCGACGTAATCCCCGGCAAAGCCCCAATCGCGCCGCGCATCCAGGTTTCCAAGATAGAGTTTGTCTTGCAGACCCAACCGGATCCTTCCAACGGCTCGCGTTATTTTGCGCGTAACAAACGTTTCGCCACGCCTTGGTGATTCGTGGTTGAACAAGATGCCATTCGACACGAAAAGGTTATATGCCTCTCTGTAGTTTATGGAGTACCAATGGGACGCTACTTTCGATACGGCGTAAGGGCTACGCGGGTAAAACGGCGTCTTCTCATTTTGGGGCGGTGCGGTGGCGCCAAACATCTCCGAGGATCCCGCCTGGTAGAACCGCACTTTTCTGCCCGTATGCTGTACGTGATCTCTCATACAATCCAGCAAACGTAGCGTGCCCAGCGCATCGGCATCCGCAGTGTACTCCGGATTTTCAAAGGAGACTTTGACGTGGGACTGCGCGCCCAAGTTATAGATCTCGTCCGGACGAGCGGCCTCGATCACCCTGCGAAGCCCGGTAGAGTCGGTAAGATCCCCATAATGCAAAATGAATCGTCGGCCGATATCGTGAGGATCGGCGTACATGTGGTTAATACGACTTGTGTTAAACGTCGAACTCCGTCGGACAATACCGTGAACTGTATATCCCTTTGAGAGTAGAAGTTCGCTAAGATACGAACCGTCTTGCCCGGTTATGCCGGTGATTAATGCTGACTTGCCCCCAAGTGTCTCGGCCACAAAGGTCTCCTAGACCAATGTCGGAAAACGGGAGCGAAATTCTCTCAAAAGCAGAAAGGGCGCACAATGCGCGTCACCAAACGATACAGGAACTGCTCACCCGGCTTTGGGTGGTGCCCTCAACACCCCGCGCGATTAGGGCCAACGCCCTGGAGGTCCTGCCGACAAAACTCACGAGCGCTCCTTCACTAACCTCGAGAGCCTTTCCACTTCCGCAGAAAGAACAGAAAACTTGAGTTGTAGTTCCCGTAACTCGGCATCAGTCGACCCGCGGTCAATGATTCCCGCGTCCAGGATTATGCGTTGCATTGCCGAACGGGCCAACTCGGAAACGCTGCGCGCGCCTGCCTTCGAGCATGCTCCCTGCAAAAGGCGGTATTCTTCCCACGAAAGGCGGAAGCTGACCATTTTGGTTTTTTTGATGGAGTTCGGGGATGCGGAGCCTGCTGCGGCGCACATAACTTCTGTGGGCGAACGGTGTCTTGCTTCCAGAGACACGTCTGGCGTCAAATTTTGGTTAACCCCTTCGACGGGCTTCGAACCCCATCGAAGGGTACACAGATTTCAGAGTGGCCGGACGTGGGCAGAATCGAGTTCGGCGATGATTGAGCGCTGGAGCAAGCTTACCGATAACACTAGGCGGTACTCGCTCTTAGTGGCAACAAGGATCCCCTCTAGATGGCAGAGAGGACCAGACTCAACGCGAACTCGTTGACCTACCTTTAAAAACGGGTAAGGGCGGGCCAACACACCGGATTGAATAACCGCAGCCAAAGCCTCGATCTCGTGAAGATCGACCGGATGCGGTTGAGAGCCAAAGCCGACAATGGACTCGACTCCGGGAGCACTAAGGACCGGGAGCCGGTTGCTTGGATCAAGACGGCAAAAAAGATAGCCGGGAAAAAGGGCTGCTTCCACCGTCTTAACCCGATCCGAATACCGTCTGCGGTCGAGGTACGTGGGACACAGAGTTTCGTAGCTGCGGTTTCTTAGGGTTTCGCTGACAGTTTTTTCCGCCCGGTTCCGCACGCGTAATGCAAACCATAGCAATGCGTTTTCCGGACAAGCTACCGCCATTTTCGTCCCATTCCGCTCGGTGGAATATGGGGTAACGTACAAAAAAGCTATCTCAAAGGTACCAAGGCGGATGACAAACTGTCAATCACAAATGTATGACAATGAACAGGGTTAACTACGGGGCCAGGCGATCTGGGATGGGCACGCGCTCTTAATCGACCAGGTTTTCCGGAAATTTGTTTCGAGGAATTGCCGCAAATTCTATTTATAGAATTCTACCAAGGACCACGATCGCTTGTGCTTCGCAGGACCGGCCCTCCCCCACGGGCCCAACACGTTCAGCGGTCTTGAACTTGACGCTTACGCAGTTCAATGGGAGCATCAGGGCGCCGGCCAAGCTCTCGCGAATCCGGAGCCGGAAGTCTTTCAATTTGGGTTTTTCAAGTATGATTGTCGAGTCGACGCAATCGACTCGATATCCAAGATCCCGAGCCTGGCGCTGAGCATGCTGGACGAAAAAGAGACTATCGGCCTCTTTCCACTCCTCAGACGTATCGGGGAAGTGCATCCCGATGTCACCTAGAGCCATTGCGCCCAGAATTGCGTCGGTCACGGCATGAAAGAGCACATCCGCGTCGGAATGACCGGCGAGCCCAAACTCAGAGGGGATCATAATACCTCCGAGAATCAGCGGCTTACCGGCTTCGATGCGATGGGTATCCCAGCCTTGCCCGACTCGAAAAGGAAGACTGTTCATAGCCTTAGCCGATGTTAAGCCCCGAACTTTCAAAAGACCAATACAGCCGGGCGAGCTCCATATCGGAGGGCTTGGTAATCTTGATATTTCGGTCAGTGCCGAGAACTACCGAAACTTCTACCTGCTCCAAGCGTTCTACTAGCGACGATTCGTCCGTGCCGACAAAAAGGTCCTGGCGCGCTTTGGCAAAGGCCGTCCGCAGCAGATCCAAGCGGAATACCTGGGGAGTTTGAGTCAGAATCAGGCGTTCACGCGGAAGCGTAGCCCTTACCTTATTGCGATGGACTTGCTTCACCGTATCTACCGGAACAATACCAACGATCGCTGCGCCTGTGTCCGCAGCCTCTCGAATTACCTTTTCGATGATTTCAACTTCGATGAACGGCCGGACTGCATCGTGCACGGCGACTAGGTCAGTGTCATCGTCGATGACCGTCAAAGCGTTTTCAACCGATTGCTGGCGGGTTTCTCCGCCTTCGGTAAGGCGTACACGTTTGGCAAATCCTTGGTGGGAAAAAAGATCCTGCGCCCAAATAAGATCGTCGTCCCGGAGCGCAACAACAATCTCAGTCACAAGGGGCGTGCCGACAAACTTCCGGATTGTATGCACCAGGATCGGGGATCCGTTCAGCAGCATGAACTGCTTCCGGCTGATTCCTTCCCGTTCCGGCGTGCTTCTCCCCATGCGGGTACCTAGCCCCGCGGCGGGAATAATGACAGAAACTTTCATTGCGGTTCCGAGGTCATTCCTTTGAACCTCTATCATATAGCGGGAGATCAATATGCCTTCATCGGCGCTCCCCGTGTACAGCTTAAGGCGCCGAAAGCGCAAAGAGTGCGGATGCGCGCCACCAAGACAACGCGGGGACTCGCCGCGTCTTGGGCGGGGCGCGCTCAACGTCGGGCTCGTTTCCCGCGAGATCCCAAGAAGATCCCCCTGGGCATTGAAAATGTTTCATTCAGTGGGGCGTATCCCTTCCGCTGGATTAGTGCATCCACTTAATTGCGAGGGGGATGCGAATGCGCAGACCCGAGAGGAGAAACGACGAAATATGCCCTGTCAGATTGCTAGACACTTAACAATTTTATCGGCCGGATTGGCGCTAACTTCCATGCTTCTGAGCGCTCAGGACCCGCAACAGTATCCCCAACCACAGCAGTATCCACAACAACAGCAATATCCTCCACCCCAGCAACAGTACCCCCCACCCCAGCAACAATATCCTTCCCAGCAATATCCGCAAGCGCAATACCCTCAGCAGCCTCAGGCTTACCCGCCGCAATACCCGCAAGCGCCGCCTCCCCCGATGCCTCCTCAGCAGCTGGATGGGCTGGTTCAGCGTATTGCACTCTATCCAGACGGCTTGCTCACGCAGGTCTTGACTGCGTCTACCTTCTACCCGCAAATCCCCGATGCCGCTGGGTGGGCGAATCAACATGCTTATCTCAAGGGACCGCAATTGGCGGAGGCTATCCGAGCCGACAATCTTCCTTGGGACCCGAGCGTGATCGCATTACTTCCGTTCCCCAACGTGCTGAACATGATGGCGCAGGATATGGGTTGGACCCAAGCTCTCGGGAACGCTGTTCTGAACCAACGTCCCGAGTTGATGGATGCTGTTCAGCGTATGCGCCAAGAGGCTTATAACTATGGCTATCTGCGCAACAATGAATACGATCGCGTAGTGATGGCCGGCCCGGGAGACATCGAAATTGTGCCGGTGAATCCCGAGATGTATTACGTGCCAACCTACAACCCGTATGTTGTATTTGCCCCGCCGAGGGGCCCGTTGGTTGGCGGCGCCATACGGTTTGGTGGGGGTATAACTATTGGCGCGGCTTTCGCTCCTTGGGGTTGGGGACACCCACTATTCGACTGGAGGGCGCACTCCATCATCATCGATAATCATCCATGGGGTCGCACCTGGGTGAACCACGGCGGATACGTCCATCCTTATGCCGAGCCTTGGCGGCCCGCGCCGGGCGCCCGGATGGAACATCATGAAGTGCGCCGTGATGAGCACCGCGACGAACACCATGACGATCGTCGCCACTAAATAGAGTAGGGCGGGGAATAATCTCGCCCTTCTTTTCCCCAGCTCCTTCCACATTGGATGGCCGATCGGCCTTTGCTAGTCTCAAGACCAGAGGCTGGCGATGGCTGCAACAACAGTTCCACCCCAAAGGCGGGGACTTCGGAGATGGCAATGGCTGGTGATTCTATTTATCGCGTTGATGCTGGCGGCCTTCCTGCTTGGTTACATTCCGGAGTATCAAAAAGCGGACAAGCTCGGTACTGATCTGAGGACCAGTCAGGCGGATGAGCAGCAGCTGAAAAAGGAATTGCAGCTTGCAAGCGTCCGGGAGCAGTTCAGCCGGGCATACCTGGAGACCACCAGGAACAATTTTGGATTAGCTTCGCAGTACGCCACCAGGGGCTTCGATCAGGTATCCGCGACGGAGCCCTCCCTCTCTGATCAAACGCTCAAATCGGCACTGCAAGAGGTTGGAGGGCGCCGCGCCGCCGTATTGGCAGAACTAGCGAAGACGGATTCGAATTCGCGTATTGACCTTGCTGGAATACTCGACACGATGTCGAAGGCTGTGAGCCACTGACTACGAATTAGTGTTGCGCATTAAATTTGCGCAGTGCAGCCTGCGAATTCGCCAATTTACGCTGTAAGACTTCGCGATTAGCCAGAGCTCTAAGCACGGCGGCCATGTCGATATTGGCCAGAGCTGGGCCAACATTGGAACGTGCATTTGCCAGTAGGTTCTCCAATTGACAAGCCGCTGTACGAAAGTTATTAGCCGCCTCGCTGAGTTCCGCGTCGATGTACGCGAGCGCTTGCCGGTCGCTCTTTTGATGTCGATAAATTCGGCCAATAGCCTCGGTGTCTTGTGTCGGCATAGTAAAGAGCCCTCTCTTCAACTTACCCCCACAGCGGGTATTTAGCCAATCCGAAATTTTGTTCCAGACCTACTCCGGGAGGACTAGCAGGTCGATGCCTGACGGCGCGCTCGCATTATGAAATACGCGCTCCATTGCTTTCTGGAAATCCGCTGGCCCCGCATTCGGGATGTCAACGAAGGTCTGAGGATTGCGATCGACGAGCGGAAACCAGGAACTTTGTATCTGGACCATGATGCGATGACCTTTGCGAAAAGTGTGGTTCAGGTCGGGCATAGTAAAGTGAACATCGGTCACCTTGCCCGGCGTAAGCGCCTCAGGCTTCTCCCAGCTGTCGCGAAATTTGGCCCGCATAGGCTCGCCACGCAATAACTGCTCGTACCCGCCCATCCTGACTGCGGGCGATCCCAATACGCGTTTAGTCTCGTTAGAGGCATCGGGATCCGGATAGTCCTCCGGGTACACATCGATCAATTTGACGACAAAGTCCGAATCGGTACCCGTGCTCGATACGCGTAACTTAGGCGAGATTGGCCCGGTGATGGTTAGGTCTTCCGTCAGCGGATCGGTCTTGTACGCTAACACATCGGGACGCTCTGCCGCGAACCGTTGGTCGTCCACCATGTAGCGTTGAGGAACGGCGGTCGCTATGTAATCGATAAACGGCACGGGATGATTTGGATCACTGGCATACTCGTCGTAGCCTTCCGAAGCGGCGGGCACCTCAGTGGAAAGCTTGCCTCCTGCTCGCATATAGAATGTCGTCGGCCGCGCCTTTGACGGCGGCCAAGCGTCGTATCGTTTCCATACGTTCGTCCCGGTCTCAAACACATAGGCTTCGGGCAGGTCGGTTCCCTTACCTTTTAGGTAGTGCTCAAAGAAGACGAATTGGATGTTCTTGCGGAAGTAGTCGCCGGTTTTCGCGCCGAATTCGACATCGCCCAGGCGATCGCCATTCGACCGCGCCCATCCGCCATGAACCCACGGCCCCACCACAAGCGAGTTGACTATGCCAGGATTGTACTCTTCGATGGCGTGATAGGTCTTGAACGGACCGGAAAGATCTTCGGCATCGAACCAGCCGCCGACCGTCATCACGGCGCATTTGATGTTCTTCATGTGCCGCGAAAGATCGCGCGCTTTCCAGTAAGCATCGTAAGTCGTATGCGCAACCTGGTCTTTGAAGAGCGGGTTGGAGCCCTTGAGGTAAAGTTTGTCCAGATTACTGGTCGGACCGGCCTTAAGGTAGAACCCGTAGCCATCCGGCGTCCCGAAATCAAACGGCGTATTGTTTTTGGGCGGCAAGGAAGGCTCGGCGAAAGGCTTAAATGATACATAGAAGCCGAAGTTAGCGGCCAACATGAAACCTCCGCCATGATAGGCATCATCGCCCATAAAAAGGTCGGTCATGGGCGCTTGCGGCGATGCAGCTTTCAACGCCGGATGCGAATCGATGATGCTCGCAGAGGTATAAAATCCGGGATAAGAAATACCCCAAATTCCGACTTTGCCGTTATTGTTCGCAACGTGTTTCAGCAGGAACTCGATAGTGTCGTATGTATCGGAACTATCATCCACGTCCTGCGGCGTCTTCTTCACGTCGATGTGCGGGCGCATCTCTACAAAATCGCCTTCAGATAGATACCGGCCCCGAACATCCTGATAAACGAAGATGTAGCCGGTTTTTTCAAATTCATCGGATGGTCCCAGAGCCTTCTTGTACTGATCCTCGCCATAGGGCGCAACGCTGTAGGGTGTGCGGTCCATTAAAATCGGATACGGCTGCGATGAATCTTTGGGCACATAAACGGACGTAAATAGTTTTTTGCCGTCGCGCATAGGAATCCGGTATTCATATTTCGTATAGTGGGCCTTGACGTAATCCTCAGCTGGCGCACTTGGCTTGTCCTGCCCGGATACCATGCGCGTTAGCGCTGCTAAGCCGAACGCCAAACCAACAGCCGCGCCGAACCATTTTGAATGCTTAGAGAACCGCATAGCGCAATCCCTCGATTTCCTTGTTTTTCAAAAGCTGATCGCCTATCGTAGCGGGAATGGATCGGGCGGTGCAAGGTAGTCAGCATTAAAGCCTCAGTTTGGCAAGATTCCACGCGCTTCATCAATGTTGTAAGAGCGATTGATCGAAACATTCACGAATGACTGGCGTTCTCCGCTGGGCCAGTCGACCCACAGGCGCTGTACGAGGTCGTCGCCACCGAGCCCGAACGTGAGCGCAAGGTCGCTTTGCGAGCAATAGCTGCTACCGCTGTGAACCGTTTGCCACTGGCTCCCGGAAGCGCTCTGAATACGTACAACGGCCCCAAGCGCACTGCGATTCGATTTCACGCCCGACAAACTCACGCGTATCCAATGGTTGCGATTACCGCCATCATTCCTATACAAGCAGGCCGGACCGTTGTTCGTGGTCATCAGAATGTCTAGATCGCCATCGCCGTCAAAATCACTATATGCGGCTCCTCG
>DATBEF010000132.1:0-33517 GCA_036269625.1 Bryobacteraceae bacterium | reverse complement strand
TGCCCAGTGCCGATCGTGACTTTCAGCGCGCAATTTCCCAAAAATGGCGATGGAGTGCACCGTCTCAGAACAGCGACCTTGCAATTCCTCCGGCAGACCGGCGTGCACGGCCACAAGCTTTCCGCCATGCAATAGGTAATGTGAAGCCCGATTGTCGAGAAATTCCGCGTACTCCGAGGCCGCGCGCTCGCGAATCTCATGGTCCAACATCTGAAACTCCGCGATCGATCTTTCCAACCCGTGAGCCGCTGTTACGGCCTCGCCTCGCAGCCATCGCGCGAACTTCACATCGTGATTCCCCGGCACTATTAGAGCAGCGCCGCTTGCCACCATATTCCGCACCGTGCGAATCGTGTCCAGAACCCGCGGCCCGCGATCTGCTAAATCACCCAGGAACAGCGCTTTCCTGCCGCCCGGGTGACTCCATGTGGATGCACCCCAGATCGGATCTCGCGTATCCATCGTGCGCGGTTGATATCCCAGAGCATCCAGCAATTCCGCCATTTCCTCGTAGCACCCGTGCACGTCACCGATGATGTCGAATGGTCCGTGTTCGCTTCTCTTATTACATGCAAGCGGCCGCCGGACGATCTCAACCTCAGCATCGTGCGCACCGAGGTCCAACGTATGAATCTCCCCAAAGCCTTCCGCCTGCAGGCCCTCCAGGTTCTGTTGCAAGCTCGTGATCTGGGTATGCACCACTTGCTCCGCGACCTTTCGATTCGGCCTTGTTAAGTTGCGTGCGAGGCAGATCTCCGGGTTGCCGGTGAACACAATTGCCACTGTCGGGACATGATTGCGCTTCGCCAGTTCCACATATCCCGCCCGGTCTTGCGGCCGCACATTCGTCGCATCAATAACGCAGAGCTTACCGTTCCGCAAACGCTTCGCTGCGATGAAGTAAAGCGCTTCAAAGGCGTCTTGGGTTGCCGATTGATCGCTTTCGTCGTCGGCGACAGCTGCGCGGAACGCGTCGGAGGAGAGAATCTCCGAGGGCAGGAAATGCTGGCGTGCAAAGGTCGATTTGCCTGATCCCGATGCCCCGATCAGCAGAACCACGGACAGCTCTGGGATTTCGATTACCCGCGGCATGCCCGCTTTAGCGCGAAGCCGCGCGCACGGTCAGCGCAAAACCATGTAGGCCAAACCCATGCAACGGCACTCCGTGCAGCGCAAGCTGGCATCCCAGAATCGTCAACATCACCAAGAGACATATGCGGAGCGGCCTCTGCGCGATTTTACCGGAAAGAAAAGTGCCCGCCACTACGCCGCAAAGTCCGCCGGCCACCAACTTCAAAAGCAAGCCGCCATCGTAATTGCCCGAACTGACCTGGATCAAACCGCCCACCAGCGAAACCGCCAACCCAAAGCACAGATCCGTACCCACAACCGCGGCCGCGCTCAAGTCCGTAAAGCCCAATAACAGCAGCGATCCCAACGCTCCCGCACCAGCGGAAGAGAAACCAACTTCTGCCCCGATCGGCAGTGCAAACCAAGGGAGCCAGCGCGCACGGTCGCGACCCGATGATTTCGGCTTGGGCCGGAACGTCCGGTATAAATGGAAGGCTGCGGTGGCCGCAATCAGCGAGCCTAATGCCGCATACAAAATGCTTTCATAAGAGCTATGTTTGAACCTGTTTAGAAGCACCGACCCAATCAACACGCCCGGCAGTCCGCCCACAAGAAGCAAGCCGAGCACGCGCCCATTGATCTGCCGGCGGATGACATACATCGGCGCCGATGCAATTTTCACGATCGCCCCAAAGGTTAGCGCCGTCCCGACAGCGGTTGATGGCGCTATTCCCAGCACCAGGATCAACAGGGGCGTGGTCATACTGCCCGCGCCGACTCCCGTCAGCGAAATGGCCAGCGCAATGACAAAGCCCAGCGCGAATTCCATGCGTCTAGTGGCTGCCGGCGATGTGAATGCCGCACTCTAATTTGCGCCCGGCCCATCGGCCCGAGCGGTGATTCTCAGGGTCCAGCGGCAGCGCCGTACAGGGTTCGCAGCCAATGCTGGTGTACCCCGCATCATAAAGCGATAGCAGCGGAATATCATGGCCGCGCGCATACGCCCAGACTTCCTGGTCGCTCCACGTTGCCAGCGCACTCACCTTCAGCAGAACTTTGCCCGACGGTAGAGCAAAGCTTTCGCTCGGCTGCAGATTCGCGCGGGTCGGCGATTGAACCCGGCGCAGGCCCGTAAACCACGTCTCATACTTCTCGAGCGCCGCAAATAGCGGCTCCACTTTGCGCAACTTACAGCAGCGGTCCGGCTGAGACTGATTCAAAATCCCAAACTGCGCCTCCTGTTCGGCAACGCTCTGGCGGGCGCTGAGGTTGATCAGGTTCAGGGCGTATCGAGCGGTCATCTCATCGCGATAGCGATAAACTTCCGCAAAGTGATAACCGGTTTCAAGGAAGAGCACCGGGATATCGGGCTGCACCTCACGCACCAAATCGAGCACGACCATATCTTCGGCTTGAAAGCTGCAAGTCACGCACGCTTCCGGCGCTTGCCTCAGGCTCTCAATGATCAGCTCGCGCGCTTCGTCAACTTTGGTATCGATCGCACTAATGGCCATCTAAATTCCTCCCGCGTCAACCCAGGAAGGCGCCGGCAGCAGGATCCGCAGCTGTTCCATCAGCAGTTCCACGGTCCGGACCGCTTCGACGTCGTCCAGCGGTAATTCGCCCGAGCCCGTCTTCCCGTCCACGCCGGTTATGGCGAAGCCTTGCTCGTCCTCGTCAATCACCAGCATCAACACGCCCGCCTCCAGCAGCGCATTCGAGACCCGGGATTCCTCCAGCGCAACCACGAAACAGCCGCGGTCGAACAGCGCTCTTTCGAGGCGCCAAGCGACTTCGGCGCGCCCACCCAAGCGAATGAGGGCTCCCGTGTGACCGCTCCGCGCCATACGCTCGACCGGAGTGACCGGCTCGGGTCCACGATCCTTCGTGCGAATCCGCAGTGCAGCCGCGGCGTCTGTGATCATGCCCGCGGCTAAGGTGGCGTTGCTCACCGCATCGATCAGAATGAAGCTGCCCGTGGCCCGATTCCGCTGATATGGATCGAAGGCGATCGGCCTCGCCGTCTCCACGCGCACCGATCCGATTGCGTTCATCTCTAGCGACGTCGCCGGCTCATGCTCTAGCGTGTTGATGTTGATGCGGTGATGGATGGACGCGAGTTCCGCCAATTCAATCCGCGATGCATGTTTCAGCCGATAGCGCCGATGCGGTTCGGAAGGCTTCTCGTTCAGCCAGACGATTGTTGCATCGAAACTGTTCGATACCTCCGGCGCGCGCTCGCCCGAAACCAGCAGATCGCCTCGGCTGATATCCAGTTCATCGGTAAGCGTCAGCGTCACCGATTGCCCGGCCTGGGCCGAGTCCAAATTGCCATCGAATGTGACAATCGCACGGATATTGCTCTTTCGTCCGGAAGGAAACACGGTCACGGGATCGCCGGGCCGTATGATTCCCGCCGCAATCCTTCCGGCATAGCCGCGAAATTGGTGATCAGGCCGCACTACGCGCTGCACAGGAAAACGAAACGGCGCCTGCTCTTCACGTGTTCCCGCCGGCACCGTCTCCAGCACCTCCAGCAGGCTTGCGGCCCGGTACCACGGCATTCGCCCGCTGCGCTTCACAACGTTGTCACCTTCTAAAGCGCTAATCGGAATAAAGTGCGCTTCAATCGGATTCAGATGACTGAGAAACTGGCGAAAATCCTCTTCAATACGCGCAAAGACGGCCTCGCTGTAATCAACCAGGTCCATCTTATTCACCGCGATCACCATCTGCGGCAAACCGAGCAGCGACGCAATAAACGCATGCCGGCGCGACTGCGGTAAAACTCCTTTTCGCGCATCCACCAGAACAATGGCCAGCTCCGCTGTCGAAGCGCCGGTCACCATGTTGCGTGTGTACTGTTCATGGCCCGGCGTGTCGGCAATGATGAATTTGCGGCGGGGCGTTGCGAAATAGCGGTAGGCAACATCAATCGTGATGCCTTGTTCCCGTTCGGCCCGCAATCCGTCAGTCAACAACGAAAAGTCGATAGTGCCGGCATTGCGGCCAACCGATGCCTTGGTGACGGATTCCAACTGGTCGTCATAGACGCTCCGCGAATCGTACAGCAGCCGCCCGATCAGGGTCGACTTGCCATCGTATACACTGCCGGCCGTCGTAAAGCGCAGCAAATCCTTCGCTTGCTCACGCTCCAGAAAGCCGGCGAAGCTCTTATCTTCCACGGGAGCGGCGAAGACCGCCATTTAAAAGTAGCCTTCCTGTTTCTTGATTTCCATGGAGCCGTCCTGGTCGTGATCAATCGTCCGATTCTGCCGTTCGGAGCGGCGCACCGCTACCAATTCCTCAATGATCTTGGGAACCGTATCGGCATCGCTGCGGATCGCTCCGGTACACGGACTGCAGCCTAGCGATCGCATGCGGCACTTGATCATTTGCGGCTCCTCGCCCGGCATCCGCGTCATGAACGGCTGCTCCACGGGCAGCAGTGTATCGCCACGCACCAGCATCAGACGTTCCTTTGCAAAATAGAGCGGAACAATCGGAATGTTCTCGGCATAGATGTATTGCCAAACATCAAGCTCCGTCCAATTCGAAAGCGGAAACACCCGCAGGCTCTCACCTGAATGGATACGGCTGTTGAAAATGTTCCAAAGCTCCGGCCGCTGATTGCGTGGGTCCCACTGGCCTCGCGTATCGCGGAACGAAAACACGCGCTCTTTGGCCCGCGACCGCTCTTCATCCCGCCGCGCACCGCCAATTGCTGCGTCGAAACTGCCCCCGCGCAAACCATCCAGCAACGCGCCTGTCTTCAGAGCTCCGCAACACCGCTGCGTACCCCAAGCAAACGGATTGGCACCCTCGTTTAAGGCGGCCTGGTTCGTATGCACGATCAAGTTGAGCCCGAGCTGCGACGTGTACCGGTCGCGAAACTCGATCATTTCCTTGAATTTGTACGTTGTATCGATGTGCAGCAGGGGAAACGGAATCGGGCCTGGATAGAACGCCTTCTGGGCCAGCCGCAGCAGCACCGAGGAGTCTTTCCCGATCGAATACAACATAACCGGGCGCTGGCATTCGGCAACCACCTCCCGAAATATGTGGATGCTTTCCGCTTCAAGCTGTTGGAGGTGACCTAATGCGCTCACTAAAGAGCAGGTTAACACGAAATCGCAAATCTCTATAGAGATTAGGGGTAAACCTTTGAATCAGCTAAATTAGTGCCTTTGAAATTCCGGCGACCCCAGCGCCAGCCCCGCAATAAGCCCAGGATCGCCCTGCGCCAGGTTCTTAAGAAGCGCATCCTTCGTAGCCGGCAAGGGCTCGTGGCCTAACAGCCGTCGAGCCAGCGCCAGAGCATCGGATTGCGTTGTAGCCTGCAAGCAATCCGTATCAACCGTGACGCCCGGCACCTGGTCATGCGCCAGCTTTATGGCGAAATTCATGCGGTCGACTAAGGCCGCGGAACTCACCCACTCGGAGTTCAAATACGAATAGCCCGTCGGCTCCACTTTGCGGTACAGCGGCTCTCCCAACCTTTGTATAGCGGCTCCCAGCAGGAAAGCGGAGCTCACGTTCGCGCCGGTGGCTCGCACCGAGCTCACAATCATTTCAAACGGAGTCTTCATCTTCGCTTGATAAGCGCCTTCCGACCAGAACTCCGATGAGCTCAACATCGTTCGCATTACTTCTTTCAAATCGCCATCGGTCTTCAGGAATGTTTTGGCCATCCGGTCCACCAGTGACGCCGGCGGATTATCAGCCACAAAACGCTGCGCGAGCTCCCGTGAAATGAAGTGCGCTGTCGCCGGCTGCCGACTCAGAATCTTCAGCACCTGCAGCCCGTCCTCCATTCCTCCGCCTGCGGGGATTAAGTGTCCCAGTACAACCTTCTGCCCCTTATCATGCAGCCGATCCTTATACTTGAACTCAAAATCGGGCCGGCCCGATATCGACCAGCCCGTAAAACATCGCGCGACTTCGGTGACGTCCTTCTGCGTATAACCGCCATCCACTCCGAGCGTGTGCAGCTCCATTAGCTCGCGCCCATAGTTTTCATTTAGCCCTCGGCCCCCGGGTGCGTTTGGCCCCACCGATTGCGCATTGTCCAGATACACCAGCATCGCCGGGCTCTGTGCCGTCGCGAGCAGCAGATCGTAGAAGTGCCCCAGCACGTGCGGACGAATCGCATCGCGCTCGTATTCAGTCACCAGGAAATGATCGGCATTCTTATTGATATTGACGTTGAAGTGATTGAACCAGAAATCAACCAGCAGTTCGTCCAGTTGCCGATTGCTGTACACGGCGCGCAATACCTTGTCTTCAACCAAGTCGTTCAAGGTGACGCTTTGCGGATTGATGCTGCGGAGCATCTCACGGCGCAACTCGATCGGAGCAAGGGCTAGAAGCCGACGGCGCTGTTCGGGGCGAAGCGCAAAAATGAACGCGCTCATTTTATCCGGCTGCAGGGCGCTGAGCACCTGCTCTTTCGCCTCGCGAACGCCGTGTCTTAAATCGTCCACTTGATCAGGCGTCAGAATGCCATCAAATTGTTCCTTCGACAACGGCTCCGGCGCCTCACCGTCGCTCTTCTCCTGATCCGCCTGGCTTGTCTTTCTGGCCTGATACCGCGCAATCAGTGAAGTCTCGATCGTCCGCAATTTCGGATCAGTCGATAGCGGCAGCTTCCCATGGGCAATGGCGGCTATCTGCGCCGGTCCCGGATAATCGGCAAACAGTTCGCGACCGCTCAATTGCAGAGTCGTGTATGGCTGAAGGCGTTTTGTCAGATCCGGATTTTCCGGAATCTGTTCTGGATTGAGCTGCCGATCAATCCATTGGGACACGCCTAATTTCTTGATCTGCTCCTGGTCAGCCGAGCGAGGGCCGAATGTGAGCCGATCGAGTGCGTGCTGAACCTGATCGGCGGGTGAAAGGGGCTGCCGGAAAGGATCAGCACCAACAGTCCCAGCCGCCACGGCCACGGCACAACAAACTGCGGCGATTACGCAGCATAGGCGAAATCTCGTTAACACACCCTATTCAACGAGTATTTTGCCAATTTAGTTGACTTGGGTTTAGACCGCGGCGCCAACGGCCGGCTGAGTTACCACTCGCGTGATCGTGTAATGCGAAGCGGGAATACCGTTCTGCAATTCCAGGTTCTTCGGTTGCCAGCCATCATGATGCTGGCAGCGGATCACCACGCTATCGGCGATCGACGCGCCCGGATCGATGGAACGGCGCTTTGGAAATCCCCACAAAACATTCCAGGAATCGTGCAGCGTATCCAACGCAAACTTCGCATCCAGCGGAAGCGAATACAGCTTTTGAATATCCGGGTTGACATTCAACCCCAGAGCAGAGCCCTTGCTCATCATCCAGCTGAGAGTGATGTCGGCCAGCCCCTCGCTCTCGCCCTGGACCGGATAACCCCCGCCGACATCGGAATGCACACCGCAAAACCAAACCTGTTCGATATTCTGGCCCGGCTTGGGCGCCGAACTCCAAACCGTTGCTGGAAACTCAATTCGCTTCTCATCGATAGCGAGAGCGTGATAAGCATTCAGAACGTCCTCGTGCAGAGTCGTGTCGAGGAAGCCGTAAAGCAGCACATCGACGCCTCCAAAGATCGCCGGGATTCCGAGCGCCCCCACCGTATCCCAGACGCCCACCATCTTCAATTTGGCATTATCCATGCCGCAGTTGTTGAGCTTCGCAAGCAGCGCCATCCGCTGATCTTTTTTGCGATAGGCATCGAAAGCCGTGTTGACCAGATTGTCGTCCCAGTTTTCCGTTGGAAGGCCGCATATGGCGATCATTCCGGCTACCGCACGTGCTGTATAGGCGCCCCGGCTGAAGCCGAAGAGGAAGATGTCATCGCCCTTCTCATACACGTGCGCGATTTTGGTGTATGCGTCTTTGACTTTCTGAAAAAGGCCCAGCCCGAAAGCGCCGCCCACCAGTCGATCGACAGGCAGGCCGTCCGCTCCTACGCCATCGTCATAGAACGGGACCTGTCCGGCTGTGGTGGGCAGCGCCTTAAACATCCTATAAACGTTTGTCTTGTTAGTCGTTTTATCCCAAGTTCCGTCGCAACAGAAAACGATATTTTTAGCCATCTTATCCTCCGATTTATCTCTTTGTCCTACTTGTGAAATGCGTCGTCGGCTTCAGCTCCGGGGCGCGGTTTCCAATCCACTGTGTAGTACTCGCCGCGGTCTCTCGCCCATGGATCGAACGCATTCACCACTGTCGAAAGCTCCGTATTCAGCTCGGGTATGTTACGCAACAAGACGCGCTTGAGCGGCGAGACGGGTTGTTTGTGGCCGTTCGGCATGCCTTTCTCGATCTGCGCCGGACCGGGGCCGTTGTTGTTCACCCAATCCACACCCAATTGCGTATAAAACTCCGGCCGGAAACACGACGTGAAGAATCGATCGCTGAACAGTCGTCGAGAGGCGTTCAGGATGAAGACGACGAATTGGGTTTCCGAAATCGCGAACCCGTGGGGCCGGGTCGGTTCGGCGAGATAGCCGACAACTGTGTCGACGTCTTCGATGTTGTCGATCAGCGTGCCGTTCGGATGCCCCAGACAGTCGTTAATTGGAGACTTATCCTCATTTAGCTGCGCATCGGTAATTACCTTTAAGGAATCGCATACGTGCTGGCCGTACAATTCGCGCATCGTTTTTACTGTCTCCTCCTGTTCGCGCCGGTCCGGGCTATCTGCTGGAAGAGAATGGTCGATGAAATCATCAAAGGTGGTCAATTGGCGCAGGCCATACTGACGGCGAAATTCATTGAAGCGCGGGACTCCGTGCTCCCGGTCTCGAATAAGATCGAGCGCCACTACATCGATTTGTTGCGTCTTTGTATCGAGGCGAGGCAGCTTCAGATTTTGCATGAACACCGGGTCGTTATGCAGCTTGAGCAGTCCGAGCCTCTGGCGCCCAAGAGTCAAGGCCCAGTTCGGCAGCCCGCGCGAATGCATACCGTCAGTCGCTTTGGCCTCAAATGTTTCGATTACCGGGATCTTGCTGATGATCTTGTTCGGGTCCTTGTCGAGCTCGCGGTATTCCAGCAGGTCGGGCACCAGTGGATGCAGGCGGTAAACGCTCACGAACTCTTCGGGGAAATTAAATGGCGAACCAAAGTGATTCACGCCTCCGTTGGTGTACTTGGGATCAGTGATGTCATAGCCATGAACCTTGCTGCCCAGACCGAAAATTCCGGGCCCGGAGGCGAACACGGAATACCATTGCGAACTCTTTTCAACGTCCTTACTCTTGCCGAAGTCGTTCACTACGATGTTGCCCAAGGCCTTTGAAACGTCCGGGTCGCCCTGCCCCAATAGCCCGTTCCAATTGGCGTTCATACCTTTGTAGAGCGGCTCATCGTAGAGCAGTTGCGGAGTCCACTCGGTTGTATGAATCTTGGCAATCTCGGCGGCGACCACTAGCCGGGCTACTTCGAACAACTCTTCCGGAGTAACGTCTTTGTACCGGATAATTTCCTTCGGATTAGCGGGATTCCGCAGTCCGCAGTCGGCATTTGGAGTCTGAGCCTCTAGCCTGCGAAACTCTGTCACAAACGAATTGTGCTCTCGCGCAAAAAGGTTATGTAAGAAGCTTATTCCGATAGTCCAGTTATCGGGGAAAGCCGCCGCTTCCTGGCCGGCCCACTCGGGATTCATCGGATCACTCGCCGAAAGGATAGGTAAGTACCCCGGTCCCGATTGCCCTGCAACCGACTCGAGAAGTAATTTCGCTGGATCTTTCGGGTCGCGCTTTACACGCTGGACCGAAACACCGTCATAGCCGTACAACTGCGACGCATCCCACCACGCGGTGTTGGTGTTGGTCTCCGTTTTGGGGGCGCGGGAAAGATATTCCCGGCCATCCTTAGTGAACGTGCCCGGCGCTGATTGATCCGCAAAGTACGATTTGTCCATCCGGTCATCGGGCCGGCATCCGAGTTTCTGGATCTGTTCCGGTGTAAGTGGCACCGGAACGTTGTTCACTAACTGCGTTTCGCATCCAACCTTCATAAACTCAGGGGCACCGTGGCCCTCTTGCAGGTGCGAAAACCAGTCGTGCGTCATGAACTGAATCCAGTACGCCGCGAGCACATTGAAAAAGGGCGCCTTCTTGTAATCGCAGTTTGCCATCGGCGAGTAACCGGGTAGTCCGTATCCGTCCTGGCAAGCCGCCGGATCGGTTTGAACACGGGACAGGAGTCTGCGGCTGATGACCTGAGGATCTGGTTGCAGCAACGCGAGCCGATCGCCATGACGGTTGCGCGTGAACCGGCTCTCGGTGGTTTCGGGGAAGGTGCTTTCAAACTCGACGTTACGCGCAAAAAGCTGGCCTGACGATCCCATTGCCGGGTTCAGAATGTCATTGCAGATACCCGTCTGTGTCCGCCAGCGCATCAGGTCGCCTTTGCAGACTTGCGGGTCGTCGCCTCCAACGGCTTTATAATTCGCGTCATCCTGCTTCAGGCGCATCTCAGGCCATACCTTTAGCGCCGGTCCGCCCACCCCCTCGCGTCCATTCATAAACTGCTCGAAGGTGCCGTTGTTATCGAACAAATTGAACTTGACTAGCTCTACGCGTTGATATTCCAGGTCCAGCAAAGCTCCGGTGACGCCGCGGAACGCGGGCCCTTTGGTTGTAATGAAACCCTTAGGAAGGGAGCTTAGATCCCCGGTGCCCCAATAGTTCGACCAATCTACCCAAGGCGTGTTCCGGAATTGCAGAGCGCGCTCACCTCCACGACAGAGTGCATTCGCCTCCGACACTTTGGCTTCGAACCGCACGTCGCGCTCCGGAGCGATCTTTCGAACTCCCTTCGCTACCGCGTCCGCGCAAGCCTTCAACGCTTCGGCTTCTTCCTTCTTCCCGGAAACTGTAGTTGCCGTCGGCGTGTCCTGTCCCATTCCAGTGGCAAAAACTATTGTGGGGGCGGTCAGTGTAAGGGTTGTTAAAAGAAGGAGAGCAGAAGTGAGATCTATCTTCACAGTTTTTCCGATGCAGTTTTAGGGCCGTAATTATACGTGCGACTTAGTATGAATCCACCAGTCGAAGAATTGCAAGACATATTTTTGCAATATTCGCCGGCCGTACTCTTCTTACCGGTTAAGACTCCGCATGTAACAACAATTCCGAGTCCGTTACTCCTATAGGCGGGGTGCTATTCAAAATGCCAAGGGGGCGAAACACGAATCAAAACGGGGGCGAAATCTCCGAGAGCGTAATCGCCGAGGGCTGGAACCATCTTTTAGACCAGCTCTACGGCGGTACATGGAATCCTGAGATTAATCGTTTCCGTTCTCCATTTGTCTTCCGTGGAGCCGAAACCTGCGAAGGCGCGTTGTGCACTGGATTATCAAAACTGACGGCAGGAGTCGCGGATCCCCGGCGAATCGAAGGCCACTTGCTGCGCAATTTCCAGAAGTATGGGCGCATCGAAGTTAGTTTGGGCGACTCCTGTTGGCGATGGCTGCCCATAGCGCAACAGCACGGGCTTCCAACGAGGCTGCTCGATTGGACTTTCTCGCCGCTGGTTGCCCTGCATTTTGTAGTAGAGGACCCCGCCTTCTATGAAGTAGGTGGTTGCTTGTGGTGCTTCAATCATCGAATCTCGAACCGCCTTCTTCCGAAGAAACTACAGGACTCCGCGGAACGGGAAGGCGCGGATGTTTTTACCGCCGGTATGCTCGAATCCGTGGCAGGATCGCTGAGTGCGTTCGATGATTTATCGAAGCAGCCGTTTATAGTCTTTTTAGAACCGCCCTCGCTGGAATCTCGAATCGTTAATCAATTCGCTTTGTTCTCCGTTATGTCTGATCCGGCGCTAGACCTGACCGCATACCTTAGTTCTCATCCCGGTTTGGCAAAGCGGATCGTCATTCCCGCGCGTCTGAAAGGGGAGATTCGGGACAAGCTGGACCAGACCGGGATTACGGAGCGCTTGTTGTACCCCGGCCTTGACGGCGTTGCCCGGTGGCTTGCCCGCTACTATCAGCCGGTTCCGAAAGATCGGCACGCAAGACCGGTGCACAAAGAGTAACCGACTTGTCTCAGTAGTCATCTACAAGCGTTGACCAAGCCATTCGTACAAGAGAAATTGGAGCACTTCAGCGTCTGGTGCGAAAACCTGCCGCGTGATCGATGGTTACTTTATCGCTGCATCTTCAGCGAAGCCACTCGCCTGCGCATCCCGTTTGCTATTGGCGGAGGACTGGCCGCCATGGTCTATGCGGATCATCCGCGCGATACGAAAGATATCGACCTCTATGTCCAACCGAAAGATCGCGAAGCGATGATCAAGGTGGTCCTTGACGCTGGCCTTTCCGACTACTTCGACCGCAATCCCTACGACCGTAATTGGATCTTTCGCAGCTTTCGTGACGATTCCATCGTGGATGTAATGTGGGCGATGGCGAATCAGCGTGCGCAGGTGGATCCGGAGTGGCTCAACGGACCTTCAGTGTCGATTGGTGGGTTGAGCGTGCGGCTCGTGCGACCCGAGGAAACACTCTGGAGCAAGCTCTACGTGTTACAGAAAGACCGCTGCGATTGGCCGGATGCCATTAACATGTTGTCCGGTATGGCGGCCGATCTCGACTGGGCGCACCTGATGCGGCGCACCGCCGAAGACACACCGTTGCTGGCGGCATTGGTGCAGGTCTTCCAATGGATCTGTCCGGATCAATGCAGTGCACTTCCTCCGGGCGTTCTGGACCGGCTCGGCTCCGTACGGCCCAGCCCGATAGGAATGGACCTTGCCGCTAGGGCAAGCCTTCTGGACGGCCGCCCGTGGTTTGTCCCCACTCTTGAAACTATGGTCAACAAGAAACAGCACTCTTGAAACAGGATCAAAGCCCCATGCTGATCGGCACAATGAATCATCCGGAGCGTAACATCATCGAGGAGATCGCTTGGATGTCGGATATCGGAATGGATTTCCTCGACCTCACCTTTGAACCCCCGGCGGCTGCATCGTGGAACGTCGACGCCCGGCAGATCCGTATGCTGCTGGAACGGAACCGCATGGCCGTTGTCGGCCACACCGCGTGGTACCTGCCCATGGCGAGCGCCATTCCTGAAATCCGCGCCGCTGCAGTTGCGGAACTCCGGCGATGCCTCTATCGGTTCGCCGAAGCGGGCGCTAAGTGGATGAACATTCATCCGGACAGGAACACGCCGTGGCATCTGCGCGAGTTTTATATCGCGCGCAATCTCGATTCGTTGCACGAATTGATGCCCGACGTCGAGAAGACCGGCGTTGGTCTGATGATTGAAAATCTGCCGGGCGATTACAATTCCGCCGCGCAGCTAAGTGAACTACTCGATCCTATGCCAGCCCTTGGCCTGCATCTCGATATCGGACACGCGAATTTGCAGGTTCCACACAACACTACCGAAGAAATCCTTCACGCCTATGGTGGCCGGCTGAAGCATGTCCACTTACATGACAACAAGGGCGGCCACGCCGATCTTCATTTGCCACTCGGCACCGGAACGGTCGACCTGCGCTCCTCTGTCCAGGCGCTGCAAGCTTGTGGTTACGATGCGACCATCACCCTTGAAGTCTTCTCGCCCGATAGACGGCACCTTATATTCAGCCGCGACCTGTTGCGCTCCACATGGGACCAATGCCGCGAGAGTTCGGCAGCGGTCGCGGCGGGCGCATAAGGAGTCATTTAGTAGACCGGCCGCGAGCCCAAAAGAAGCGTACCGCGAGACCAGCGGCGAGAGCCGTCAAAAACGCGCCGCCATGGCCAATGAACACGTGCCTGGCATTCTGCAATGGGCAATGAATCGTCAACATGAAAAGCGATGCGGCCGCCGAGAGCACGCAGAGCGCTTCAACCGCGAACCGATTTCCATTCCAGAAACCGCGTTTTCCGCTGAGCCACCCCACCAGGAAGGTCAGCCCCGCGCCCAGCAGCCCGATCTCATAGCACCCCAAATTTGCTTTGGCCATCGGTATGTCATAACTGCGATGAAATTGCCACAGGACCAGACCGGCGAACAGCACACTAAAGAAAGCCAGCGCCTGGCGAATCGGGATAACAATGAGCGAACCCGGGACCAATCGTTTGGCATACCCGATGGCCGCGACCAGAAGCATGCCGCAAAGGACAATCCCGAACGCTGCACGCTGGAAATCCGACATCACCGGAAAGCCCTTTGCGCCCACCACTGCAAGCAGAAGAGCCATAGCCGCCAAAACCGCCGCGATCACAATTGCGGTAAGCGTAATATCCCCGGCGAGCGGAGTGACCGGACGCAAATCGCTTAAAACAACCTGGGCAACGCTGGTTGGCGCCGCAGCGGCGAAGTCTGTCCGCGGTTCCTCGGAACTAAGGCCAAGCAACGCCTGGCAACGCGCGCAACTCTCCAGGTGCGCCCGCGCCTCCGCCGGCCAGGCGAGCGGATCGGTTTGCCCCGAGATCAGGAGCCGGTCTATGTCGTGGCAGTTCATCGCTTGGCCGACACCACCTTCTGCCCTCCTGATGGCCGCTCTCCTTCAAGCAGTTTCCGAAGTTTCTCGTATGCCCGATGCGCCTTCTGTTTCACCGCGCCGGTCGTCGACGCCGTCGTGCGAGCCACCTCTTCGACTGTCATTCCGAGCACCTTCAGCATGGTCAGAACTTCGCGCTGCGATTCAGGTATGGCCGCGAGAAGTTTCTCGAGATCTCTCGAATCACCGCTACTCGGGGCTGCTTTCTGTTCCAACGCTTGACCATCTAAGGCTTCTTCACGCGCCACACGCCGCCGCTGGCTGCGGAAATGATCAATCCTGACGTGCCTCGCGATCGCATAAACCCAAGGCAGTAACGGTTCCCCGGGCCGATACGTCTGCCGGACTTTATGGATCCGCAACAAGGTCTCCTGCGCCAAATCCTCCGCACCCGGCCGGCTGTCGGGCATTGAGAGGAAAAAGCGGTTCAGCATCGGCCACAATAGGTTAAGCAGTGTCTCCGTCGCTAAGGAATCAGCCTGTTGATAACGCACCATGAGCGCTTCTAGCGGAACCGGGACATCTCCTATCGGTCCATCGGCTATTGATTGTTCGCTCATGCTCCGGTTCTGGTTACTACCCAGGCGATCTTCATCAGCTTAACGCGCCTCCGTAACTACTTATTCGTGGTCTCCGAATAGCCTAGTAGAAGGTCGACATGAAAATCTCTCCGCTTTGGTTTCGAGCTGCAGTTATCGTAATGGGGGCGCATCTTTTGCCTGCCGCGACACGGACGCCCGTCTTGCTGGAATTATTCACCTCGGAAGGATGTTCCAGCTGCCCGCCCGCCGACGCATTGCTCGAAGAGCTAGATCGGAGCCAGCCGTTTGCCAGCTCGGAACTCGTCGTACTCAGCGAGCACGTGGACTATTGGAACCAGCTTGGCTGGAAAGACCCCTACTCGTCGGCAATCTTCAGCGCACGGCAGAATGAGTATGCCGGCCATTTATCATCACCGGACGTGTACACGCCAGAGCTGATCGTCGACGGTACTTGGCAGGTCATTGGGAGCGATCGCGCCGCGATCCGGCACGCGGTCAATAAAGCATCAGTTCAACCCAAGCAGCCCATCGGCGTTGAAGCTAACCTCAACGGAAGTAGCGGGACCGTGCACGTCACCATCTCTCCGGTTCTAGGTACGGGCAAGGCAGACGTCTACGTCGCATTAGCAAAGAACCACGTTATATCCTATGTTGCGCATGGTGAGAACGCGCACCGGACTCTTTCACATACTTCCGTTGCTTATCGACTGACTAAGCTCGGCAGCATGGAGTCCGGTGCTCGTTTCGAAAAACAGCTATCGGTGGAGTTGACTCCTTCATCTGACGGGCAAACAAGAGTCATCGTTTTTGCTCAGGACCCGAGGACGGGCAGAATCATCGCGTTAACTCAGACGATTATTTAGCGAATCAACTATTTGAAGTCGTAATTCCAGCCTGGCCGAGAGTGTCCAGAATGATCGCCATCGGGTTCAGCGACGTCGTGCTGCTAGCTCTCGAAGTGCTGGTCGATGCATCGCTGGAACTGCTGCTGGTAGCGGAACTGTTGCTTGACGCACCCGAACCACCGTGGTGATGATGATGGCCGCCCGCCGCTTGAGCCAAGTTCTGAAGATCGGGCATCTGGCCGCTCTGCGAGGCAGTCGTGAAGTCCGTCGCAAGCTGGTTAAGCTGATTCGCCGCCGCTGAATTGCCGTCCGCCTGCGCAGTCTGTCCGGCACTCTGCAAGTTTGCGGCAACTTGCTGCGTCACCTGCTTGTACTCGGTTGGATTCGACTGTTGAAGCTGCTGGAGTGTGCTCATCAATTGCGCAAGCGGTGACAGTTGGCCGTTATCTGAGGACTGCGAGATCGAGGAGACGCCTCCGCTGCTTGAACTGTTACCTGTTGTGTTGGTTGTGAGACCGGCACTCTGCAAAGCTTCGCTGAGAGCCGACTGAAGATAGCTGCTGGAGAGGTTGGAAAGATTGTTTACGGAACCCATGCCTCTCATATTGGCAATTTGGCCGCCATCGGCCTTGGCTCTAAGCTATTGAAACGGCGGGCCGGAGATGATCGTTGTGCGACAACTTTCCCGCCGCGCGACAAACATTTGCCAACGCGACGGGATCAAACCACTGTTATCGATTCCAGTGCTCGTGATGCTCGCGATAGTCCTGCAGCCGGGCTAGGTCGTCGTTCAAGACCTCTCGATCCCGCCGGGCCAAGCGCTCGTCATTCGATGACTTTCTGATTGAGTCGATCACATCGTCCAATTCATGCTCGTCGAACCGGCCGTGTTCCAGCTTGGCCTGTAATTCGGAGAGCTCCTGGCGGGTCCTGTCGAGGCGGGCGCGTTCTCTTCCACTCGCCCAGATTGCACTCCCGATGTGATCCAAATCCGCCCTTACGTGTTCGAAGATATGGCCGCGCCATCGCTCGTCATGGAAGCGCGCATCACGGTCGTGATACCAATCCTGCGCGACGGCAGTCAATCCGAAGCACGCCAACATGACCAAACTTGCCTTGAAAACCTGTCTCATTTGTTGAAAACCTTTCGGAACAGCTATTAGGAACAAACTACTCGACACAATTATAATGACGCGCGGCCCTTGCGGAGTTATTCGCCCGGAAAACCACCGGCTCAAGATCGTGGAGCTCCCGCTGTCTTTCGTCCGCGCACCGCCAGTGACTTTGATGTCACCGTGTAACGGTACTCGCAAGTTCGCTCACGAGGTAAAGGACCTTGCTGTCCGCCGATGGCGCGAGATGTCGCGGACCTGTGCCTGCCGGGAGACGAATTTCAGACGGATCGGCTGGGGAGAGCCCGCCATCGGCATCGTTGAACCGGTAGCGCGCGATGCGATCCGCGCCCAAATCGGGCACAAGAATGACGCCGCCTGATATTTCTAAGACTTGGTGCGGATGGGGCCCTTTCTGACGGGGAGATGGACCGGAGCCGTTGTGTTTGGTGACTATCGCTTCGCCCGTTCTTCCGTCTGCGAGAATCGGCAGAACAGCGATGCTGCCGCTGTGTAGTTCGCAACCAGCAGCCGCTTGCCGCTGCGGTCCACCGTGAGGCAAGAGGGTCCAGCGCCATTGGTGGACGAAGTTCCCAGCAGGGTCAGGCCGCCCTTCGAATCGATGTTGAAGCTGCTGACTGCGCCATCTGCCGTTTCGTTGACCGCGTAGAGAAAAGGACGTGAAGGGTGGCGAGCAAGAAAAGACGGGTTCTTCGTCTCTGCAGCAAGCGTCAATGCGCTCAAAATTCCGGTCTGGCTGCCCTTGCCCGCTGGCGCTAACGTGAATGAACCTTGTTCCGTTGGAGACCAGCTTCTGACACTCCTCGATGATGGCCGACGGTTCGACGCCTTGCGCATGCCTGTAAACCCGCGCGGCTTCCCGGCACTTGTCGCCGGACAACTGGTATACCGGCATCCCTGTTTGCCGTCCCTTTATGTCCCACAGCGCCTGGTCAATTCCGCTGATCGCGTTGTTCAGCACCGGGCCGTTCCTCCAGTACGAACTGTTGTAAGACATCTGCCAGATGTCCTCAATGCGATCGGTCGTCCTACCGAGCAGCACCGGCTTCAAATATTTCTCAACCGCCGAACGCACCAGGTCTGCACGCTGAGTAAAGGTGGCGCATCCGTATCCGTAGAAGCCATCCTGATCGGTCGTGATTTTGACTACGGTGAGGCGTACTCCCCCGGGTCGCGTCTCGATCACGGAGATATCACCTATTTTGGGTTGAGCGAGTCCGCGAGGCCGGCAAGGCCAGCGCTTTGAGAAAGCTTCGGCGAAACATTTGGTTCTCTCCGGGTGGAACTTCGCCTGAAGTGTAGGAAAGCGCGCGTGCAAGACGCAAAATTAACTCCGTTAAACAAGGAACGGGTCAAGTTACGCGCCCGATGTTGGGGTTAATTCTAGATAAGGGGCCCTGCTTTGTAACCCCGACTATTTTGAAGCCGCCCTTTTGAATGATGCGACGCTAAAATTGCGATGTAAGAAAACACCAAACATGGAACGACAAAAAGCAAGCGACTACCCGCAGGAACTGTTGGATCTCTTTGACCTTTACGTACACGGCGGACTGGACCGCCGCGGCTTTCTCGAAGGCGCGAAAAGGTTTGCGACTCACGGCCTCACGGCGACGGCCATTTGGGAAAGCCTTCGTCCAAACTACTTATGGGCGCAGCAGGTTCCGAAAGATGACAGCCGGTTGAAAACGGAGTATGTGTCCGTGCCATCGCCCGAGGGCAACGGAAGTATACGAGGATATCTGGTTAGGCCGGCCAAAGCGGCGGGGAAACTGCCCGGCATAATTGTTGTTCACGAGAATCGCGGGTTGAATCCCTACATTGAGGATGTGGCGCGCCGATTGGGGACGGACGACTTCATGGCATTCGCGCCGGATGGGCTGACCAGTGTCGGCGGCTATCCGGGTGACGATGAGAAGGGCGCCAAAGCATTCCAGCAGGTGGATCGCGCCAAAATGACGGAGGATTTCGTGGCTGCGGCGCGATGGTTGAAAGGCCGTCCCGACTGCACCGGAAAAATCGGCGTCGTTGGGTTCTGCTTCGGCGGCGGCATCGCTAATACATTGGCCGTTCGCCTGGGGAGCGATCTTGCGGCGGCTGTCGCGTTCTACGGAGCACAGCCGCCGGCCAGCGACGTTTCCAAAATCAAGGCCGCGATGCTCCTCCATTACGCTTCCATGGATACGCGCATCACGTCGGGGTGGCCAGCCTATGAGGAGGCACTGAAGGCGAATCACGTCACTTATGCCGGTTACGTTTATGAGGGAGCGCAACACGGATTCCACAATGACACGACGCCACGGTACGATGAACCGGCAGCCAAGTTAGCGTGGCAACGCACGCTCGCGTTCTTCAACAAGAATCTGCGAAATTCATAGGACCTGAGAAACAGTTACGCTCCGAATGCCGGGGTTAACTCCGCGGACTGTTGCCGTGGATGGCTGCTCCGTAACCCAGAATGTTTTTGGGTCGAATTCAACAGGTCGGCGCGCCTTGCATTGCGGACGGGATTGTTCGATCTTGAATGCGTCGCATTTTCTCAAATCCTGAAGCGGATATGCACCGAAGAACTTTTTTGAAAACATCGCTCGCTGTTGTTGGGGCTGCAAACGTCTTTTCGCAACCCACGCTCCTATGGGGCGGACCTGTATTGGACACTCACCTGCATCTACGCCGCGATCCCGACGATTGTTTTACGCACATCCAAGGATGCGGCGTTACAAACGCGGTTTTACTCACAAGGGCGCCAGAGGAGAATAAGGCCAAGGAGGAGATGGCTAAGCGGCCGGGTGTTTTTGCCCGTTCCGTTGGCGCGGATCCGGCTCAGCCTGACACCGACGAAGTCATTCGCAAAGCAATTCAAGACGGAGCTGTGAGTGTGGGTGAGCTGAAGTATCATCTCGCGCTGGACTCTCCCGAAATGCGACGGGTGTATGAGATTTGCGCGGATATGCAGGTGCCTGTGATGATGCATATCCAGAACTTCCCGCATTTCCCCGGTGAACTCCCCTACAACACGGGCTATCCGCAGTTTGATAAAGTTCTCCGCGCCTATCCAAGAACGCACTTTATCGGGCACGGAGATCTGTTCTGGGCCCACATCAGCGCCGATGTTCCGACCGATCGCGGCTATCCAACGGGACCAATCAAGCCTGGTGGACTAACTGATAAATTTTTATCTGATTTCCCAAATCTATATGCCGACATATCGGCGAACTCAGGGAATAATGCGCTTTCGCGCGATACCGGCTTCTCGCGGGATTTCATTGTGCGCCATCGAAGTAAGCTGATTTTCGGCAGTGACTGCGCTTGCGCCGATGGAAAAGGAACAGGCATTTCGCAGGGCAACAATCCGGAAGCAAATAGACTGGCCGGCAAATGCGTGGCGCGAGCAACACTGGGATTGTTGAAAGGTCTGACGTCACCTGAAATCTTCCAGCAAATCACCTGGGAAAACGGAGTGAGGACGTTCAAGGTGTTTTCGAAACCTGCCTAGTCACTCGGTTTTCATGATTGTGAGTCCTCCATCTTTTAGAAAGCCGTAGTGATGAAGGTGTGTATCGAGACAAACGTCTCCCCTGTTATAGCGGACTTCATCCGCAGGCGTATGTCCCACGATCTGGCGCATTCCCTTGACCGGTTCGAATGTGTTCCAATCGCACCAGAGAATGCCGCCGGCACGAGCCGGTCCACCTCGATCTACGCCCGCCAGGAACGCCGGATGCGTGATACCCATGGTCAACGCACGTTCGGCGTTGCCGACCCACTCCGCGAGTTCTTCAAAAGCGCAAAGGGCGCGGCGTGCCGCCAAGACAGTGTCAGGAACTCGGGCGGCCACGGCGGGCCCGTTTTGCGCGAGTTGCCTAGAACTGTTGTGCTTCGCGAAGGATCGATACACCTTGCGAGTGATGCCGGCATGGCTGATCACCCAGCCTTGACACTGCGCCACCCACGTGGAGGACTTCAGAAGTGTGTCGCCGGGGAAATGTCGATGGAAGATTTGCTGCTTTGACAGATCCCAGCCCGAACAGTAGCCCCAACGAACGCCCAATTCATATGAGAGATAGGCGAAACAGTGATTCCCTAGCAGGAAGGTGTCCTGATCGTTTTCAATGGCTTGTTTGAGCCAGCGGCAGGTCACTTCCATATCCGCCGCAGTGTCGTAGAAATCGTCGAAGTAGTCGCCCAGGAAAATCGCCGGTATTCCTGGATGGCTGCGCCGAATGCGATCCACCGCTACGACTTTGTGATGAACGTCGGGAATGATCAGGCGAGCTTCGTATTCGTTCTTCATTTTCGGAAAAAGCAAAAGGGGCTTGTCCGCATCGCCGAGGCGGCCCAGCTTGCAGGGCAATGTCAATCCTTGGTATTGTTACGTGATCTCGCTTCGGGATCAACCGGTACCGGCTGCGGTCTCCGGATTGCGTGCACATATGTCAACTTTTTGCGGAAACTGCGGGTCGCCTCTCGCTGCCAATACCTCGTTTTGTCCCAACTGCGGCAACCGCGCTGGGGGCCCTCCGAATCCCGTCCCCCCACGGCCAGTTTCCGGCTATGCCGCTCCCGCCGCTCCGGTGGCGAAAGGAAGCTCGGCCTTAAAAATAGTTCTCGTTGTCGTCTGCGTGCTGGCCGTTGTTGGTGTTTCCGTCGTGGGCGGAATGCTTTACCTGGCACACCGTGTTAAGCAAGCCATTGTTCAGAAGGCGGCGGAAAACGGTCTGGACCTGCATTCTCTCGGAAACACCTCCTCCGGCGATAGCGACGGCCAGCATAAGCTGCCTCCGGTTTGCGGGCTGCTGACAAAGGATCAGGTTTCTCATTTGATCGGCGAACCCATTGAACGTACTGAGATAAAGGATGCTTCGTGCCTTTACTATGGGCCTGCCGGCCTGAGCGCTCAATTGGCGCAGCAAAAAGCTTCCAGCACTTTTAACCGTGCGCAAACTCCCGGTTCAGACGTCAACGCAAGCGAAGCGGCTACAGCGGTCGATCAGTTGGTCAACAACATGGCCGCTCAGGCGGGCCAAACCGAAAGCGGCAGCGATCTGCCATTACTCATGGTGAGCCTGGACGCCGATGGTGCGGCCCAGATGACGGCCATCATGGCCAGTAAAGCTATTTTCAGTGGCTTAGGCCAGAGCGCTAACGGGAAATTGCCTATCGGATCAGATGTTCCAGGTCTTGGAGACAAGGCCGTCTTCATGCCGAAACTTGGCCTGAATGTGCTGCAGGGCGGCACGTTCCTTCGAATCATCCCCGGCCCGTTTCCCGATTCGGACGCAAAAACAATTGCCGTTGCGCGGGCCATCCTGCCCAAAATCTAAGCCGCATTTAACATCACCATGACTTAGCGCCTTCTTGCTCTTTTCCTGGTTAGCCTGACCTTTAGAATCGTCACTCCAGCAGCCGATGTTCCCGGCGCTAAAGATCCCGCCGGTGTGAAGCGCTATGAAGGAAGCGAAATCATCGGCTATCGGGAACCGGAATTCGATGAATTCCTACTCCCGCTCGGACCTCCTACCGAAGTGAGCACGCCCAAATATGCGAAAATCCTGAAAATTGAAGGCGTGGTGAGTTTCTATACCTACCTCGCGCCTGCGGGCCGGACGGGCAAGGACTCTTTGGGCCCCCATTCACAGCCTACACTGCAGGAAATTGCCAAACTCCTGACTGGTAATCCAAAACTGAAAGTACAAGTTGTGGGGCACACCGACAATCAGGGAACGCCTGACTACAATCTCGATCTCAGTCGCCGCCGCGCCGCAAGCGTAGTTCGGGCGTTGACTTCCAACTTCGGTGTCGCCGCCAGCCGCCTCTCTTCTTTCGGATGCGGCCCCTCTTCGCCCGTCGCATCGAACGACTCAGAAGACGGAAAGGCTAAGAACCGGCGAGTAGAACTGGTCAAGTGGTAAGCGGCGATCGATTGCAAGCCCGCTCGCGTTCAGCCGCAATATAAGATTTTTTACTGACGCGCGTAGTGAAGGCCCACCACACCGCTCGGGTAGGGCGTCGCCGATGTCAGAGCGTATTTCGTGTGCACGCCGTTCGGGAACGCGCGCTTGCCAACCCCCAATGTCAGTGGATAGAGGAGCAGATGCAACTCGTCTACCAGATCGTGCTCCATAAGCGCGTGCACCAGTTGGCTGCTGCCGTCCGTCAGAATATTGCGGCCCGACTCAGCCTTCAGCGCCCGTACGGACTCGATCACGTTGTCGCGAATGATCGTTGTGTTGCGCCACATCGGCTTTTCAAGCGTTCGTGACACAACGTATTTCTTCGGTGTATTTATGAAATCACCGAACGGATCGCCGGGGGGCAGCGGCTCGAAGGCCTGTGCATGCGTCACATACGTACGCCTGCCGAGGAGCAGCGCGTCCGCGTCCTGCATCAGCGCCGCGAAGGTCGCGCCAATGTCGTCGTGCCAATAAGGCATTGTCCAGCCGCCCTGCTCGAATCCTCCGTCACGATCCTCGTCTTTCCCTCCCGGCGCCTGCATCACGCCATCCAATGTCATGAACTCAGACACAATAAGCTTTCGCATAAATCCTCTCCACTCTACTCAAGGGAAAGGACCAGAACAAGAGCCAATTCTGCCTATATCGACCAGTCCAATTGTTTGGACGCGCGGATATTCTGAAAGCCTATGGAGTTCCACGTCAACCTCCTCGACCGCAAAGATCTCAGTGGAGAAATCTATCGGCAATTGCGCCGGGCGATCCTCGACGGACGGCTTCGGCCTGGCGAACTTCTTCCCCCTACCCGAGAGTTGGCGCGGCGTCTAAGCGTGGCTCGCACCACGGCAACCGTAGCGTATGACCGGCTTTCCGGCGAGGGATTTGTGGTCTCTCGCGTGGGCGCCGGCACCTTTGTGACTGAGCATGCCGCCCCGTTAACCATGGAATCCGCGAGACGGCGATCTGACGGGGCGCTTCGGCCCCGCGCCGTTTGGAATTACATCCCATTAGCGACCGCCTTTGCGCGCCGCGCCCAGTTCGACTTTCGAACTGGCCTTCCAGATGCCTCGCTGTTTCCCCACGACAGGTGGCGAAGACTGGTGTCGACTGCGCTTCGCTCCGAAGCCGTCGAGACAGGTGTGTACGGGGATCCAGCCGGATATCAACCCCTCCGAGTCGCAATCGCCCGGTATCTTGGAAGCGCTCGCGGCATGCAGATTACGGCGGACGATGTCACGATCGTCAACGGCACACAACAAGGACTCGACGTCGTGGCTCGAACCTTGATCGCTCCGGGCGACAAGATTGCCGTAGAAGACCCCGGCTATCCACTGGTCAGGCGACTGCTGGAATCGCTTGGCGCTCGTGTTCGTAGCGCATCGGTTGATGATAACGGGCTTATTGTAGAGACTCTGCCTGCGCGTGCCCGCCTTGTCTATGTGACGCCTTCGCATCAGTATCCACTTGGTATGTCTATGAGCCTTCCACGACGAAGGGCGCTACTCGAATGGGCGGAGCGAAATGATTCCGCGATCATTGAGGACGACTACGACAGCGAGTTTCGGTTTCGCGATCGTCCGATCGAGCCTTTGCAAACACTTGACACAACCGGCCGCGTGATTTACATCGGCTCGTTCTCGAAGACGATCCTGCCCACGCTACGTTTAGGTTTTGTCGTGACCCCGCCGTCCTTGCGCGCAGCAGTACATCGGGTAAAGCAACTAACGGATTGGCACACATCGATGCCGCTCCAAGTAGCCCTGACGCAGTTCATCGAGAGCGGCGATTTCGCCCGTCACATCCGTAAAATGCGCGAGGCATACCGCGTCCGGCATGAGATGGTAAGAGACGTGCTTAGCCAAAAATTCGCCGATCATCTTCAACTGATCCCTTCGATTGCCGGTCTTCATGTTGCTGCCTTTGCTCGAACTGCATCTGTTGAAGCGATCAGCGCGATCGCTCGCAAGGCGTCCGAAGCTGGCGTAGAGATTCAGGAGTTATCGACATTCACACTGGCCAAGCAAAAGAGGGCTGGCGTCGTGCTCGGATACGGCGCTATTCCGACCTCCAAAATCAAAGAAGGATTGCGTCGTCTCCGGCACTGCTTTGACGAGCAGATGTCTTAGCACTAGATCTTCGAATGAGGCGTGACGTCCCTATTCGAAACGCATCGCGAACGCTGATACCTTTGGACAAGGAGAAAACTCACGAAGCCGGAACCCCCCACGCAAATCTCGCTGGCGGATGTGGAGATTGTGCCCGCTACTCCCGAGCAGGCGATCATTATGGCGAATCTCCTCGAATTGTACGCACACGATTTTAGCGAGTTCCACCCTATAGATCTTGGCGAGAACGGCCGGTACGGCTACCACGATCTTCCGCTTTATTGGTCTGAGCCCGACCGGCATCCGTTCTTTCTCAAATTTAGACAGAAGTTAGCCGGGTTCGCGTTTGTGAAGAGAGGGTCGGAGATCGCGAAAGACCAACGCACCTGGGACATGGCCGAATTCTTCGTGCTTCGCCGTTACCGCCGTTGTGGAGTGGGGACCGAAGCGGCACGGCAAGTCTGGAGCCGTTTGCCCGGGCGGTGGGAGATTCGAGTGATGGAGAGCAACAAGGCCGGATACCAGTTTTGGGCTCGCACCATTGCGACGGCCGTTAGTGAGACAATTTCTCCGGTTCGCGCCGAGATGGCCGGCCAACATTGGCACGTTTTCTCATTTGACTCTGCCCAGGTCCACTAACAAAAAGAACCAAGGGCCAGAGTTCGGTATAACGATAGAGCGAGAATAGCGAGTAGCGTACTCAAGATGGAAAAACAACAGACAACCCCTTATCGGCGTGACTTCATGAAAACCGCGGGCGCTGCCGCCGGCGCCGCCCTCACTCTGGGTTTTCCCGGCATTATCTCCGCGCAAACGGTCACAAACGCGTTGAAGGTCGGCTTGATTGGTTGTGGCGGGCGCGGGACGGGCGCAGCTAACCAGGCGTTACATGCGGACGCGAACGCGGAACTCACCGCAGTGGGCGACGTGTTCCAGCCACAAATCGATGCCTCGCTCGCCGAGCTGGGCCGAATCGCCAAAATCGCCGACCAGGTGAAAGTGGACAAGTCAAACCAGTTCGTCGGCCTCGACGCTTACCAAAACGTGCTCGATTCCGGGATCGATGTTGTGCTGATCGCGCCACCGCCTGGTTTTCATGCGCAGCACCTCGCTGCGGCGGTTGACGCCGGCAAACACATCTTTTGCGAAAAGCCCGCCGCTACGGACGCGCCCGGCATCCGCTCTGTTCTGGCGTCTGTGGACAAAGCTGCAAGCAAGAATCTGTCGCTCGTTGCGGGTTTCTGCTGGCGATACAACGACATGATCATTGATACGTTCAAACAGGTCCAGTCAGGCGCGGTAGGCAAATTGGTCTCTTACTATGCCACTTATTACACGAGTCCTGTAAAGCCGATGCCGCCCGCCAGCTCTCGCCTCGCGGGTATGAGTGACACGGAATGGCAGATCGCGAACTGGTACAACTTCGCCTGGCTTTGTGGGGATAGTTTAGTTGAGCAGGCGGTTCATAGCGCTGACAAGGTCGCCTGGATCATGAACGATCAGCCCCCCACCAGTTGTGTTGCCGTTGGCGGCCGAGTCATTCCGGCGGAAGGTGGTAATATCTACGACCATTTCGAGGTGAATTATCTGTACCCGAATGGGGTCCGCGCCACTCTTGCCAGTCGTCAGATCGAAGGCTGCTACAACGAAAACGCCGACTACATTCTGGGCTCCGACGGGACTTGTACGCTGGGCCGTTCGCCCGTCCCACGCATCGAAGGCAAGACTAACTGGGCGTGGTCGGGCCAAAAGTACGACATGTACCAGCGCGAACACGATGTGCTGTTTGCCTCAATCCGCCAACATCAGCCCGTGAACGATGGCAAACGCCTCGCAACCAGTACGCTGCTTGCCATCATGGGACGGATGGCGGCTTACACCGGCCAGGAGGTCACCTGGGAACAGGCGCTGAATTCGCAGGAGAATCTCTTCCCGGAGCGTCTCGCTTGGGACGGCAGCCTGCCTGTTTCTCCGCGTGCGCAGCCCGGTATCACCAAACTTACTTAAATCCCAGGCTGAACGAATGATCGCTCTGTTTATCGGTGCGCTCCTGGTTGCGAGTGGTCAGCAAGGGGCCATCGCCGATTTTCGTGAGAATGTTGCCCCGATACTCGAGCAGAACTGCACCAGCTGTCACAACAGTGCTGTGGGCAAGCATATTGATTTGACGTCGCGCGATTTTGTGCTCAGTCATAAACTGATCGTTCCCGGGCAGCCGGATAAGAGCCCGCTCTACACCAGCATGAAGAGCGGAGCCATGCCGCCTGGCGGCAAACTCAGCGACCGCGAGTTGGAAGCTATCGCTAAATGGATTCGGACCGGCGCAGATTGGCCTCCCGGTATCGTTTTGAAAGTTCCCGCGAAACCCGCAACCCAAGCACCTCCGAACGCCGCCGAGCTCGAAAACATCCGTCACATTCGCGAGCGGATCGCGGCCAACCAGGCGCACAGTGCGGCTCAACCTTACAGCCTCACGATTCCCAACACGACGGTCAGTTACGCCATGGCGCCCGTCCCCGCCGGTCATTTCACCATGGGTTCCGATGCCAAACCAGATGAGAAGCCGCCGCACGAGGTAACGGTGGACGCGTTTTGGATGCAGGCACACGAAGTCACCTGGGATGAGTACCGCCTGTTCATGTTTGCGAAGCAGGCGGGCGAAATCGCGAACAAAGACGCAACAGTAGACGCGGTCAGCCGGCCTACTCGCCCCTACGTGGAGATGAGTTTTGGTATGGGCATCAACGGGTTTCCCGCGATCAGCATGACCCAGCATGCAGCCAATAAATATGCCGAGTGGCTAAGTGCCAAAACCGGTGAGTTTTACCGCTTGCCGACGGAGGCGGAGTGGGAGTACGCCTGCCGCGCCGGCACGACCACGCCCTATTACTTCGGTTCCGATATTTCGCAATTGAAGGACTACGCCTGGTATGCGGCCGATAGTGGCGGCAACTATCAGAAGGTCGCCACAAAGAAACCGAACGCCTGGGGTCTTTATGACATGCTCGGCAACGTAATGGAATGGACCGTCGACGCCTATGCACCCTACAAGGCAGCCCCTGAAACCGACCCATGGGTTAAGCCGACCGCGCCGTATCCGCTCAGCGTGCGCGGCGGGTCCTGGAATGATCCGCCAGACCAGCTGACCTGCGCAGCGCGTGTCGCATCCGACCCTTCGTGGAAGCAACAAGACCCTCAACTGCCGAAAAGCATTTGGTATGAAACCGACGCGCAATGGCTAGGCTTCCGTCTGATCCGGCCTGCGAAACTGCCCTCTGCGGAGGAAATGTATAGCTACTGGAACAACGGCGTCGAGCATGACGAGCAATAGATTTGTCATCCTTGCGCTGCTTGTTCTCTCCGCTGTTCACAGTTCCCGTGCGAATGATGCTCTGAAGCCTTACGAGGCTGTCGAACCACATATGGGCACGCTATTCCGCATCAAGCTCTATGCGCCGGATGAGATCTCCGCGCGAAAAGCGTTTCAGGCGGCGTTTGCTCGTATCGATCAACTCGACAAAATTCTTTCCGACTACCGACCGGAAAGCGAACTGAGCCGCATCACTCAGGAAGCCCTCGGGCGCCGCGTGCGAGTGAGCGACGACCTGTTCCGAGTAGTGCAATCCGCAGAGCTTTTGTCAGTCAGAACAGGCGGAGCTTTCGATTTGACGATTGGCCCACTCACTCACCTGTGGCGGCAAGCTCGGCAAGACCGGAGCGTTCCGCCAGCCACGGCCGTCAAAGCCGCGCGTGCGCGTTGCGGCTATCAAAAAATGCATCTCGACGCTGCCGATCAAACGATCGAGTTCGATGAGCCGCAAATGCTGCTCGATGCCGGCGGTATTGCCAAAGGCTATGCCGCTGACGAAGCGCTTGCCGTCCTGGCGAACCTCGGTCTGCACTCCGCTCTGGTAGCGGCCAGCGGAGATCTGGCGTTCGGCGATGCGCCTCCACGTGAACCCGGCTGGAAAATCGGAATCGATTCGTTTGATCGCGCGGACAAGCCATTTACACGCGTGCTGATGCTCTCGAACGCGGCAGTTTCAACGTCCGGAAGCAGTGAGCAGCATCTGAACGCCGCCGGCAAAAGCTATTCGCACATCATCGATCCGAAGATCGGTTTGGGTCTCCAGGACGACTTGACGGTTACGACGATTGCGCGCCGCGGTATCACGGCAGACCCTGCCGCAACGGCCATCAGCGTTTTGGGCTGCGAAAAAGGATTGGCGTACGCTGCCGGGCAGCGCGATCTTGCGGTGTTCATCGTTGTCAAAAGAGACGGGCGCGCCCAGTCGTTTGAGTCTGCGCGGTTTCAAGATCTCGCTCGCGGCATTATTCCTCAGTGACAGCCAGCACCTGGTCGGCTTTCACGTCCGTCAATTGTTGTCTTGTGCCACTCGGCCACGAAATGTCTATCCTTTTTATCAACCCAACGTTTCCCAGACCGAAGTGCAGACCCCAATCGGCCGAGGACGCGTAGCCAACCGTTGTAGTCATTTCGGCATATTGGTTTCCTATGCGAACCACGGCTCCGATACCGTCGCGATTTGATTTGATGCCCCGCAGGCGTAGGGTAATCCAGTGCTGGGCTATGGGGCTCACGTTGCGCCAAAGCTCTGTCGGCTCTCCGAGCGAAGTTACGACTGCATCGATGCGGCCATCTCCGTCGAAGTCGGCGAATGCAGCGCCACGATGCGCCTTGATGAGGTTCAGGCCCGCTTCTTGCGAAACATCGCTGAATGTGCCGCCGCGATTTTCAAAAACGCTATTCTTTTCACGATACGTGTAGGATTCAAATTGTTCAACGCGATCGTTCACATGAGAGTTCGCGGTGAAGAGATCTTTCCACCCGTCATTATTGAAGTCGAACAATCCCAGGCCCCATCCGCTATGCCTCACCGCCGCAGCGCCCAGACGCGATGAGTAAGTCGCGTCCAGAAAATTGCCGTGGCCGTCGTTCTTGAACACGGGAAATGTTTCACCCGCCAAGGCGGTAACAATAAGGTCCGGCTGGCCATCGTTGTCGAAATCTTTGAACTCCGCGCCCATGCTCGCTACTGCTTTTCCGTTGTCACGCAAAGCCGTTCCTGTGGCGAGGCCGACTTCTTCGAAAGTGCCATTCCCTTTGTTGTGAAACAGAAAATTGGGCATGTTGTCATTGGTGACAAATACGTCGGGATAGCCATCGTGATCGTAGTCGGCGAAGGCAACGCTCATGCCGCGCCCGGCAAACTGTGCCAAGCCCGCGCGCTCTGTGACGTCTTCGAAGGTGCCGTCGCCGCGATTCCGGTACAACGTGCTCGGCAGGCCTTCGAAGTACTTCGGATGGCAGTAAACACGAATGCCGCGATTGGAGTCGCCACAGTAACGGTCATCGGGCAACCGCCACTTCGTGTAATGGACGATCCACAGGTCGAGTTTGCCGTCACGATCGAAATCAAACCAGCCGGCGGCCACGGCCCAGCCCTTATTTTTGATGCCCGCCTTTGCCGTTACATCTTCGAACCGTCCATTTCCCAAATTGTGATAGAGGGTGCTGCCGTTCACGCCGGCCACGAACAGATCGGGGCGTCCGTCGTTATCATAGTCGCCAACGGCAGCGCCCATGTCGTAACCGGTACCCGCGACGGCGGCCTCTTCTGTGATGTCGCGAAACTTCATTCCGCCTTCATTGTGAAAAAGCCGGTTCCAGTATTTGGGTGAGGATTTCCGCAGTGAGGGCACATCCGCGCCGTTGGTGAAAAAGATATCGGGCCGTCCGTCGCCGTCGTAGTCGAAAACGGCCAGGCCGCCCGCCATGGTTTCGATCATGTGCTTGGTCTCTGTCGGGTTGTTTTCCAGCACGAAGTTGAGACCCGCGCTGGACGCCTGTTCCACAAAGCGAATCGGAGGCGGCGCGTGCACTTCGGAAGAAACAGCTAAGTTCAATATCAGTAGGGCCAAGCTGAATGGGACGAGCCAAGGGCGCATTCAAATGCTGCTAAAGAGGACTGGTTGCGATTGTCGCATGAATGCCTAGAGTCCCTGCCGCTTGTGCGTTAGCATAATAGCTCTAATGCTTCGTAAAGGCCTGCTTGCGGGTTTATTGGCCGCCGCTTTGAATTGCGCGGCAGCGACTGTTCCTGCGCCCGCGCCCACCTTTTACCGCGATATTGCTCCGATTATTTATCAAAATTGCTCAACTTGCCACCGGCCGGGCGAGTCCGGTCCGTTTTCGCTGTTGAACTATGACGACGCCAAACGTCATGCTTCGCAGATTGCCGCTCTGACGAAGAGCCGCTTCATGCCGCCGTGGCTGCCGCAAGCGGGCTACGGCGAGTTCGATGAGGAGCGGCGCTTAACCGACAAGCAAATTCAACTGATTCAGCAGTGGGTAAAAGCTGGCTCGCCGGCGGGACGGATAGCGGATGCTCTGCCCGCCCCCAAATTCAATTCGGAATGGGCACTCGGTCCGCCGGACATGGTTCTGAATGTAGCTCAGCCATACCATGTGGCGTCCGATGGCCCTGAGATCTTCTGGAATTTCGTGATTCCGGTACCGGTCACCACCACACGCTGGGTAAAAGCGATGGAAGTTCGGCCTGGCAATCAGCGAGTCTTCCATCACGCCAACGTCATTCTTGATCGTTCGGGATCGGCGCTGCGGAAAGAACCCAAGCCGGGCGCCGGATTCCCAGGCATGGATCTCACGATCGAGGAAGATACGTTTGATCCGGACGGCCATTTTCTTGCATGGAAGCCCGGAAGCCAGCCTATCGTTGAACCGGATGGCCTCGCGTGGCGCGTGGAACCCGGTACGGATTTAGTGCTGAACGTGCACATCCGCCGCTCTGGCAAAGAGGAGACGGTCAGCCCCGCCATTGGCCTGTACTTTACCGATCACCCGCGGACAAAGTTCCCGATGCTGATTCAGTTAGAACACGACGGCGCTCTGGACATTCCGGCGGGCGATAAAGATTTCGTAGTCAGCGACGAGTTCCGCTGTCCGATTGACTTACAGGTTCTGGCTGTTTACCCGCACGCGCACTACCTGGCGACGCTTATGGAAGCCTATGCGACGCTTCCCGATGGCTCCCGTAAGTGGCTGGTCCGTATTCCGCATTGGGATCTGAACTGGCAAGGCGTGTACCGGCTCAAGAATCCGCTCATGTTGCCGAAGGGGAGCGTAGTGTCCATGAGCTATCACTACGACAACTCCGCTACCAATCCACTGAACCCGAACCACCCTCCGAAGCGCGTACGGGCCGGCAATGAAGCGACCGACGAAATGGGTCATTTCTGGATTCAGGTGCTGCCTTTGGCCGAAGGAGATCAACGCGCTGTTCTGCAGGAGGCGGTGATGCACCGGCGGCTCGAAAAATATCCCGGCGACTTCGAGGCCAACTTTGACTTGGGTGATCTGATGATGGACCAGAACAACCCGGGTGCTGCCGTCCCATACTTCCGAATGGCCGTGCTGGCCGATCCGAAGAGCGCAATCGCGGCCGGCGAATTAGGCGCTGCGTTCTTCGCAACAAATGACGTTTTCGCGGCCGAAGAGCAGTTCAGACGGGCGTTGGTGCTGGATCCCAAGTACACCGACGCTCGCTATAACCTCGCCAGCGTGGAAGCAAATGACGCCCAATGGGCGGATGCCGCAAGCGACTACCAGCAAGTGCTGGCCGGTAACCCCAACCACAAGAATGCTCGCGAGCATCTTGGACAGGTGCTGTTCATGTGGGGCGACGAGTTGGCGAAATCCGGCAACAACGGGCAGGCAGTGCAGCGCTATCGCGGCGCGCTCGAATACCGCCCTGACGACCCTGATTTGCACCTGCAGTTAGCTACGGCGCTCAATCAGTTGGGACGATCCAGCGACGCGAAAGCCGAGTTTGAAACCGTGCTCCGGCTGAACCCCGAATCGCAGGAAGCAAAACAGGCTTTGGCCCGGATTGACGCTCACCAACCACTCTCAAAGCAGTGACGGCTACCCGCGCGTAAAATTGCCAGTCGAATCAGTACTTGGTTTGGCGTAATGTACTTACTAATACTGTTCATTTAGTTGCTGATTCGCTTTTTTATAGTTTTCATTCCATGCGTAGCGAATTGTGCCTTCGCATGGCGCGGCATTTGGGCTGATTCCCGGCTTGTGTGGCCGGCGCAGTAAGAATGAGGGGAAATGGACATTTCAGGACGTCAATGTTCTAAGCAACTCCGTCTGGTTTTGAGCTGTTTCGCGTTGTTTTTGGGGGCCCAGGCCTGCCTATATGGCCAGACTCTTAACGGCTCTCTCGTGGGAGTCGTCACGGACCCCAGTGGCGCCGTGATTCCGAATGCCGCCGTGACTGCCACTGACGTCGATACCGCTCAGAAGCGCCAGGAAACGACCGATCAAAG
>DATBEF010000127.1:0-4969 GCA_036269625.1 Bryobacteraceae bacterium | reverse complement strand
ATGGCGCTCATCGGAGTTTACGGTGTCATCGCTTATTCGGTAACTCAACGCACGAAAGAGATAGGAATTCGAATGGCGTTGGGAGCGCAGCGTGCTCAGGTGATTCGTATGATCGTCAGCCAGGGCATGAAGATTGGAGCTTGGGGCATCGCTATCGGCATCGTTGCCGCTTACGGATTTACACGCCTGATGGTGAGCCTCCTTTACGATGTGAAACCGCATGACCCCGTTGTTTTCTGGGCCGTTGCCGCCACATTGTCGTTAGTCGTGGCCCTGGCATCGTCAGGCCCAGCATTGAGAGCTGCTCTCGTCGACCCGCTGACGGCGCTTCGGCACGAATGACAGTGAGTAGATCTCTCGTGAGAACGGTTCCGCTCTGGTGCCTTGGATTATGTTTGGCGTCATGCGCCGGACGTCTGTCCAGAACACATTTTCAGGTCATCCCGCAGACCCCACACTATCTTCTGCAATCTCCACCTGATTCTCATCGGACACCCTTTACCGACGTGCTCAGAGCTTATAACGGCTTTGAAGCCGGGCACGCTTCGATCGATCTGACGCCATTAATGGAATTGAGAATCGAAAATGCTTATTACGAAGCAGGCGCCCCGAGAAGTGGATTGGCAGGCTTCCTGGGAACGGAAGTCGCACGATTTGCTGTCCTGTCTAACGGCCTCGATCTGCTTTCCGTTCAGCCGATGAAGAATCCTCCGAACGATGATATTCCAGTTCAAAACCTAATCTCGAGCGCAGCCAGAAACTTCAGCCATTACCGGCTGTATTTCGAAATAGTGTTTTCGCGAAGCGACCACTCACACGGATCAGTCCTGTTGGGCGCGGATTCCCAGAAAGACATCGATGAGCTGTCGACGCGATTAACGCATCCAGAGACGGTCTGTTATCAACCCTTTACTCATTGCACCGTTTTTCCAGAGGCCTGTTCGGTATCCGTTGAGATGAAAATCGTCGTTAACGGCAAGGAAACGTCGGTCTTTTGGGGCAGCATTCTGGGCAATATTGCTAAACAACCGCATCATCTGGAAATGAAACGCCTGTATGCAGGACATCTGATGCCGGTTCGACTTAATCCACACGATCCCAAAGCTCTGCTTTTGCCTCTGCTGCCCGGAGATCAAGTTACATGGAACTAGGTCCGCTGTTGGCCGGCCGCCCGCGACTCAAATCTACCGTGGCCGTGCCGAAGCGCAAAGCAGCGCAGTTAGCTCTCGATCAACTTGCGGCAACCTTTCTCGATAACTCAATCGAAAATCTGCTCAGGGTTCTTGTGTCAAGGATGTCTTCCAGGCAGATCGATAAAGCTCGTCCGATCCTAAATGCGACCGGAAAACGAGATCGACTCTCTAACTTGTAACGTTGGAAGCCGTGCCTCAGCCTGCAACAAGAAGGTGGGAGGCGTCTAACGAGTGACTTTGCCGGCTGCATCTACAGTCGGATATGGACGTTTGTCCAAATGCGTGTTGCTATCTGTCACCACATGCCAGTTTCAAGCATTGCCATATGATGGCCCGAGCCTTAACGGAAATCGCAGTTCATTTACTTTTTTCAGGAGCTGCCACAACCGGTGGAGCATCCGCGCTGAAGCTGTCGACAGCACATTTCCATTTGCCATCGGCCTGCCTTTTCCAGATCTCCAGCAACTTACCGCGCTCGGTGGTGGTCTTTCCCGCCGCGTCCTTCGTGACCAGCTGATATACACCCCTCGCGTAGCCCACATCTCCTGATCGAGCCACCTCAGCCTCATTTACCTGCCATGAAACAGAAACGTCCGGAGCCATCATCGGAGCCCACAGATCGCGTATCGTTTGCCTCGTCTTGGCGATCGGCGCATCGCCGGGCATGACCACCGCGTCGTCGGCATAAAACGCGATGGTTGCGTCCAGATCCTTAGCCGCGGCGGCCTTCGACCACTGCGCGTCCAACTCCCTCACCGTCCTCTCCTCGGCCTCATGGGTATCCGGCGCAGTCCGGGTGCATCCGGTGAGCGACAGCAAACCAAGACCGCAGCTTAACGCGAGCGCGGCAAGAGCAGTGTAGGGCTGCGGATTTAGCCTAAACATCCGCTCATGCTATCACTACGTTTGCGGACTTTGGGCGGCGCTCGGTACCACGCCCGTTTTGCGCGAATTCCGCAAAAGACCGCCGAAATGCCCGAGGGTTTCCCGAGGGCTTAAGGTAGTGACTCAGGCCACACTTCCGTGTTAGAGTTAGTCGAATTGATGTAGTTCTTTGAAACCTGCCCCTCTGTTGCAAAGGCAGAATGTTCAAGGCGATTCCGGGTGGAAGACAGCGTGCTTGCGGGGGTCCGGTTGCAAGGCTTCTTAAAATTCATCCGATTTTGCCGGTTCTGAAATTGCACCGGAGGGTTTTCTTTTCCCATTCCACGCAATCAGGCAGCGCAAAGGGCGCGGATGCGCGCCGCCGGTTCTGCTACGCTAAGACTTCTATGTCCGGCCGAGCAGGTTTGGAGAGCCGGGCCGATGTGCCATGCCGGCTCGGATAAGCGAGACCTACGTCCTTCGTACCTATCCTTTTCGAGAGTCGGATCTGATCGTCAGCTTCTTCACCCGTGACCAGGGCAAGCTGCGGGGTGTGGCGCGGCGGGCCCGCAAGCCAAAGAACACGTTCGGGTCGGGCCTGGAACGGCTGTCGCTTGTGAACTTATCGTATTCGCAAAAAGAGACACGTGAATTGGTCGATCTGAACTCGTGCGATTTGTTGCAATCGCAATTCGATTTACTGGATAATTTCGACGCGGGCGTGGCGCTGGATTACATTGCTGAAGTCAGCGACCACCTGCTGCCGCCGAACGAGCAGAACGAACGTTATTTCCGGTTGCTGACTGCCATCCTCGACTATATGCACCAGCGCGGGCCCGGCGCGATTTGGGCGGCGATCACGTATTTTTCGCTCTGGGCAACGCGGCTGTCCGGGTTTCTTCCGGACATGGGCCAGCAGCACGATAGGAAAGTCTCGCCCGCTTCCCAAGAACTCGCGGCGCAAATGCTGCGCAGCCATATCGCTGAACTGCCGGCGCGGGTCTGGAACAAGGATACGGCGCTGGACCTGAGGCGCTTTCTGATCCGCCAAATGGAAGAACACGTGGAACGGCGATTCCTGACGCCGGCCGTGCTCGAAGGACTCTGACTTTCCCCGATTCGAATCGCATGGACTGTTTCCAAGACACAATCTTCAAATTGAAGCGTTACTGGGCCGAGCGCCGCACGATTATCCAGGAGCCATACGACCTGGAAGTAGGCGCAGGCACCATGGCGCCGGAGACATTTCTGCGGGTGCTGGGGCCGAAGCCTTATCGCGTCGCGTATGTGCAGCCGAGCCGCCGGCCCGCCGATGGCCGCTATGGCGAAAACCCGAATAGACTCTATAAGCATCAGCAGCTGCAAGTGATTTTGAAGCCGACCCCCGATGACGTCCTGGACCAGTACTTGGGCAGTTTGGAAGCGATCGGGATTGATCTACGCAAGCACGACATCAAGTTTGAAGAAGATAACTGGGAGGCCCCGACGCTAGGCGCCTGGGGTGTCGGATGGCAGGTGATGCTCGATGGGCTCGAGATCACACAGTTTACTTACTTCCAACAATGCGGAGGCATTGATCTGGACTTGGTTCCGGCGGAGATCACATACGGGCTCGAACGCATCGTCGGCTTTCTACAGGGCGTGGAGAGCATTTATGACATTGAGTGGGCGCCCGGGTTCTCATATCGCGAAGTTCGCCTGGCCGATGAGGAACAGTTCTCCGTTTACAACTTTGAACTAGCCGATGTTGCAGCGCTGTGGCAGGGATTTGAATTGCATGAGAAGGAGTGCCGGCGGCTGTTGGAACTGTGGCCCAAGGCGGCGGATAAGCGGCGTTTTCCGCTCCTGCCCGCATATGAGCAGGCGCTCAAGTGTTCTCATTTTTTCAATTTGCTTGACGCGCGCGGCGCGATCAGCGTGACGGAGCGGGTGGGCATCATCGCGCGGGTGCGGAGGCTGGCGGTCGGCGTGGCCGAAGCTTGGGCGGATCAACAGCGGGAGGCCGCGTAGATGCCGGACTTTCTGCTGGAGATTGGGGTCGAGGAGATCCCCGACTGGATGATCGACGGAGCGTTAGCGGACCTGCGCGCGCGCTTCGAAAAGATGACGGCAGAACAGTCGCTGGGTGGTTCCGTGCATTGCACCCAGGCCACGCCACGGCGGTTAGTCCTGCATGTAAGAAATCTGGTAGCGCGGCGGGTGGATGCCGAAGAACTGGTCATGGGACCGCCTAAATCGGCCGGCCCGGGCGCGGCACAAGGCTTTGCGCGCAAGAACGGGACCACGGTAGATGCGCTGGCAACTACAAAAACCGAGAAGGGCGAGTATTTCAGCTTTCGCAAACAAGTGAAGGGCCGCGAAACAGCGCAGATTTTGGCAGAAGCGCTGCCGGCGATCGTGCCTGCAGTCTACTTCCCGAAGACGATGTATTGGACGGGCAAGGGCGGCGTGCGCTTCATACGGCCCATTCGCTGGATAGCGGCGTTGCTTGATGATCGGGTGGTTCCGTTCGAAGTTGCGGGCGTGATGTCGAGCAATACGACACGCGGCCACCGAGTTTTGGGGGCGAAGGATACTTTGCCGGTCAACATTGCAAATTACGAGAACGTGCTCGCGGACAATGGCGTTATCGTTAAGGCTAAGAACCGGCGCGCACGCATCGAAGCGGGCCTGGGCGCAGATGTACAACCGGACCCCGAGTTGCTAAACACGCTGGTCTATCTGACCGAGTTCCCTACGGTAATTCGCGGCAGCTTCGATCCCTCTTATTTGGAGCTGCCGAAAGAAATCCTTTCGACCGTGATGCGGCACCACCAGCGCTACTTCTCGGTGTTGAAGCCTGATGGGTCGCTCGCCCCCGAGTTCGTGGCAGTGACGAATACGGATGGTGATCCGGACGGGCTGATACGCCA
>DATBEF010000121.1:0-13654 GCA_036269625.1 Bryobacteraceae bacterium | reverse complement strand
CGCAAAGAGGTCGGTCCCAAACGGTATTGGACGGAGCCGCTGCAACTGCCGGTACCGGGCTGCATGACGTCGTTGTTCGGAGTTACGCGTTATCACAACGGCAAACCGACTGGCGACTATCATGCGGGAATCGATCAGCGCGGCGCGGCCGGTACTCCGATCCATGCAATCGCTGCAGGAACCGTCAAGATTGTTGAACCGTACAATCTCCGAGGCGGCACAGTGGCCATTGATCATGGTCAAGGATTGGAATCCATCTACTTGCATATGTCCAAATTCGCTGTCAAAGAAGGAGACGAGGTCGGACGCGGCGATGTGATCGGGTACATCGGGTCAACAGGCCGCGCGACGGGGCCTCATCTGCACTGGACACTTTATGCAAATGGCGAAGCGGTTAATCCGTTGCAGTGGGTGCATACATCACCCTGCGCTCCGCGAAGGACCAGTGTGAAGAGTAAGTCCGGTTCAGGCGGTTCTAATTGAAGCATGTCACTTCGGAGGCGAAGTGGACTCGTGCGTCTCCACGTTGAACAGGTGACACTGCTGCGTGACTTCTTTGAAACGAAAGCGCGGGTGAAGAAAGAGCGCCGCCCGCGCGTCGCCGCTGCCCTCAACCATTTTTGTGATCCATACCCCATCGGATTCGCGTTCCTGCAAAGTATGAATCGAGAACCCCTTGTGCAGATTTGCCACAAGCCCGCCGCCGATTTTTATATCGCGATCCAGGTGAATCTGGAGTTCCACGGGCACGCCCGACTGTTCGTCAACCCAGATGCGTCCCGCGGCAGCTTGCGCCACCCGTTCCTCAATGTTCTTCGGATGAAAGGCCGGATCGCCCGATAGATCGTAGACGATAGTACCGCGGCCGTCTCGCATCTCGCGGTGGCCATTTCGAAAACGTTGAGCACGAATGAACATTTCGGCCTGCTTCTCGTCCTCGGCCTGCGCCTTCTCAACCTGTTTAGTGTCGGTGTACTTCTTTACTTGTTTGTCGACCCGCTCCTGCTCCTTTTTCGCGGCGTTTCCGGTTAGGTCTACGCCGTCGCGAGCCAAAGTATGATTGATCTCCTGGCCGTTGACGAAGAACTGCTCGCGCCGTTCGGACTTGTGTTTCTTTACGCCGCCGCTGGCATTTAGCTCATCTACTTGCGAGTTCACCAAGCACTCATAATGTTCCAGAGTCTCTTGCATCTGGCGATAACTGGTAATGGCACGCTGTTTAAGTTCTTCGGCGTTGGGGAGAGGGGGTTCTGCTTCCGCGATGAGCTGGGCTGTCAGCAGCAAGAAGAGAACGCGCGCATGCACCTCATTCCGATTCGGGGAAGCGGGGCAAGGTTTCGAGAAAGGCGCGTGCCACCGGCGTTGTGGCGTGAAAAAACTCACCCGGAGTAAGCACCGTCTCCAGCCGGCCGCGATCGAGTACCGCGACCCGGTTTGCAAGCGCCAGGGCTTCCGCAATGTCGTGAGTTACAAATACGGCGGCAACGCGGTAACGATTTCGCAGCGCGAGGAACTGCTGCTGCATTTCGCGCCGGGTTACGGGATCAAGCGCCCCAAACGGTTCATCGAATAGAAGTAGAGGAGGTTCAGCTGCGAGCGCACGGGCGACACCGGCCCGCTGGCGCTGCCCTCCCGAGAGCTGCCTGGGTAAGCGAGCGGCGAACAGATCCGGTTCCAGGCCAACTTGCCCCAGCAGTTCCCGTGCACGCTGTTTGAGTCTGTCTTCCGGCCAGCCGAGTAAGCGCGGCACCAGGGATACGTTCTGCTCAATGGTCCAGTGCGGCATCAGCCCGAATTCCTGGATCACATAGCCGATGCGGCGGCGCAGCGCAATAGGGTCAAGCTCGGAAACACGCCGCCCATCGATCCAGATCTCTCCGGCGGTTGGCTCCAGCATGCGATTGATGAGCCGCAGCGCCGTGGTTTTGCCTGAGCCACTGCGGCCCAGTAATGCTACGGTTTCGCTCGGTTCCACATCCAGGCTGAAGTCTTCAAGGACAGAACGTCCATCGACGCGAAACGCGACCTCGCGGAATGAGAGATAGGCCAATCGGTCCCCCGTCCCATTATCCGGGCTTCCCCGAGGGGACAATACCGGGCTGGGTCGGCGCGTGCTCTGCTATCTTTGAAATTCAGTACTATTTTGATGCCGTATCGTGTTCAACCGCTGAAAGAATTCCTGGTCAGGCCGGCGTTGCCCGCTTCGATTAGCAGGCTATCGGAGCTAGCCTACAACCTGGTCTGGAGTTGGGATCATTCCATTCGGTCCCTGTTCCGGCGCTTAGAGCCGACGCTGTGGAAGGAATCGAATCACAACCCGGTTGCCATGCTCGGCCGGATCTCGCAAGCGGCGTTGGATAAAAACGCCGCGGACCCACGCTATCTTGCCATGTATCGTCGAGCCTGCGAGCGGCACGACACCTATTTGAATGCGTCACCCGTGCCGGATGGCGCTCCGAATATTGCGTATTTTTCGATGGAATATGGGCTGCTGGACTGCATGCAGATCTATTCGGGCGGCTTGGGCGTTCTGTCGGGCGATCATCTGAAGGCAGCCAGCGACTCCGATATACCTCTTTCAGGTGTCGGACTGCTCTATCAGCGCGGTTATCTGCAGCAGTCGTTAAACCCTGACGGCTGGCAGCAGGAGCGTACGCCCCTAAACGATTTTTATACTCTCCCCGTCCGCCCCTATGAAGACGAAGATGGGAATGAGGTGGTGGTCAGTGTGGACCTGCCTACCGGCGAACTCTTCATCAAGGTTTGGCACCTCGACGCAGGCCGCGTGAAGCTCTATCTGCTCGATACAAACATCGCGCAGAACAAGTTATTGGAACACCGCGAGGTGACCGATCAGCTATACGGCGGAGATACGCACAAGCGCATCCGGCAAGAGATCGTTCTGGGCATCGGCGGCTTGCGAGCGCTGAAAAAGTTAGGCGTGCGCCCCACCGTGTATCACATGAACGAGGGGCATTCCGCATTCCTTGCTATCGAGCGGATCCGAGTGCTGATGAAGGAAGAAAATCTAGCCTTCGATCAGGCATTAGAAGCGACGCGTGTGAACAACGTGTTCACAACGCATACTTCGGTCCCGGCCGGCATCGATCTGTTCGATTCCACCCTGGTATACGACTATTTTGTCCGTTATTGTGAACAAGCTGGATTCGGTTTCGAGAAACTGCTGACGCTGGGCCGAAAGAATTTGCAGGACCCGACCGAGCGCTACTCGATGGCTGTGCTGGCGCTGAAGACCTCGGCATTCCGCAACGCTGTTAGCGTACTGCACCGTTACGTGTCTCAAGAGATGTTTCAGGATCTCTGGCCCCGGCTGCCGGTGGAAGAGGTGCCGATTACGTCCGTAACCAACGGCGTGCACGCCCCCACCTGGATCAATGGCGATCTGGCGACGATCTACGATCAATATCTCCAGCCGGACTGGCGCGAGCGCATGGAAGACGCGAAGATGTGGGAACTCGCCAACGAGATCCCCAGCCAGGAATTGTGGGAGATGCATCGCAAGCGTAAGCGGCGGATAGTCGCTTTCGTGCGTGAACGTTCGGTTGCGGCGGCGCTGGCCCGAAAGGCATCTTCAGCTGAAATGCGGCGGCTTTCGGAGGTTTTGGATCCGGACGCTTTCACGATAGGTTTCGCGCGGCGTTTCGCCACTTACAAACGGGCGACCTTAATCCTTCGCGATGTGAGCCGTCTCAAGAAGCTGCTGAACAATCCGAAGATGCCGGTGCAGATCGTGATCGCAGGCAAGGCGCATCCAAAGGACCACCCCGGCAAAACTTTGATCCGCGAGATCGTTACGTTGTCTCGCGATCCCGAACTTTCAAAGCGGCTGATTTTTGTTGAGGACTATGGCATTCAGGTGGCGCGCGAGATGGTGCAAGGCGTCGATCTATGGTTGAACAATCCCCGCCGTGGTGAAGAAGCTTGCGGCACCAGCGGGATGAAAGCTGCAATGAACGGCGTCCTGAACCTCAGTGTTCTGGACGGTTGGTTCGACGAAGCTTATGAGATCTCGGGTGGCTGGGCCATAGGCGACCGCGTGCCTTATTCCGAAGATCAGGACGACCTTCACGCGAGTACCATTTATTCGACGCTTGAAAACGAAATCGTGCCGCTGTTTTACGAGGAAACCGGCGAAGATGTTCCCGCCAACTGGGTACGGCGCATGAAGACGTCGATTGCGAACATCACACCCAGATTCAGCTGCGGACGCATGGTTGCCGAATACAATTCGGAGCTTTACCAACCGGCCCACGGGCTTTGGCTGAGAGTCTCTCAAAACAATTTTGAGGAAGCTCGTAAGAAGACCGTATGGGATTCTCGAATCGCACAGGCTTGGGATCGCGTCAAATTTCTTGAAGTAGGTGACGGTCCGGGCGATCAGATCATGAGCGGCTCATCTGTGCCTATGCGCGCTGTAGTGGATCTGGCGGGATTGAAGCCAAGCGAGGTTCGAGTCGAAGCCGTGATTGGCAAGGTAGGCGTGAACGGCCAACTGCAAAGCACTTATACGCTGCCCTTGGCGGCAATAGACGAGCACGGCGATGCCGTTGTGTTTGCAAGCGAGTTCACGGTTCAACAAACAGGCCGCATCGGTTATTCCGTGCGAATCAGTCCAAACCATTTCGAAAATCGGCTGACACGGCCTTGTAATTCACTTCTAAAGTGGGTGTCGGATTGATATCCGATCGAGAAGGAGCGCAAAGACGAGTATGTTTGGAGGCGGCGAGTATAGTTTGAAAGCTCGTTTTAGTTTACGGCTTAATCCGTACTATTCGCCCGCTTAAGTATTGAAAAATCTGGTTCTGAGCACTAGCGCACTGATCAAAAGCGTGGTAAATACTAACTAGGTGCAGATCGGGTTCCAATTGGAACTCCTTCCGATCGACCAGATGCCGAGAAGGCAGTTTCCAAGCGCGCCTTTTTTAAATCTACCTGTCAGTTTTGGATTTCACCGTTAAGGAACCACGGCTGCACCCGAAGTATACCCATCAGTGAACGGGAATAGCATTTGTCTCCCAGCCAAGTAGTTCTGCCCGTTTACGATTAGCATTTCCAAGGAGCCGATCAACGACTATGGACGGAGATCGCAAATACCGGCAACACGGCTATCAGGATTCAGAGCGAGGCTCTGTTCCGCACCGCGGTGACCGGCCGAAACAGCAAGGGCCCAGGCCTCCTCTCGATGTGACGGGACCGAAACTGCCACGGCTAGTACAAAACGTCGTCGCGGCTAGATGTTTTAGTTGCGCTGTGGCGCTTCCGGCCGGAACCGACTTCAAGGGCGCATGCCCAAAGTGCGGCGCGGCGTTGCATTGCTGCAAGCAGTGCGCTCATTTTGAACCGTCGACTCGGTTTCAATGCCTGAAGCCGATTCCGGCGCGCATTCCCTTAAAAGACAAGGCGAATGAATGCGAGCTATTCTCAGCACGTGTGACGGTGGCGCGCGACGCACCGGCGGGCGGTACGGCCAGCCCGGTGCGCAGCTATGAGAATGGTTCTGCGCCGCGCAGCCAGAGCGACGCGCGCGCTGCTTTCGATAGCTTGTTTAAGAAGTAGCCACGGCCCTTCCCGGGCTGTTGGCGAGGAGAGTTCTTTCCCGAATTGGCTTCACCGAAAATCAAGAAAAAGTCAGGCGGCGGCAAGGCCGTGGCGGCGCGGCGGCAAGGGGCAATCCCGTGCCTGATCATAATTTTTATTGTGCTGGTAATCGTGGCCGTCTTGTTCTTTGCGTCTTTTGCCCATGGGGCAACACTATGAAGCCGTTCCAGAGGCCCGAATGACCACTAGAAGTGACGGACGCGCCGCGAGCCAATTACGTCCGACCCGTCTGACCGCGGATTACCTGATGACTGCTGAAGGATCCGTGCTGATTGAAGCTGGTCATACGCGCGTGCTCTGCGCAGCTACGGTCGAGAATACTGTGCCACCCTTTCTGCGTAATACGGGCAAAGGCTGGGTCACGGCAGAGTACTCGATGCTGCCCAGAGCCACGGTTACTCGCACTCCTCGCGAAGTGACCAAAGGCAAACCATCGGGCCGCACGCATGAGATCCAGCGCCTGATCGGACGATCGCTGCGGTCCGTGGTCGATCTGAATGCACTCGGCGAACGCAGCGTCATCGTCGATTGCGACGTGCTCCAGGCGGATGGCGGTACGCGCACAGCGGCAATTACGGGCGCCTATGTCGCGCTCGCAATCGCCTTGCGGACACTCGTAAAATTCAAGGCCTTATCCAAGCTGCCGCTGATCGACTCAGTGGCGGCCACTAGCGTTGGGATTGTGGGCGGCACGTCGCTGCTGGATCTAAATTACGACGAGGATTCGCGAGCCGAAGTCGATATGAACGTGGTCATGACGGGATCGGGCAAGTTCGTAGAACTCCAGGCTACGGCCGAGCAGACTCCGTTCGAAGATTCGCAGATGGCCGAACTGATCGCGCTGGCACGGACGGGAATTTCGGAATTGAAGGCCCTGCAGGACCAACTGCTCACAAATCGATAGTGATCCCTCTGGTCCACGTTTGCACCACCAATCGAGGCAAGTTGGCAGACTTCGCTTTGGGGCTCGCAGAGATCCGGCTGGAACCCCTCCCCGGTTTAACGCAGATAACTGCACCAGAAGAGAACGGCGCGACCTTTGAGGAGAACGCGGTTGATAAGGCGCTTTATTACTCGCAGTACTCTGACCAGCCCGTCCTGACTGACGATTCGGGCATAGTTGTGACCGCGCTCGGGGGCCAGCCCGGCATATACTCGGCGCGCTACTCGGGTGTAGGCGCTAGTGATGCGTCGAACAATGCTTTGGTACTAAGTAATCTCGCGGGGCGCGACGATCGAAGCGCACGGTATGTGTGCGTGCTCGCAATGGCGCAGGCAGGACGTCTAGTCCATACCGTCGAAGGCACGGTGGAGGGATGGATCATCGATTCACCGCGGGGCGCCGGCGGATTCGGGTACGATCCTCTGTTCCTTTATCCTCCGCTGAACCACACATTTGCCGAACTCACGCCTGCGGAACGGTTCGCGGTAAGCCATCGCGGCAACGCACTGCGGAAGTTGGCGCGATGGCTTGAGCGCGGATAGCGCTTCCAACCTTAAATTGTCGGAGCGCAACCTTGCTCAAGCGCTTGGGTTAAAACGCGCCCCACCTCGTCAATAATCTCGGCAACCTGATCGCCGGACGCTACAGGTCCGTGCCCGCAAACAATCGTGTGAGGACCCAAACTCCTGATCCTTTCGATAGATATAAGCCACTGCTTCCAATCGTCGGGTCCGCCTGCCTCTAGATTTGGCAGGTACGAACGAATCAGGCAATCACCGGAATACAAAACGCGTTCGGATGGGACCCACACGGATATGTTCGTTGACGTATGTCCCGGAGTCAGAAGAATTTGCACCGTTTGTCCTCCCAAATCCCACTCCACATTCGAAGCCAGAGTGCGGTTCGGATTAGTCACCCTGGTCTCTTCAAAGAACACCTTCGCTTCCGAGAGCTCGCGGCGAACGCGGTTTGGAATAGATCGGTTGAACTCGGCAATCTCGGCCTGAAACTCTGCCCCAGTACGTGCGATCTCGGCATGACCCCAAACATCAATGCCTCGGGCACGAAAGTACCCGTTACCGCCAATGTGATCGAAGTGCTTTTCAGTATTTACAACCCGAAGGGTATTTCCAAAATTCGCTATTGACGCGTACCCATAAATTGTTGCGCCAGCCGTCGCGTTTGCGCCGCTATCGACAATCAACGTTGTGTGATCGCCCACAACAAAACCTGCGTTGACATACCACGGCGGCAGATATCCAAGCCCAGTCACCGCAAAACATCTTTCGGAGATCCTCATACCAAGTATTTTGCAGGAAAGGCGGAAATTCACCGAACGCTCCGAGAATTAGTTTCGCTGCTGCTTTATCAAAAATATTTAAACTTTACTCAGGCTCCGGGCGATAGAGCAAATGTGGGGCTTGTCGTAGGACCAACGTTTGACGAGGGAATGCTGACCAGGAAAGACGAATCCTGGAAATCATGCCCGCTCGAGCCTGAGCGAAAAATACAGGTTCCCCACCGCAGTTCAGACGAGCAACAAGCGATCTCCGCGATCTATAACCGGCTCGGAGGCCTGATTGGAAAAGTGGCAGCCAGGCACGAAGTTAAGACCTCCGATGTCATCACGATTTGGGTAGCACAAGGCGGTTGGCGCCCTTTCCGGCCTGAGCGTGCCCCGATTCGCTTTCAGATTCACCAGTTTTTTGATAGCTGGGGAAAGCGCTGCCGGGCCGACTTCGATTTATATTTTCGTTTCGGCGGCCACAACCTTCAACCAGGTCAGCCGTGGCACAACCATGAATACCGGCCGGAAGGACGCGGCGCTTTCGTGTCCGTCCACCACAATGCAAACTCCGAGTATGAAGCGCTCATGCTGGCGCGCATGTTATCGGGCGATGAGCCTTCCCTGAAGTGCCTCAACATAGGCGGTCCGATGATCCCGGTCGAGGACTACGGATTGCTGGGCTACGAATCCTGTGCCGCGATGTACAAGGCAATGCAAGAGTCGGAACTTTGGCACGTTCTCACTTTTTTTGACCTCTGCCGCCTCAAACAGGCGCCAAAAAGTGGTCAGCTCTTGACCTATCTAAGAATGGGCGATTGGCTGAATTTCACGCGCTATTACGACGGTCCGGGAGAGGTGGATGCCTCTGCCGACCGGTTGCGATGGATCGCCTCCTGCGGCGAGCTTCTGCTGCAAAATCTCTAAGCCCGCAAGATTACCCGGCCTGAAAAAAATAAAAGCACGGACAGAAGAAGGCTAATACCGGGTCCCGCCGGCCTTCGATTCTCGTCCGTGCTTGCACTCACGCCGTCAACTGGGCATCCGCTTACCCAGAAACCTGGCTGTGAGTGAAACTGAATAGCTGTTTTTATTAAATTACGCTACCTTGGCCTCTAACCCCGGTGTGTCTAATGCGGTCGCCAAGGCGCGGCGGGTCTTTTCGGCCAATGTGCGAAGCCGGGTGTGCTTGGGACGGCTCAGGCGGCGCTCCACGCTCCGGCGGGCCCTTAGCAGGCGAATGCGGACCGCGGTTTCAGACCAGCCATGCTGCTGTGCGATTTCTTGGACTTTATACCCTTCAATGTAGTGGCCTTCCAAAACAATCCGATCATTGGGTTTGCATTCATTGAGAATGCGTTTCACATCGATGGCGGCCACATTCATCCGTGGCGGCGCTTGCAATTCCGGGAGTGTTTGGGTTTGCGGTTCGCGCCGCAGGAATGTCCGATGAATATTGAGAGCAATGCTGTTGGTCCAGGTCAAAACAAGGCTCGGGTCGCGGAGCTGCTCGCGCCGCTCCCAGCCCTTCGCCCAAGCCGCTTGCGCAGTATCCAACGCGGCGTCATACGACAGACCCCGCGATACTAGAAACCGCACTGTGAGATTAAACCCCTTTTGGTACGCTTTGCCGTAATCTTCGTTGGTCATTTGGCTTTGATCGCTCCTAAAATTTTTCAGTTGTTCGCCGGCGATTGTTCTGTTCTATGACTCCCGGTTCCGGGATCGCTGGCTTGAAACATTCAACGCAGTCCCTTATAAGCATGTTTCCGGCCATCGGCCTAAGTCGTTGAAAGAGGGGGCGGTAAGCTCATTTTGTAGGTGCCTTCCAAACTCGGAAGCTCTGCCTAATCAGCAATTTCCAGATATGGAAGATATATTTCCTCGCGTGGCTGCGAACGGATGAATTGCAGCAAATTCTTCCGCCCGGTGCAAAAATTTCCCCCCCTTGAGGGAAATGCCTAGTGAAACTTGTATAGGGTGCGGCGCGTATTCAGACGAGCAAAATCGTTGCGGAGATTACTGACGCGGAACTTCGATGCGCTTCAAGCGACACGACGCGAATGCCACTCCAGCATCAGAGAAGGCCTGATACTGCTTAGGGTGTTACTGGGCCAGGTTGACGAGCGGCGTGGCCGAAGCCAAGACGTCCGCTGCGTCAGCCTCGGTGAACTCCTGCGTTTTGGCCGAGTGATTCATCGAACAAAACTTAGGCCCGCACATCGAGCAGAATGCCGCATCTTTGAACCCCTCTTCCGGCAGTGTCTCGTCATGGTAAGCACGAGCAGTTTCCGGATCGAGCGATAACTCGAACTGGCGCTTCCAGTCGAAATCAAAGCGGGCGCGGGAAAGCTCGTCATCCCGGTCGCGCGCGCCGGGACGTTTGCGCGCCACATCGGCGGCATGAGCCGCGATTTTATAGGCGATGATACCCTGCTTCACATCGTCCCGGTTCGGCAGGCCCAGGTGTTCCTTCGGCGTGACATAGCACAGCATGGAAGCGCCGTGCCAGCCGATCATAGCCGCTCCGATCGCCGACGTGATGTGGTCGTAGCCCGGAGCGATATCCGTGACCAGAGGTCCGAGTGTATAGAAGGGAGCATCGAAACAAAGTTCGCGCTCTTTTTCCACCTGCAGGGCAATTTGATCCAGCGGAATATGACCGGGTCCCTCGATCATGACTTGAACGTCGTATTCCCAGGACTTCTTGGTTAGTTCGCCTAGCGTTCGGAGCTCTGCGAACTGCGCTTCGTCGCTCGCATCGGCAAGGCAGCCCGGACGCAAACCATCGCCCAGCGAGAAGCTGACATCGTGCTTCTGAAAGATCTTGCAAATGGCGTCGAAGTTCTCGTAAAGCATGTTCTGCTTATGGTTCTTAACCATCCATTCCGCCAAGATTGCGCCGCCTCGGCTCACGATCCCGGTAATGCGTTTACGCGTGAGCGGAACGTACTGCACCAGGACGCCGGCATGGATGGTCATGTAATCCACGCCCTGCTCCGCCTGCTCCTCGATGACCTCCAGCAAAACCTGAATATTAAGATCCTCGACGCGGCGAACACGGCTGAGCGCCTCATAGATCGGAACCGTGCCAATAGGGACCGGCGAGGCGTCTATGATGGCCTCGCGAATGGCGGGTATGTCCCCGCCTGTTGAGAGGTCCATTACGGTGTCCGCGCCAAATCGCACCGCGTAATCCAGCTTCTCCAACTCCTGATCAATGTTGGAGGTGGTGGCCGAGTTCCCGATGTTGGCGTTGATCTTGCACTTCGATGCGATACCGATACACATCGGATCAAGCGCCCGATGATGCAGGTTAGCCGGGATGATCATGCGCCCGCGGGCAACTTCGTCGCGAATGAGTTCGGGCGAGAGCCCTTCACGCTCGGCCACCAATGCCATTTCACCGGTTACAAGACCCCGCCGGGCATAGAACATCTGGGTACGGACGGTGTCATTCATTCGGGGAGCGATCCACTCATTGCGTCTCATCCCCCGATTGTACCGGTTGCCCGGTCTGATCGGTTCCTGTCGCTTCTACCCGACTGAACGACGCTGCCGGAGGGCGCGCTGCATATCACTCTTGCTAGCTGGTTCGGCGGGTGTGGGCATGTGGGCTTTCCTAGGCGCGGCGTTCGCGGTCGCTGCGGATGTATTCGCCGATGGTGGAGACAAGAGCTTCGACGCGTGCTCCGAGGCGGGCGTCTGTTTCTTTGAGCGCGTCGCGTAAGGCGTCCATTTGGTTTTCGGCGCTGTCGAGGCGCCTTTCCGCGCTGCCGAGGCGTTTTTCTGCGATCTGGGCCTGTTGGAGGGAGAGCCGCGCTTGCTCTACGAGCAGGACGGTGGTTTCTTCTAATCTGTCGAGGCGGTCTTTTTCAGGCATGGTGAGGGCTCTCCTTCAGTTTAGGGAATTCGCCAGTGGCAAGCCCCAAAAAACTTTGCGTGCTGCCCGCATTGATGTCCATTTCGAGCACTCCGGAACGACGATCTCATAATTAGCGCAGTGACACAGACAGGAGAACACTATGAAATATCTCTGCTTAGTCTTCCTCGACGAGACGAAGCTGGACGCTCTATCCAAGGAGGAATCTGACGCGCTGGATCGAGAGAGCCTGGCCTACGACGATGTGCTGCGAGAGGGTGGACACTTGTTAGCTGCCCAAGCGCTTCAATCGGTTCACTCGGCCACCACGCTCCGGCTGCGGAGCGGCAAAGTAACCGTCACCGACGGCCCTTTCGCCGAGACGCACGAGCAAATAGGCGGGTTCATCTTGATCGATGCCCGGGATCTGGACGAGGCCATTCAGTTGGCGTCCGGAATCCCGCCGATACGGCTGGGAGGCGTTGAAGTACGGCCGATTAAGGAACTCACCGGCAGCAGCCACGATTAGTGAATGGAAAGGGGAACTGGACTTCACTTCTCTCCGCCTCGCTTCCAGCTCGGCATCTTCGGTCTGTTGGTAACGTCTTTGAAGCAGTGCTTCCTGGTGCGCCTGCTCGTTGTTGCCAAGATGATAGTACGCGCGCGCGCTTACATCGCGCCTGGGCAGACGCTATCATAACCCTGCGGAGTCTGTCAATGCGTTTGTACGGGCGTGTCAACACAGAGTAGAGGTGTCCCGTATTGGCGCCTCCTCCCCAACCAAAAATATCCGCGGCTCATTTATCCGCCTAGTTCGTTTGGTAATTTCACCGTTGACGCTCCGCTCCCATCCCCGTTCCCACTTTTCGCGAATCTTTTAACTGCCCGGCAGTCAATACATTCGCCCTGAATTCGCGCTCGTCCGCACACTCCCGCTGCCATACTCATGCGCAAAAGCAGATGAGTTCCGAAAATCAACAGAACCCCGACTATCAAGGACGGGCATCCGGCGGTCCGCGTACGCCCGAAGGGAAAGCCATCTCCGCGCAAAACGCCACCACACACGGTTGCCGCTCAAAAACGCTTATTCTTCGCCATGAAGATCCCGCCGAATACGAAGCTTTATACAAAGATTGGTGGGATCAATACCAACCCTCCGGCCAGGCTGCGGAAGCACTCGTGGAACAGCTCATCAATCACCATTGGTTCCTCTTACGCGCGAGCAAACGCATGGAACAGGTCGATTTCGGAATGCCCGATGATGTCTTCAGCTGGACCGCCGATCAGACCAAGATCTTCAATACCATCCAGCGCTACAAAACTGCCGCGCAACGCGCCTTCGACAAGTCCTTCAAGGCCGTCGAGACCTATTTCCGCGATTGCCGCCGCGACAAAATCGCCGTCGAAAAAGCCGAATTAACGCGCGTCAAGACCGAACTGCAGATCAAGAAACTGACACCCAAGCCCGAACCGCCTCCACGCAAGCGCACGCCTCTCTCCGTAATCAAAGCCCGAATGAATATGCCACTGAGCGAGTGGGGAAAATGGGAGAAAGACGAAAGCTGAGAGCCCCGACACTTGGCTTGTGAAAAATCCGGACTAGGACATTCTCATTTTGCGCCGACATGCGTTTGTACGGGCCGGCACTTTCGTAAGCGATTACCGAAATAATTCTGAGTCGCTATTCTTCCCGGGAGCTCATCCGGAAAACGCCCTGCTCCGCAACGTTACAATTCCCCTGAATGGCACATCTGTTTGCGAGCTTCGGCGAGGTGATGCTTCGGCTCACGCCTCCTGGTTTTGAGCGTATTCTGCAATCGCCCCAATTCGTGGCAACGTTCGGAGGAGGCGAAGCGAATGTCGTGGTTTCACTTGCGCAGTTCGCCGCTCTGAGCCGTTACATTACGGTCCTTCCGCAATCGAACGCGCTGGCCGATGCTTTAAT
>DATBEF010000111.1:0-4123 GCA_036269625.1 Bryobacteraceae bacterium | reverse complement strand
CAGATCGCGCTGTTTTTGCGGTACCAGACCACAGCGGAGCACTCGTTCAACCGAGCCTTAGCGCGGCTCCGCAGCTACCATAAAGATCAGCAGAAGAGCGAACAGGTGAAAACGCCGAAGCTGGAAAAAGCTCCGAAATCGGGCAAAAATGAGCCGGTTGTCATCGAGCAGTGGGTGGAAGTGCGCAGAATCAATAATGAGCCGGTGACGCAGTTCTATCCAAGCAACGAAGAGCTGGAGAAGCGGATTGAAACCGCGAAGCCGAAGCCCGACTTAGTGTACCGGCGGCTCTTCTTCCCCGATGGCGTGCCGATTCAATATCAGTGGACCAAGCCCCGCAATGGTCAATCCGCGAACGGGGGCATGGCCATGCAAAGGATGACGGTCGAAACATGGCTAAGCTTGCGCGAAAAAGAACGCGAAGCGGGGCACGCAGTCAGCACGGGACAACCAACACTTCGGGACTGGCGAGACCAGAAGGAATGAAAAGCTGTCAGCGGTGAGCTGTTAGCTATCCGCTTCCTCCTTGCTATTCTCGATGCGATGTCAACGATGCGCGATGAGATCCGGCAACAGCCGGCCGCGATTGAACGTACACTCAAAGCCGAATGGCGTCACGCCGAGAAACTGCGCGCCATGTTCCAGAAGAATCCGCCGCGGCTGATTGTGCTCGCGGCGCGGGGAACTTCGGATAACGCCGCGCAATTTGGCCGTTATCTGCTCGAGATCACGACCGGTATTCCAGTCTCTCTGGCTGCGCCCTCTGTTTACACGCTCTACGGCGCCAAAGTCAATTTGACCGGCGCTTTGGTCGTGGCAATTTCTCAATCCGGCGAGTCTACCGACACCAACATGGTGATGGAGCGTGCTAAGGAGGCTGGCGCCGTCACGATTGGCATTACGAACGAAGGCGAAAGTGCGCTGGCCCGCCTGGCCGATCACACATTCCTGGTCAGAGCCGGTAAGGAAAAGAGCGTGGCCGCCACCAAGACCTACACAGGCCAGCTTGCGTGCCTGTACTTGCTGGCTTACGCCCTCGGCGCACCAATCGGCCAACCAGATCTGGACCGGCTGCCCGCGTGGAGCGATGCGGCATTAAAGCTCGAACCGGAGATGAATGCGCGCGCTGAGCGCTACTGCTTCATGCGCCACGCCGTCTGCATCGGCCGGGGAATTAACTATTCCAATTCGTTTGAGTTTGCACTGAAATTGATGGAGACCTGCTACGTGGTGGCCGAGCGCTTCTCGTCCGCGGATTTGCTCCATGGCCCGATCGCCATGCTCGAAGCGTTGTTTCCCGCCTTCGTCTTCGGCGCGGCGGGCCCGTCGTGGAAACCCATCGGTGAATTGATCGTGAAATTGCAGGAACTGAAGGCGGAGACGCTGGTTATTACGGATCGAAGCAATGTGGAGGCGAAGTCCCTGCCCGGCGCGACCGTGGTCATGATCCCGGCGGCGCTTGCCCGGAAGGATCCGCTGCCGGCGGATATCTTCACGCCGATCCCCTATATCATTCCCGCGCAGTTCTTCGCGGCAAGCCTAGCGCAGCTGAAGCGCCTCGACCCGGATAAGCCTCGCACTCTCAGCAAAGTGACCCAGACCCTCTAACCGAGCCGTGACCGCGAGGGAGCGGCATTCTACGTTCCTACTTACGTGCCCCGGCGGTGGTGCCCTTAAGAGCCGATTGCCGACGCTTGGCATCTTTGCGCTTCGGCTTCACGATGCGAAACGTGCCACTGCCGAAATACTCGGCTTCGTACAGATTCTCTTTCGGTTTGAAGCTGGCCGAGGCGGCGTGGGCGGACTTGGTTGTGGAATTGTCGTTAGTTGCCATGAATACTTTTCTAAAGCCTAATCTTTTAGTGTAGCGGGTGCAGCCTCCAATTCAAAACCCGTTACCCCAATGTCATAAGATTTTAAGTGGTACCGGTCACATGACAAAGCTGGCTGTTTTGGCGTAACCAGCGGCAATGCCCTGTTTTGCGCCCTCGACAAGTTTTGTGAACTCTCTGAACTGTTGATCATCCAAAGGTTAGGAATTTAAAAATGAGTGCAATTGCGGTTGGTATGCGCGAGAACCGCGCTGCCCGCTTCTGGGACTCGACAAACGGCAAAAAAGTAGTAATGGCGGTAACAGGAGCAATTATGTTCCTGTTCATCATCGGGCACCTGGTCGGGAACCTTCAGGTCTTTGAAGGCCCGGATAAGTTCAATGCCTATGGGCGGTTCCTCCGTGTGGAACCGCTAGTGCTCTGGGCGGTGCGGCTGACGTTGATTGCCGCCCTAACGCTTCATATCGTGGCATCGGTGCAACTGGCGCTGCGAAATGCACGCGCACGTCCCGCCGGATATGCCAAGAAACAGTCAATTGGCTCCAGTTACGCCTCGCGCACTATGTATTGGAGTGGACCCATCATTCTTGCGTTTCTGATCTATCATCTGCTGCACCTGACGTTCGGTGCTATCCAGCCCGAGTCCTTTCATGAGGGCGATGTTTACGGAAATCTGGTAGCGGGCTTTCAGGTGCCTTACATCTCGGCCTGGTACATCTTCAGCCTGATTTTGCTGGGATTTCACCTGCGGCACGGAGTTTGGAGTATGTTTCAATCCGTGGGCTTCAATCACCCCCGCCATACGCCCGTCCTGAAGGGGGCCGCTTCCATTTTTGCCTGGGTGATTACGCTGGGGTTCATTTCGATTCCGGTCGCCGTGCTGGCAGGATGGATCAAATAATGGAATTGGACGCAAGAATTCCGGCGGGACCGATTGAGCAGCTTTGGGATAAGACGCGCTTCGACCTGAAGCTGGTCAACCCCGCGAATAAGCGCAAACACAAGATCCTTGTGGTCGGATCAGGACTCGCCGGCGCTTCCGCTGCCGCGACCTTAGGCGAACTGGGATACAAGGTGGATTGCTTCTGCTTTCAGGATTCGCCCCGGCGCGCTCATTCAATTGCCGCGCAGGGCGGAATCAACGCGGCTAAGAACTATCAGAACGATGGCGACAGCATCTACCGCCTGTTCTACGACACGGTCAAGGGAGGCGACTTCCGCGCGCGCGAGGGCAACGTCTATCGGCTAGCGCAAATCAGCGTCCAAATTATCGATCAGTGTGTCGCGCAGGGCGTGCCCTTTGCGCGCGAGTACGGCGGAACGCTGACCAATCGTTCGTTCGGCGGCGCGCAGGTGTCGCGTACCTTTTACGCGCGTGGCCAGACCGGTCAGCAGCTTCTACTAGGCGCATATCAGGCGCTCGAGCGGCAAGTGCAGGCGGGAACCGTAACAATGTACCCGCGGACGGAGATGCTCGACCTGATCGTCATCGATGGACGGGCGCGCGGTATCGTTACGCGCAACCTGGTAACGGGCGAGATCGACACCCGCATCGGCGACGCGGTGATTTTGGGCACGGGCGGTTACGGGAACGTCTACTATCTCTCGACCAACGCCAAGGGATCGAACGTGACGGCCTGCTGGCGCGCCCACAAACGTGGCGCTCTGTTTGCAAACCCCTGCTACACGCAAATTCACCCCACTTGCATTCCTGTTTCCGGCGATTACCAGTCGAAGCTGACACTCATGAGCGAGTCGCTTCGCAATGACGGGCGCATTTGGGTGCCCCTCAAGAAGGGCGATAAGCGGCCGCCCGATCAGATTCCGGAAGCTGAGCGCGATTACTACTTGGAACGTAAGTACCCCAGTTTCGGCAATCTGGTGCCGCGCGATGTAGCTTCGCGCAACGCTAAGGCCGTGTGCGACGAGGGCCGCGGCGTCGGCGAGACCGGCCTCGGCGTATATCTGGACTTTACCGATGCCATCCGCCGGTTGGGCGAAAAGACGATTCGCGAGCGCTACGGCAACCTGTTCGATATGTATGAGCGGATCACGGACGAGAACCCCTACAAGGCGCCGATGCGTATCTATCCGGCCATCCACTACACCATGGGCGGTCTCTGGGTGGATTATCACCTGATGAGCACGATTCCCGGCTTGTTCGTGATCGGAGAAGCGAATTTCTCCGACCACGGCGCAAACCGCCTGGGCGCGAGCGCCTTGATGCAAGGTCTATCGGACGGCTACTTCGTCATTCCCTACACCGTCGGCAACTACATCGCATCGAACAA
>DATBEF010000106.1:0-3844 GCA_036269625.1 Bryobacteraceae bacterium | reverse complement strand
GGCAGCTACGGCTCTAGTCAGCGCACAATCGAATCCGGTCTGAACGCCGTCGGTATCCATGGATGTCAGCAGAATCTCACCCGCGCCGAGCGATTCGCCTTGGCGCGCCCACTCGATCGCGTCGATGCCTTCATCATGACGGCCGCCTTTGGTAAACACGTTCCATCCGCCGGTGGCGTTTCGACGAGCATCGATTGCCAGAACAACGGCCTGGGCGCCGAATTCCAGGCTCAATTCGCGAATCAGCTCCGGTCGATGAACGGCGGCCGTATTGACACTTACTTTATCCGCACCGGAGAGGATAATCTTGCGTGCATCGGCAACGGAACGAATGCCCCCGCCGACTGTCAATGGGATGAACACTTGGCGCGCCGTGCGGGCGACGACATCGGCCATGATGTCGCGTGCATCGCTCGAAGCAGTGATGTCGAGGAACACGAGTTCATCCGCGCCTTGCGCGTTATAACGCCCAGCGAGTTCCACGGGATCGCCCGCATCGCGCAAGTCTACAAAATTGATGCCCTTTACCACCCGGCCGGCCGTCACATCTAAGCAGGGTATGATTCGTTTCGCCAACATCAGACGCTACACTTCCAAAAAGTTCCGCATGATCGCGAGACCGGCCGCGCCAGACTTCTCGGGATGGAACTGGACCGCATAGATATTTCCGTATTCAAGAATTGCGGAGTACGGTTGAATGTAGGTACACGTCGCAGCCGTGGCGTGATGAAGGGGCGCATAAAAGCTGTGCGCAAAATAGGCGTATGTCTCCGAGGGAAGTCCGTTCAAGAGACGGCTCGGCCTGACTGGATCGAGTGAATTCCAACCCATGTGCGGGACGCGCGCCTCGCCGGCAAAGCGCTGAATTGAACCTTCAAACACGCCCAATCCCTTACTGCCGGGCGACTCGGCACTACCTTCAAACAGCGCCTGCAGACCTACACAAATTCCAAAGAAAGGCACTCCGGCTTCGATTTTGCGCAGGATCGGCTCGCGTAATTCCAAGCGGTCCAGTGCCGTCATCATCTGCCCAAAATGTCCAACGCCGGGCAGGATCACTTTATCCGCGGGTTGGATGCCTGCCGGATCGCTAGTAACCACGTACTGGGCGCCTAGCTCGTCCAGTGTGTTCTGCACGGATCGCAAATTCCCAGCGCCGTAGTCGACGATGATGGTCATAACAGGCCCTTAGTCGAAGGAAGCTGGTCCTTCAGTCGTTCGTCGGTCGAGCAAGCGTAGCGCATGGCTCGCGCGAAACACTTGAAGATTGCTTCGATTTTATGATGATTGGACCGGCCGTAGAACACCTTGGCATGCAAGTTTGCGCCGGCGTGATGAGTGAATCCGGTAAAGAAATCTTCAAGCAATTCTGTTTGCAAATCGCCCACGTGCACGACGTTGACCTGCTGGTCGTAAACCAATGCCGGCCGGCCTCCCAAGTCAACCGCAACCAGGGCCAGCGTTTCGTCCATGGGCTGCACGAAATAGCCAGCGCGATTGATGCCGCGCCGGTCGCCCAAAGCCTTTGAGAACAGATCGCCCAGCACAATGCCGGTATCCTCGACCGTATGATGCTGGTCAACATCCAAATCGCCCTTTGCCCTTAACGCCAAATCGAAAGCGCCGTGCTTGCTGAAGAGTTCCAGCATGTGATCCAGGAAGCGCACGCCGGTGGAGATCTCATATGAGCCCGCGCCCTCGATGCACAGCGATGCCTTGATCTGCGTCTCTTTCGTGATCCGCTCGAGTTCGGCCGTTCTCACCGGAGCGCTCCGTGCACCAGCGCCTCCAGTTCGTTGATTTCACCGATGACGGCCATGGCACCGAGGCCGCGTAGCAAGCTTGCTATTTCGTCGTGGCGTGAATGATGAGGAGGCGTCACGCCTATAAAGGGCACGCCCGCCGCTTGGGCACTCCGTGCATCGTCGACCGTATCCCCCAAGTACCACAAGGTTTCGCCGGAGTACTGCTGAGAGATCAAGTGCAGACCATCCGGCGCGGGTTTGGGGTTCGCGACCGACTCATCCGTAATGATTGGCTCAAACGGGATGTGTGCCGCATGGCGCTGAAGCGTGAGGTCGGCCTCATACTTGGCGCGGCCGGTAAATATCGCGAGCGCCGCGTTTTCGCGCAATCGATCCAGCAGTCCCGGCGCTGGCATCCATTGCTCCTTGCGAATAAGACCGTCGCCGTTTTCGCCGATAAAAACGTGGTTGAAGTACGTCACCACGTCAGCGTAGTCGACGTTGTGTCCCCGATCGCTGATAAGCCGGTGCGAGAGCAGCCAGTCGTTGTTCCAACCGCCCGCGTTCTTGAAATCTTGAATCAAATCGTGAGAGATCAGTTCGCCCGTGAAGTGCCGGACCGTTTCGCGGATGGTTTCGCGATAGGAGGCGGTCACTTCCACCAGCACTCCATCCATATCGAAGACAATGACGCCGGGCGCCTGATTCAGCGTCACCAAATCTGCTCCAATTCATCCAAGAGGCGTTGTATCTGGTCGCGAGTGCCTATGGTGATGCGCACGCAACCTTCTATTTCGTAGCTGCGATCGCGAACCAACACGCCGCGGTTACGCAATTCATCCCGAACGGCAACAGCGCGGTCGCCTACCTGGCACAACACGAAGTTCGCCTGGCTCTCGATATAAGGAATTTTGAGGCGCTCCAGGCCAACGTAGAGCAGTTCGCGGGCAGCCAATACTTCCTGGACGTAGTCTTCAACAAACGATGAGTCCTGGATGGCAATGCGTGCAGCCATGGCTGCGAGCGCATTCACGCTGTACGGCGATTGGGCTTTGCGTAGGTAAGCCATGTTGGCTGCCTGCGAAAAGAGGCAGCCGCAGCGCATTGCCGCCATGCCATAGACTTTTGAAAAGGTCCGGCTGACGAATAGGTTCGGGTATCGATCGATATCCGGCATTGCCGTGATGCCACTGAACTCGTAGTAAGCTTCGTCAACCAGGACCGCCGCGTTGGCCGCCCGATCGAGAATCTTTTCAACCCCCGACAGCGGGATCCCCGTGCCCGTGGGGTTATTAGGATTAGCGATCAGAATAGCTTTTGTGCGGTCGCCGATGCGCTCCAGCAGTTCCTCAAGAGGAAAGGCGAGAGTACCCGGCCGATAGTCGATCTCTTCGACATGCGCTCCGGCCAATTGGCTGTAGAAGCGGTACATGGCATAGGAAGGGCGCAAAATCAGCACTTCATCGCCGCTCTCAACATAGGTGTTGATCAGGAGCTGAATGGCTTCGTCCGTCCCGTTGGTCAACGTCAGTTCATCAATCCCGGCCCCGAAATGAATCGCGAGATCTTCAAGGGCATGTTCGTACTCGGGATAGATGGCGAGGTCGGTGGCGCTGAGATAGCGCTTGACGAAATCGATCACGTGCGGCGGCGCTCCCACGGTGTTCTCATTGAAATCGAGCCGCAGTTTGTTGCGGCGGCCGCCTGTGGGCGGATGATAAGGCGCCATGTCCACAACAGCCTGGCGCGGTTTCAAAACCTGCTGCCGCGTTTCGACGTCCGGCATTGATTTACTGGCCACAACGAACCTCCACGGCGCGGGCATGCGCCTCTAAACCTTCTGCGCGGGCGAGAGTTGTGATTACCGGCGCTAAATCCCGCAACGCCGGCGCAGACAACTTCTGCACCGCAATCACCTTCACGAAATCGGCGGCGGATAGACCACCGCGAAGACGAGCTGCTCCATTGGTGGGCAGCACGTGGCTGGGGCCGGCCGCATAATCGCCGGCCGATTCGGGCGAGTTCTGCCCCAGAAAAATTGTTCCCGCATTTTGAACTTTGGGAAGCAGTGACTCGTCGTGCAAACTGAGATGTTCCGG
>DATBEF010000100.1:0-5331 GCA_036269625.1 Bryobacteraceae bacterium | reverse complement strand
GAAAGAAGAATTCTTGACCAGGTTCTTAGTGCGCCCGAAATCCGAAATCAACTGAGCCACCGTGACTCCCATTCCGGCGTGATTGAATAGACGCGAATCGTTAATTAAGCCGGACCCGATGCGGGCATTTACTTCGGCCTGCGCTCCAGTTATGTTGCCGTTAAGCGCGGGAAAGTATGCTGACTTGGTTTCCCTGGTAAGTTGACCAGCCCGCAGCGAGAGCGCTTGGGAAGCCAGAACCTGCGGGTGGTTCTTCAATGCCAGCGCACGCGCCTGTTCGAGCGTTAGGGGAGGATTCCCGGGGGGATTAGTAGCCTGTGCACCGGCAGATCCGGCGCCCGAAACAATGGCGATCAGTAAAGTTGCAGTTCTCCAATTGCTCATGTCGATAAGTTATGCAGGTGCTACTTCCGTTGTTGTCGGACGTTGGGGGCCCTTGTTCCGGTAGACAAATAAATACGCAGCAGGCACGATAAAGACTGTCAGCACCACTGAAGTTGTCAGGCCGCCGATAATGGCGAGCGCCATCGGCGCGTACTGCTCGGCGCCGGCGCCCAACTTCAAAGCCATAGGAATCATGCCGATGATCGTGGCTAGCGAGGTCATTAAAATAGGACGCAACCGCACACGGCACGCTTTGACGACCGCCTCGCCCGGCAGCAAACCCTCTTCTGCTTCGAGCCTATGGGCGAAATCGACAATCAAAATACTGTTCGAAACCGCGATCCCAATTAATAAAAGAATGCCCATAAGCGACATAACGTTTAGCGTCGCGCCAGCTAATGGCAGAATGATCAAGACTCCGATGAAGCCCATCGGAATAGCCAACATAATCAGTACCGGATCCACAAACGAGCGGAACTGCGCCGTCAGAATCAAATACAGCAGGATCCCGGAAAGGATAAACCCGAGGCCGAAGCTCTTGAAGGACTCGTTCATGCCTTCGACCATACCCCTGATGTTGACCCGCATGTTATTTGACATTTTCATGCCATCCACTAAATTGCCGATACGGGTCGACAATTTACCTAAATCTTCACCACTCGGCGTCACATAGACTTCGGCGGTGCGTTGGATCTGGTAATGGTCGAACTCCGTCGGCGCTTCAACACGTGTCAAGCGGACGACTGAATCCAGGGTCGTGGGACTGGCCAGATTCGGCGCTTTTAAGGGAATATTTCTCAAGTCGATCCGATTCTGGATGGCGCCGATTCCGTGCTCAAAATACTGAACAGTGAGGAAGTAGTCGTTGCCCGTCTTATAATCCACCCAATAATTGGGCGCGATCATTGTATTCGAATTCAGCGCCGTAATCACGTTGTCCACAATCTCTTTTTGATTAAGTCCTAATTCCGCCGCGTGGACACGGTCGATGTCCATGCGGATGGCGGGATAGTCCATATCTTGCGGTACGTACACTTCGCCGACTCCTGGGAATTGACGGATCTTCGCGGCCAATTCTTGAGCCATGGCATAATCCTGCGGGTAATTCCTCCCGGAGACCTGAACGTCAATAGGAGCCGGCATTCCCGAATTCAGGATGGCGTCTTCCATAGAGCCGCTCGAAACGAATGTACGAAGTTCCGGATACTTGGCGGCAATTGCATCGCGCACTCGATCCATATAGGCGAAACTGCTCGTCGTATGATCGTCGGCCAACTGAGTTTGAATTGTGGCGGTGTAGGCGCCTGCATTGGACGTATATAGAGCGGAGAAGTCCGGCACGACGCCAATGTTCGAAACGGTCATGCGGAAATCGTGCGGGGCGACTACGTGATGAATTAGGTTCTCCACTTTTCCGACGTAGTCGTTTGTAACCTCAATCCGGGAGCCTGTTGGCGCCTTCAGATTGATGGTGAACTGGCCCGCATCCGTACGTGGAAAGAACGCCAGGCCAATATATGGATAGACTGCAAAACTTACCAGAAATAGTAAGGTCAGAGCGCCAATAGTTAGCAGCGGCGCCTTCAACGCGCGCCGGACCCAGACTTCGTATAGGTCCAGGAGCTTGTTGAAGCCATTATTGAAGTGCCCATTGAACTGGTCCCACCAGGACATCTTCGGTGTAACGGTCATATGTGCATGCACCCGGTGCAGTTCGCCCTGATCGTGTTCGCCAATTTCCGGTTCGCGCCGATGCGGAGCCTCGTGGTGAGCCACCTTCAAGAACCGCGAGCAGAACAGCGGAATCACGGTCATGGCCACGACGAAAGAAATCAACAAAGAGACGCAGAAGGCCACGGCTAGCGCTGAAAACAGGAACTTACTAACTCCGTATAGAAAAGTAACCGGAAAGAAATCCACCACGTAGACAAGCGTCGCCGCGAGCACCGCTAGCGTTACTTCTGCGCCGCCGAGTTCCGCGGCCACACGGGGCGTCTCACCCAATTCCATGTGGCGGTAAATATTTTCGAGCGAAATAACGGAGTTGTCGATTACACGCGAGAAAGCAAGAGCCATGCCGCCAAGAATCATGGTATTCACGGTGTTGCCCATGAGAGCCAAAATGACGAACGCGGCCAAGGCAGACAATGGGATGGAGAGCAAGACGGCTCCAGTGGCGCGCATGCTGCCTAAGAACAGAAGGATCATAACGCTGGTCAGCACCAGCCCGATCAGGCCTTCGTGGAACACTGTTTGAATCGCTTCGCGCACGAATGTGGATTGATCGAAAAGGACATCCGTTTTTAACGTCGCCGGGATATCCACCAGGTGCTTAAGTAGCGCTCGAACCCCTTCCACTACTTGAATCGTGTTGGTGTCCCCGCCTTGCTTCATAATTGGGATGTAGGTGGAGCGCTGGCCGTCTACGCGTACGATGTTGTATTGAATCTGGCTGGCGTCTTCCGCTTTGCCAACGTCGCCCACGGATACCCACGAATTTCCGACCGTCTTGATTGGGATCGAGTTCATCTCCTTCATGTTGGCGACAAGGCTATTGGAGTAGACGTAGTAATCGTAAGGACCCATTTTGACGTCGCCCGCGGGAAGAATCAGGTTCTCACTATTTAACGCGTTCACGACGTCCATCGGGCTCATCTGCCGGGAAGCGAGCTTATACGGGTCTACGTACACCATGATCTGCCGATACTTGCCGCCAAACGGAGGCGGGATCTCCGCCCCGTTCACGACCGCGATCTGATTGCGAATCGTGAACTGCGCCTGATCGTGCAGTTCCGTTTCGTTCAAGCCCTTCCCGTGCACGGCTACTAAGCAAACTGGTTGGCTGGATGCATCGAATTTCAAGACCACGGGAGGCAACGTGCCCGGCGGAAGGCGCTTTAAATCGGCCAGAGCGAGGTTGGATAATTCTGTAACGTCGGCGTCGGCGCTGGTGCTCGGCTGAAAGTAAGCTTTGATGATGCTGACTCCCAGCATCGATCGCGACTCCATATGATCCATGCCGGCCGCCATCGTGAAGAATCGCTCTAAAGGATTCGTGATATCCACTTCGATATCGCCCGGCGGCATTCCGGAATAGAATGTGGCCACCACAACTTCAGGTAAGTTGATTTGCGGAAACAGATCTACCGGCATACGCGCAAGGCTAACCCCGCCAATAAGGCAGATAGCCAGGCAAACGACGATTACGAAGTACGGGTTTCGAATTGAAAAGCGTGACATGAAAATGAGGAGTTAATTGGAACGCGTAAATACTATGACTTACCTTGGCCCTGATAGGTCGCGGGCGCCACAAGTTGCGGACGTACCAGTTCTCCGGGTGTCAGACCAGAGCGATCGCTCACGACGACTCGATCTCCTTGGCGAAGACCTGACAGGACTTCGGCGTCGTCCTCCGACTCACCCTCGATTCCAAGCGTGACCTGCCGCGGCTCCACCTTATTCGCCGCAGTGACAACATCCACGGTTGCGTGCTCTCCAGTTTGATCCACCGCCTGGACCGGAACCGTCAGCGCATCGCCGGCAACGTTCAGTGTCAATGTCGTGTTCGCATATAGACCGGGTATTAACTCACCCGTCCGATTCGGCACATCCACCTCTGTGTGCATTGTGCGCGTTGAATCGTGAACCTCCGACGAGAATCGCGCCACCTTGCCTGGGAAACTCTTGTGGAGCGACGGCACCTGCACGGCAACCGGGTCTCCGATTCTGATGTAACTCACGTACGATTCCGGCACAGGTATGACAAGGCGATACTTGTCCTCTTGCGAAAGCCTGACCAGAGGCAACGCCTGAGTGCTGGAGTTCGTGCCGGCCTGCATCAGCGTTCCAAAGTTGGCGTAACGCTGTGTTACTACTCCGTCGAATGGAGCGGTGATCCGAGCATACGAGTAAATCGCCTGGTCATGTGTAACCTTGGCTTCCGATGCCATCAAATTGCTCTTTGCGGCCTCCAAATTCGATTTCGCCGCATCCACTTGCGCCTCCGCCGCCAGATCGCGCCCTTGCACATCGTCGACTTCCTGCTGGGCCACCAAGCCTGGCTTACTCTTTGCTACTCCGTTCAGCCGCTCATATTCGAGATGCAGGACTTTATGTTGCGCTTCAATGCGGCTCAGTTGGTTCGAGGCATTTGTGATTTGATCCTCCATGCTCTTCACCGCGGCTCGGTCCTGGTCCAACTGCGCCTCCAACTCCGGTATTTCCAATACCGCCATCAGTTGGCCCTGCTTGACGTGCGTGCCATAGTCGACCAGCAATTGCTTCACAAAACCCGCCTCCTTCGCGTAGACGTCGATCTCCTGAAAAGGAACCAACTCGGACGAGACAGTAAGCTGCCGCTGAAGCGGATGCCGTCCAATTGTCGCGACACCGACCGTCACCACCCGATCCTGCGCGCCGGGTATGCTGGCGGCTTTCTCGTCGCGGCTACACGAATTCAAAAGGATCATCGCTAGAACGGCAGCGGAAGTCAGAACGAACGCAGTCTTGCCGGGTGAAGAAAAAAGCATTTTTGGACAGACCTTCAGACGAGCATGGTAGCGAGAAAACGCGGCTCATTCCCAATATCGCCTTGTCAACGCGATGTTGGCTATACTGCCGGGCCGGTATTAATACGCCGGCGATGCACTAGATGCATCGATGGGAGCGACTAAGCCGGGCTTCGCATTACGACGAAATAAGGCTGATTTGAGAGGTCGCCGTTGAACCCAGGGTACATTGCCACGGAGCTTGCCGATTGCCGCAGTTCGAAATAATACTGTAGCGAGAATCCAGAGTTCGTATATTCCGCTGGGATGGCCGCTGTGTAGTTTCCAATCGATCGTTCCATCGCGAGGGAGACCCAACGCTCTGCGTGATCGACATGGCGGTAATGGAGCAGAACGCTGCTTGGCACCCTGGTCAAACCGCCTTCGGGAAATTGCAAAG
>DATBEF010000118.1:0-18465 GCA_036269625.1 Bryobacteraceae bacterium | reverse complement strand
CCGCACCTTCTGCATTGGCTGAATATAGTCGTCTTTCCACGACCACAGGTCCACCGAAACGCGCTCATCGGACGGTGTCAAATCTGGAGCTCTCTCAGCCGGCGGCTTCGGCACGGTTCCAAAAAAGATACGTGTTCCGTCCAGCGAGAACGTAATGATCGCCTTATCCGAGACAATCCACCCGGATCGGAAACCGGGCGTCCCGGTCGATACCAGTTCCACTGCCTCCGCGCTCTTTCGATCCCACCCGTACAATGCAAAACGATGCTGGGCTCCAGAGGAGTCGTCTCGATCGCTCAGAAACGCGAGCATGGTTTCTTCTTCGTCCCACGCCAGCTTTTCGTACCTGCCCTTGCCGGCGAGAATCGGCACTGGATCCGCCGTGCTGCCGGTCTTCAGAACATAAACGCCGTTCGCCTCTGGTTTGCTTGCGGCGACCGAATACGCGAGCACCTGGCCGTCTTTGGTCAATGCGTATTCGCTGACTTCAGAGAACTTCCGCTCAGTCCCGTCACTCCAGTTGCGCAGGATCAGGTCGCCGGTTTGCGTTTTCTTTCGCTTGGCTGTGGGCTCGGGCTGCTCGGCCGAGAGAGCTAGAGCTGGTTCCGGCGCTTGTAAATAAGCCACGTAGCCGCTCCCCTTGGTAGGAAGCTGGAAGCTGATTACTCTGGGCGCGCGAAAAGCTTTTCCGGACTTCAGCTCAATCAGCACCAGATCCCCGCGCGGCATCTCATCGGCCTTCTTCTTCTCACGCTTCGCTCGCTCCACGTCCTCATAAGGCGCAAAGGTTGAAGCGACCAGGGTACGACTGTCCGCCGAAAATTTCACTGCGATTCCAGGTGGTTCGGGAAGTGCCTCTTCGATTTGCGGATTCGTGTAATTCGGAGGCGGAGGCGGCGGAAGCGCACCGGCCGGTTGTCGCATTTCCCTGCCGGTGACCAGGTCGCGAACGACCAACTCGCCGTCGCCCTGCTGCGGGAATAGCGCATAGGCCAGATAGCGTCCGTCATTCGACAATTGCTGGTTCTGTATATGCCGCCAACCGTCGTAATCTGTGTGCCGAAGAGGCCGCTTGGCGCTCTTTGCGGCATCTAGAGAACATACCAGCACCAGACTAAACGCGATTCTTCGCAGCATTTCTCCAGATTGTAGCTTTTGTCGATTAGCTACGCGAAAACCGAGTAGCTCGCGTAGGCCAGCACCGTGCCTAAAAATGCGCCCGCCAGGACGTCGCTTAGGAAGTGCATTCCCAGCAGAATGCGTGATACAGCGATGCTTAGCGCCATGAACAGCAGCACCGGGAGCAGGGCGGGGTAAAACTCACCCAACGTAACCGCGACCGCAAAGGCCGTAATAGTATGACCCGATGGGAACGAAAACTGATCGGGCGGGAGCAGAGTGGCCCAACAGTGCGGTTCATATTCACAAGGCCGCTTGCGGCCCGAAATCCGCTTCACGGAAACGAATATTCCGATTCCGACCACGGCCGCAGATCCGGCAGCCGCAACCGCGGTAAAGCGGACGTCGCCGCCGAAAATCAGGATTGCCAAGCCACAGAGATACCAAACCCAGCCATCTCCAGCCCGCGTCGCGGCAATTGCCCACAGACGTATCCATTTAGGCGCAGGCCACTTGTTGACCCTCCGCATGAGCTTGTGGTCGCCAGTGGCAATAAACTGAAGCATGTTCTGGTGGACCGTCATTTCGCCCGGCCGCCATACCGATAGTGTACGAGATTAAACTGCCTTCTCGTCCTCATACCTCATTTGTAGGTCCTACCAGTTACAGCGGCATGACAGTCGCACAAAACATTAGTGAACCGGGGTGTTTCGGAGGAGACCCCAGTAGTATAAGAGGTTGCAATCCAAACCAACGGTCCACCTCATCTATTTCGAGGCCGGAGGAGGCCATCGGAGCGCGGCCATTGCACTCGAATCCGTTGTGGCGTCGAAGAATTATGGCTGGAATGTAAAGCTGGTGAACCTGCAAGAGGTGCTGGACTCGCTCGATGTCTTCCGCAAGATCACCGGAGTCCGCATGGAGGATGTCTACAACCTGATCCTGGCCAAGGGCTGGACTTTGGGATCTGCCGCCCTGCTGCCGGTTATGCACGGCATACTTCGCATCTATCATTCCGCTCAGGTGGAACTCCTGACCGCTTTTTGGCGCTCGCAGCCGCCCGACATGGTCGTTTCACTCGTTCCCAACTTCAACCGCGCCATGTTTGAGGCCCTTCGGCGAGGAGCGCCGGACGCCCCGTTCATCAGCATTTTGACCGATTTAGCGGATTATCCGCCGCATTTCTGGATGGAAAGCCAGCCGCAGTATTTTGTTTGCGGCACGCACAAGGCGGTCGAGCAGGCGCTCAACATGGGACATCCCACTCAGCGCGTGTTTCAGGTTAGCGGGATGATCCTGCGGCCTCAATTCTATGAACCGCAGAAGCCAGATAGAAGCGCAGAACGCCTTCGGCTCGGCCTCGATCCCACATTGCCCACCGGCTTGGTCCTGTTCGGGGGGGAAGGCTCGAATGTGATGTTTCCGATCGCCAATCGCCTCGGCAACGCGCCCGTGGATTTACAACTCATAATGATCTGCGGCCGCAATCAACGTCTGCGCCAGCGCCTGCAGTCAATCAAGACGCGGAACAAGTTGTTCATCGAAGGCTTCACCAAAGAGATCCCGTACTATATGCATCTCAGCGACTTCTTCATCGGTAAACCGGGCCCGGGCAGCATATCCGAGTCGCTGAAGATGAACCTGCCTGTTATCGTCGAGCGCAACTCCTGGACCCTGCCGCAGGAACGCTACAACGCTGAGTGGGTGAAGGAGCAGGGAGTAGGCATCGTGTTGGACAACTTCCGCAAGATTGAGCCCACTGTCGCTAACCTTCTCAGCGACAGACGTCTGGATCTGATGAGACACAACATTGCGTGCGTTGACAACCGGGCGGTGTTCGAGATTCCGCCTATTCTGGCAAAAATATTGGCAGAGCATCCACTCTGACCGGATAGCGCCGCCTGACAGTCAGCCTTGCCCCCGGTTACGCCAAATGGGACTGCCCCGCCGTCCGAATTGACTGACCGCAAAGGTCACTATTCCGATCAGGAAAAAGAATCCGGAAGGGTAGATGGTCCAACGCGAACTGAACGGCCAAATCGGAAGCGCAATCAGCGCTATAAACAACGCAATCAGACTAATGACTCGCCAACCCATATCGCCACTCTGGCTCCATTTGTTAGACGGAAGCCAGCTCAGTTCGCCAACGTGTGGACTTTCCTAGTGGCGTATTTCACTAACCTCTTCCGGCCGAGGCCACGCGAGCCTGAGGTCCGGGTTGTGAGCCACGCGCTGTCTGCGATCGTAATTCTTCAACCGCACGGTGCCAGTCCACCTCAGGAGATCCATGCGGACATCCGCGTTCATGCCAGCATTGGTATGCGCGCGCCGCAATCTCTTCCTGGCCGGGCCCTTCCTCTGACGATGCTCTGGCATCCGTCCGGGAGGCTTCTTGTGCCGGACGCGTTCCATGCTGGAAGCGCGCTTCCTTCGATTCGGCGTCGTTCGGCTGGTGCGGTTCGCTATCCTGCGCCCGCAACTCGCGCGTGCCCTCAGCGGTGGCTACTTTCGCCGCGCGGCATTCCGTCTCGTGTTGCCGCAATTCAGATGCTGTATTGAAATAACGTCCGCATGCATTGCAGCGGAATTGGTTCGTTCCTGGACTTGCAGGACTCGGCATACTGATTTCACCTTTCTCAGATTGAAGCAAGCTGTCCACAACGTGGATAACGCCATTCGTACAGGGAATATTGGCGCGCAGTATATGTGCGCCGCCTAGCGTTATGGAGTCGTTCGACTGCTGAACCGCGACCCTCTCACCCGCGTTCGTCTCAACGGCCGGGAGTAGCTTCAGATCGTAGGACTCTACCGCACGCCGCAGCATTTGTCCCATGACCAGTTTTTCAATAGCGTCGGTACGGAGACCCTCGGGAATCGACCCATTTACCGGTGCAAACAAGGTCTGCAGCTCTGGGTACCGCAACAGGTATGCCAGATCTGCACGGTTTACGAGTTTCAGGAAATCCGAACACTCCGGCAACCTTCTGAGAGTATCCAAAATATTCGATGTTGCCAGCCTCGAATCAATTCCGGGGTCCACAGTTTGATCGTGGCTTATTCCTTCTTGACTAGCCATCCAGCCTGTACCCTTCTCCTATAGAAATGATCCAGTCCCGGCCTCTTGCGTTACTGAGCAACTTACGTCGGCAGGTAACCTTCGCTCGCGTTCTTCGATCCACGGTGACAGGGAGAAAGGAATAAAATGGCGGAACATCACCACGAAATATGCAGGGTGTTGAACGACCTGATATCTACTTGTAACGACAGTTGGGAAGGCTTCGGCAAAGCGGCGAAGGGCGTGCATGACGATGATCTGCGAAACTGGCTGACTGAGGTTTCCGGCGAGCGCGCACGATTCGCGCAGGAACTGGCGGACGAGGTCACTAAGCGCGGCGCCCAACCTGCGGATGCCGGCCACGGCGGCGGCATTCTGCATCGCGGTTGGGTGGACCTGGAGACCCGTATTCGCCCCAAAGACGACGGTGCCATCCGATTGGAGTGCGCCCAGGGAGAGCAGTCGACGCTCAATCACTACGATGAAGCGCTTAGGTTGCCCTTACCGGACGACGTGAAGCAGATTCTCTCGCGCCATCGCAATGCGATCGTCGCGACCCTGATCAACTTCAAGCCGAACGAGTTCGTCGTTAGCTCGTCCGCATAGGGTCGTTAGCTCGTCCGCATAGGAATGATCAAACAGACCCAGCAGTAGGCAGCTTATATTTCAGATGCGCAAGAACCATCCGCGGCGGTACAGGACATAGGCGATTACATACATCAACAGGACATAGCAGATGGCGTAAAGTAGCGAAAGATTCATAGGCGACGCAATCGCCAGGTGTGCGAACCAGTCCTGCACTGAGATGGTATGTCCGCCAGCGTGCCAATGGACGCTATCCAAGACCTCCGCAAAGATCTCCGACGCCATGTAAACAACAATCGCATTCATTCCGAGGATCACCAGCGGCTTCACGATGCGTCGGTTGCCGCGCTCATCGATGAACCATATACACAACGCCAGGATGACGAAGTCCAGGCCGGCCATAAAGATGGAAAACGAATCGGTCCACAGCTTCTTGTTAATGGGCAGCCAGATATCTAGAATCAGTCCCGCCGGAATCAGCAGGTTACCAGTCACGAATAACCAAATGGTGCGGTCGCCCAGGCTGGTCTTGCGCCGTAGGATGTGGCCAGCCATTATTCCAAGTAGAGTAGTAGCGATGGCCGGAAGTGTGCTGACGATGCCTTCGGGATCCCACGTCTTTGTTTCTGCGTAATTGTGATGCCCAAGCACGATCTGATCCACGTAGTGAGCGAAATTTCCCGGTATATCCAGCCGGCCGCTGCCGTAGCCGGGCACAGGGGCGAACGCCATCAACAACCAATAAGCCGCCATTAGCCCAACGATCCAAGCGAGCTGGCCGCGGATGCTCGTGTATAGGTAAATCAGTGACGCGATCAGATAGCAGATGGCGATGCGCTGCAGAACGCCCATCCAGCGCTGCGTGGATAGATTGAATGCCGGATACACGTAGACCAGGAGCCCCAAAACGTAAAGGATAATCGCGCGGCGAAAGGTCGGCCCGATCAGCTTGCTTCGCGGCACGCCGTTTGCCAAACGCTTGCCTAACGAAAGCGTTATTGCAACCCCCACAATCCAGAGAAACGTCGGAAAGACTGTATCCGTGATGGTCCAGCCGTTCCACGAGGAGTGCTGAAGCTGCTTGTAGCTAGGGCCCCCAGAGTTATTTACCAAAACCATGAGGGCCATCGTCGCGCCGCGGAATGCATCGAGCGAAACCAGGCGGTTCCCAGCGGCCGTACTGGAAGAGGCTATCTCAGGAGCTGGATTGGTGGTCGTCTGCGGCATGTTTCGAAGTGCCTCCTCAGGGTTTATGAGGAACTGTAGCAGATTCTCCTGCAGACGATAGGTCACGCTATTGGTGCTAACGTAAAGTCATCATGAGCATCAGGACCACAGTGAGGCTTAATGATGATGTTTTGGAGCGGCTCAAGCGTGAAAGCCGGTTACGCGGAGCTTCGTTCGGTGACACCTTGAACGACTTGCTTCGTGCGGCGCTGCTGAATGTTCACACCAGGCCGCGGCCCCGTTCGCTAATAATCAAACCGACGCACATGGGATATCGAGAAGGTTTGAACTATGACGACGTCGAGTCGCTTCTCGAGGTTAGCGAAGGCGAACGGCATCAATGACCATTATCGATGCTAACTTGTCGCCGTACGGCCTGCACGCAGGTTACTGAAGCCGGTTTTCACGCCGATAATCAAGCGTTCCGCCTACGAGCTGCGCTCCGTCACCAGATCAATTACTGAGCACAAAGCGCGCTGAGCCGGCGATTCCGGGAAGCCGCCGATCAGGGCTCGCGATTTCTCGGTAAACGCATGCGCCCGGTCATACGCCCGTGCTACGGCGCCGTGTTCTTCGAGGATTCGCCGTATGCGCATGAACGGCACCTGATCATAATTTCCATCGGCCACGACGGCTTCTACCGATTGCCGCTCATCGTGCGAAGCGTTTTCGAGCGCATAGATCATCGGAAGAGTCACTTTGCCCTCGCGCAGGTCGTTACCGGCCGGTTTGCCCAGGATCTTCTCTGTCGAGGTGAAGTCGAGAATGTCGTCCACCAATTGGAACGCCATGCCCAGGTTCCAGGCAAAGTCGGTTAGCCGGGATTCGGCCGATTCGTCCGCATTTGCGGCAACAGCGCCCAGTTGCGCGCAGGCCGAGAAAAGACTCGCTGTCTTGCGGTCCACGAGTTCCATGTAATCCGCCTCGCTGATGTCGACGCGATGAAGCCGTTCCAGCTGCAGCAGCTCACCCTCTACCATCATTTGAGTCAGAGAAATCAAAATGTCCAGGATATGAAAATTTCGTTCCCGCAGTGCAACTTGGAAGGCTTGCATGTACAGCCAATCGCCCGCCAACACGGACGTGTGATTGCCCCACACGATGTTCGTCGAAGGGCGCCCGCGCCTGGTCTTCGCGATATCGATTACATCGTCGTGAACCAGGGTGGCCGTGTGCACCATTTCCACCACCGCCGCGAGCCGCCGCGCGCAATCATTCGTCGGCCCAAAGAGGCGCGACGTGAGCAGCAGCAGCACAGGCCGCAACCGCTTCCCTCCGCCCGCCTGCAGATACTGATTAATCGTTGTGATCGCCTCAACCGAGGCGACAGATTCCACGCTGATCTCACGTTCAACGGCCTGCAGGTCCGATTGAACAAGTTCAAATGCCTCCCGAGCCGTAATAGAGTGTCGAATCTTGCTGAACATGGAGTTGCTCACCTAGCGCGCCAATTCAAACACCCGTTCAAAGTTCGCGGTCGTTTCAGAAGCTAACTCCGCGAGCGAGACCCCTCGCACTTCCGCGATTGTTCTGGCGGTATGCCGCACGTAAGCGGGTTCGTTCCGCTTTCCGCGAAACGGAATGGGAGCAAGATAAGGGCTATCGGTCTCAACGAGCAGGCGATCAGCGGGTGTAATTTTAGCGGCCTCGCGCACCTCTGCGGCTTTCGGAAACGTTGCCACGCCGCCGAACGCGAGATAAAAGCCGAGATCGAGACATCGTTGTGCCAGTTTCCGATCTCCGGTGAAACAATGCATCACGCAAGGCAATCCGGCCGGGGCCCAGTGCGCTTCCAGCACCTCCAAAGTGTCCTCCCACGCGTCGCGCGTGTGAATGATCACCGGCTTCCGTAACTCTGCCGCCAGCTCGAGTTGTTGACGGAAAACGGGCACCTGCGCCTCTTTCGGAACTCCCCAGTGGTAATCGAGTCCTATTTCGCCCATCGCCTTAACCTTAGGATGCCGGAGCAACTCCGCTAGATTCTTGAACGTGTTCAAATCTAGTTTACCAGCATCATTGGGGTGCACGCCTACCGTGGCAAATACGCTGGGATAGCGGTCCGTAAGGCGGAGGCCGACTTCAAGATCTGGAGGACCATCTCCGGTCCCGATTGTCAGCATGTACTTCAGTCCGGCTTCTAGTGCGCGGTCGATGACCGCGTCCCGGTCGGCATCGAACTGTTTATCGTCTAGATGGCAATGGGAATCGGCCAGGAGCGGGGACGTATCCATGCTGGGGCCGTTTTACTTCGCCGGTGCAGGCGGCGCGCCGGCCTGGGAGCATCCCTGCGTTTCGCTCGTAAACGCCACGCCGGCGATTTTCCATCCGGCAGTCGTCTTGATCAAGGTGAAAGAATCGATGCCGCAGTGATGAAACACACCGTTCAGGTGGAAATCGTAATCGGCCCAAACCACTGCTAGAGAACCATGGTCGAGGACCTTCGGATTCCACATTCGCTCAAGGAATTTATCTTTGCTCGAAGCCACGCGTTCCACCCATTTCTGTTGCGGCGTAGCGGTGGAGGCGCCATCCGGACGAATCGACAAAACTGTGGCCTCGGGCGTGAAGAGACCGCTGAGTGCGGCTCCATCGTGCGCCGCCATGGCATCGAAGAACTGCTGCACCACTGCTGTCTCAGTCGTGGTATCCGATGCAGTTAGCGCAACTGGAAGAAAGCACAAGACAAGACGAAGCGTGAGGAGTCGCCGCATCATGCCAGTTTACCCCTTCAACTGATATGTCGCCGGTTCGCCTACAACTCTACGGTGTTGCCGCCTTCTTGTGCGCGAGCCGACTGCACGCGTCAGGGGCGCCCAGCAGCGTCATTGCATCCGGGCCCGCTTCCTCGAACTCGATCTTACCGTCCGTGTTGATGACAAATGTAACGCGATTGGCCACTCCGAACTTCGGCACGTAGACTCCATATTCTTGCGAGACCTTACGATCCAGGAAGTCGCTCAAAATAGGAAATGTCAAATTCAGCTTCTCTACGAATGCCTTTTGCGATGGAGTGTTATCGGTGCTGATGGCAAAGACTTTCGCGCCGCTCTCTTGAAATTTTGCGATACCAGCCTGGTACGCTTGCATTTCCTTCGTTCAACCACCGGTAAAGGCGGCCGGGAAGAACGCGAGTACTACTGTGCTCTTGCCGAGATAATCGGCCAGGTGGACCGTGCCGCCCTGGGTGGAGGGCAGCGTAAAATCGGGGGCAGCTTCCCCAACCTTGAGAGCGGTTGTTGCGGGGGCTTGGGCGACTGCCAGACCACTGAAGAGAACCGCCAGAGCGGACAATTTCACATTTCGCATTTGGACTCCCCTCTACTCTCTCCGAGCGTAGCATTACGGGCGGCTGAAAGGGGCCACCCATGGTGGTTCAGGAACTTTCTACCCGCTCGTGAAAGTACAATTGGTGACCCGCGAGCACTTTGGCTCGTAAGTTCGCGGTCTTTTTACCAAAGTGCAACGAGATTTTCCCGTAGAACACGCACAATTATGTTTTGGAACCGAAAGTGCAAAGTCAAAGGTGCGCGGATAGGAATCCGGCAACTATGGCCGGAAGGAGTACGAGACATGGAACGCGAAGAGAACAATACCGGTGAACTAGTAAGGCTGTACAAGGGCGGGCAGGCACAAGCTCTGTCCGATGCCAGAATGCTCGGCTTCGAGCAGGAATTTGAGGCCGGTGTCTACAGCCGAACCCAAGTCAGCCAATGGGCAGGGGAACAATGGCTCGTTTGGCTGGAAGCGGCCGCCGAAGATCGCTTGGCCGCGGAATCTGTGGAGACCGAGGAGTCCGAAGGGCATCTGGTCCCCGTCCGCGTACGAAAAACTCGTCCTGTCTAGGCTATAGCGATTCCTTCTTGGCTGGTTTGGGCATGGTCATGCGAGGCATCATTTCCGATCGCGTCGCGGTATTGTAAACAAACCACGCCATAATGGCCGACGACTGCATCAGATCGCCTTTTTGGACGCGGTCGTAAAAATCCATGTTGGAATGATGAGTCCGCGTCGAGTATTCCATCGGATCCTGCATAAACCCGAATCCGGGCAAGCCAATCCAACTGAATGATGTCGAATCCGTTCCGCCCGGCTGTTTCGGAAGGGCGCCGGTCCGGCCGGCCACTGTGGTTGCTTCCAAATCCTTCAGCGGCGTCAACCAGGATTCGAAGATCGGCGCACACATCTCATTGCCGCCGAGATTGATTCCCCGGAAGCGGCCAGTTCCATTGTCGTCATTGTAATAGGCCGATAATTTGCTGTACTCCGGACCCAGAACCATGGTGTCGCGGCGGGCAAAGTGTTCCTGCACATAGGCGATGGAGCCTAGCAGCCCTTCCTCTTCTCCACCCCACAAGGCAATCCGAACGGTGCGTGCCATTGGCAGGTGCAGAGCGGTCAGAATGCGCACCGCCTCAATCGCGACACTGCTTCCCGTGCCGTTATCGGTTGCACCGGTTGCCCCGTGCCATGAGTCGAAGTGTCCACCGAGCATCACCAATTCGTCAGCTTTCGTCGTACCAGGGATCTCGCCGACGATATTGAAAGAGTCCGGATTGTCCTTCAGAAATTGCGCCTGGATATCAAATTGCAGTTTGACAGGGATGTTATGGTCCACCAACCGCGCAATCCGGTTGTAATGTTCCGGCGTCAGCGCCACTGTTGGTAACGGAGTCGGATCTTTCGGATCTCGCGAGCCGCCCGAGGTCGCGAAGACGGTCCCGCCATCGCCATTGAAGCCATACTCGAGTACTACCACCGCTCCCTCTTCCTTCAGGAACTGCTGGGTCTTCACGCGAAACTTAGCCGCTGCGGCACGCTCTTCCGGAGTAGGAATGGGCGCGGCCGCCACACCTCGTCTTCCGCCGCCAAAGCCCAATCCTAAGCGCGAGGGATCCACCACTGTTTCCCGTGCCAGCAACTCCTCATTCGTCAGGCGATGCGCCATCGGCTCGGTTATCATTTCGATCTCCTTCGGCGCCATGGTCAGAACGACTTTGCCGCGCAGCTTGCCCTTGTATTTTGCGAAGTCATCTTCGGTCTTGATGACCGCCATCACGGGTTCAGCGGTAACCACGCCGTTGGTCCCAGGTGTCCAGGCGAGCGGAACTCCAATCAAGGGCATGTACTGCGGCTCCATCAGGTGCGCCGAGAAGAATTTCAGTTGCCAGCTTTGCCCAAATGGCCCCCACTTCTCGAGCTTCACGTTCTGCAGCCCATAGCCCTGCAGTCGCTTCAGCGCCCATTCGGCCGCCTGCCGATGGCCCGGCGAATTAGTCAGGCGCGGACCATAAACGTCGGATATGTAGAACAGATGGTCCATCGCCTGGGAATTTTGGAATGCTTCCGCCTTAATGTGATTCAAGACGGTAAGATCCACGTTATCCTGCGCGAACAGCGGCATCGCGCAGATTAGTAGCGACGAGAAGAGTCGAGTCAACATAGGCTTGCCTATTTCCTCTTTGAATCAGAAAATCAGTTTCAACGCGAGTTGAATGTTGCGCGGCTCGCCAAAACCCAAGCCGGGCGCGGACGATCCATTGCGGGTTTGCGTCAGTTCACCGAAACTGGCGCTGGTATAGGTGGCGGTTGGGTTCGCCCAGTTCGTCTTGTTGGTCAGGTTGAAAATCTCCACCCGGAACTCGCTATTGATCTTCTCCGTGATGGGCGTGTGCTTGAAAACCGAGAAATCCCACGCGCCGAACCCGGGACCATAGATGATATCGCGGCCCAGATTGCCAAAGGCGCCCGCTGCTGGAACTGCGAAGGCCGACTTCATCAGGTACAGTTGCGCCAGGCTTCCGGAAATGGTCGATTCCGTTGCATATGGGTCGCCAACGACATTGACCCTGTCCTTGTTCTCACCTGTGCCGCTGACGTTGGTGCCAGCCAGGATATTAACGGGATTGCCTCCCGCGACGGTGATTAGTGAGTTGATCTGCCAGCCATTGGTCAGGCGTGGCGCAAATGCTGTGAACTTGGGGACTGTATAACTCACGAATCCTGTAAGAGCGTTCCGGACGTCGAATGTCGCGGGACCATAATCGTTGCGCAAACTGTAGCTGTTTGCCGGCGTAGTCACCGACGAAACATCGTCCAGAGTCTTACTGAAGGTGTAATTCAGATTGGCCGTCAGACCGTGCAGTAATTGCTGACGCAGCGTGGCCTGGAACGAGTTGTAATTCGAATTCGCCGCCGTGTCGAGTTGGTTGATCGTTCCCAGCGTCGGGTACTCCGCCGCATAGGGCCGCACGCCGTTCACTTTCTGATTGATGTCTTCAACTACTTCCAGGCGTCTTCCCATGCTGCCCACGTACGCCACGGTGAATAGAGTGCTTGATGTGAGCTGATGCTCGACATTGAAGTTGAAATTCTGAACGTAGGGCGTGTGGAAATTCGGGCTCACCGCATAGACGCCGAAAGGAGGATTCGCCGCCGAATTCCCAAAGACCGGAACGCCACTTTGGAACAACACATTGCTTGCAATCAAAGAATAGACAGGACTCGGGCCAGCCGGATTCGAATAGATGCCCGATGCCCCGCCATTCCCCGGAACGTTGTAGACGAACGATCCCACTGTGGGCACGTCGTAATAAATCCCGTATCCCCCGCGGAAAACGGTCTTCCCGCCCTTTCCCGGCGAGTATGCAAAACCAAAGCGAGGAGCGAAATCGGTCAGGTCTTTGGGGTACAGTTGCCCGGTCTTAAAGCCTTGGCCTGGTATGAAATTTGTCAGGTCATTCGTAGTGTCATGCAATACGCCTTGATAGGTATATCGCAGGCCGTAGTTCACGCTGAGGGTTGGCGTCACCTGGAACGTATCGTGCACCCACTCATCGGCCGAGTTCACATGATACGTGCGCTCCGGGTTCCCACGGGCTATGGTCGCGCCGTTGCTGTTCGATGGTTCGCCGGCCATGAAGTCGGCGAGGGCTTTTAATGTACCTGAAATTGTCGAATCGCTCGCCCAGGGCCCACGGCTTCCATCGAAAGAGAAGGTCCCGCGCTCGTTGGTGTAATACGCCACGTCAAGGACCGCCCGCCGGAACTCTCCGCCGAACTTGAGCTGGTGACGTCCCACGGTATAAGACAAGTTGTCCGTCATATGACCCGTTGTGTCGATTCGGCCGAGGGGCGGCGTCGCTCCCGTGTAATCGAATCCGCTGATTTTCAATGTCGGCGCACCCACCAAGGTTCCCAAGTCAATGCCCGTATTCAGCCCTAGCGAGATCGGGTTGAAGCTGGTATTGAAATCGTCGAACGTCTGCAGGAAGTAGTTGACGCCCAGGGTAACTTGGTTGACCAGCCGCGGAGTGAGGACAGAGTTCTCAACCACCGAGAAGTTGTGGACATGCATTGGCGCTTCCTGAAAATAATCTTCGAAGTGCGAACCGACGTCGGCAACTTGCGTTCCAGTGCCGCCCAGATATCGAAGGAAAATTGAATGCTTGTCGTTGAACCGGTGATCGATTTTCACGATGCCGTTGTAACTGTTGTAAGTGTTCAGGGCATTAGCCAAGTAGTTATTAGCAGTGGCCGGGCCATTACGGCTATTGGCCGGAAATAACGAGAGAAGATTCAGCGAGACCGGATTCACGGGCACGTTGTACCGCGCCAGAACACCTTCCGCCGCATTGACCCAGGACGTCGAGGGCGAGGTGTCTAGAATCGAATCGGCCGCAACGGCCAACTGGATCTCGCCTGTAAGAAAGAAAAAGGTTTTGTTCTTGACTATCGGGCCGCCCGCCGCGAACCCGAATTGATTGTTACGGATTTCCTGCTTCTTACTTCCCGGTTGCTGCAGCGGCGACAGTGCGGCCAACGCTTCGTTGCGCACGAAATAGAACAGATCGCCATGCAAATCGTTCGTGCCTGATTTAAGAACCATGTTGACATTGCCGCCTCCGTTCCGCCCCATATCGGCGGCCGCGTTGCTCTGTACCGAGAATTGGTCGATGGCCTCAATCGGCACCAGTGCTCCCGCAATCCCCGCCACGCCGCCCTGGTTCACCGCCACGGCATTCGACCAGGCGTCGTTATTGTCCGCGCCGTCGATTTGGTAATTAATGCCGCTAGTACGCGTACCATTCAAAGAGTTGCTATTGGGCGCAACTCCGGGCGCAAGCTTGATCATCTGCTTGAAATCGCGGCCATTCATCGGCATGTCGGATACGGCCTTCGTATTCACGTCAGCCACAAGCGAACTGGAGGACGTGTCCAGCGTCACCGCCGACGCCGTGACATCCACGACTGCAACCTGCTGTGCCACGCCGAGCTTAACGTTGATGTTTGTCGTCTTCGAAACTTCCACCTGAACGTTTTCGATCTTCTGAACGGAAAAGCCGGGATTCGTCACCGTCACCGTGTATTTCGCGACTGGCAAATCCGGGAACTGAAAATCGCCCGCCCCTGTACTCACGGTGTTCCGTACGAACCCGGTCTGCGGATCTTCGAGCTTCACCGCGGCATTGGGCAGCGCCGCTCCACTCGAATCCGTCACAATGCCGGATAGATTCCCGCGGAAGGTCTGGCTTTGAGTGAGGAGCGGAAAACAAAGCAGGGAGACTAACGCAACCGGAAGGGATCCAAATGCAGCACTGCGGAGGCATACACGTCGCCTGTAACTGAGACTCATGATCTGGTTAATTCCTTTACGTTCGAGCAATTCAGATGGCGTCTGCATGGCGCCCACCGGAAGACGTCCCGGATCAGACAGCTACAGGGTCTGCAAAAATGGCATCAGCAAGGATTAGTTGATGATTGTTAGGAAAGCGCTCATTTGTCAAGGCAAATGAGGACTTTTGTGAATGTGAGCGCGCGCGATGATAGGGTCTCCTGGCGACTAGAGCCTAACGGTATGACTGCTGATAATCAGGACGGTCACAATACTACCGGGCGGGACTACTGATTCATGCACCGGGGGCCGGCAAGGCTCACGCCGGCTATGGCGTGAGCTTATATCGATCCCGCGGATACAGGACGGCTTGGCGCACATTCGGAAGGTTGAGCACCTGGCACGTCAAGCGTTCGAGTCCAATCGCGAATCCGCCATGCGGCGGCATTCCCAAATCAAACATTGCAAGGTGGCTTTCAAAGTTCGCAGGCTCAATGGATCGGGAACGAAGAGCCGCTTCCAGATCTTCTCGGCGATGCAGTCTCTGTCCGCCGGTTGTGATCTCAAGGCCTTGGAACAGGAGATCGAAGCTGCTCGCTGCGCCCCCCGATCCTCGCGGCGCCGTGTAAAAAGGCCGGGCCGCCAAAGGGAAGCCAAGGACAAACACGGCCGGAATCCCTGTCTCTCGCGCGGCTCGCTCGCAAAGCTGCCGCTCCGCCTCGGGATCAAGATCGTCTTCCAAGTCGGTGCGTCCAAATTCCGCGCGCAGCATCTCCAGGCACGCATCGAACTCCCAACAGGCGACGCCAAGCATCGATGGAAGCAAATCGGCTCGATACTTCTTGATCACGTCGCCGTACTTCCTGTTGAGATTCTCGAAGATATCCGTGAGCAGTCCGCGTTCGAACTGAATGACATGCTCCGGTCCATCAATGAAACCGAATTCAACGTCAAGCGAGTAGTATTCCGTTAAGTGCCTGCTGGACGCGTGTGGCTCGGCGCGATAAACGTGGGCCGTCTCATATACGCGCTCCAAACCGGCTACCCCATGTTCCTTATAGAACTGCGGACTCTGTGCGAGGTATGCCACGCGGTCAAAATATTTGATCTCGAAAAGATTACTACCGCCCTCGGTTCCACCGGAGACGATCTTCGACGTCACGATTTCTGTGAATCGACGGCGGTTGAGCGCATCGCGAAAGGATGCGAGGATTGCTGCCTGGATGCGAAAGATGTCGCCTACGGCTTCGGTTCGAAGCGACAATGGCCGGTATTGGATAAGCGTCTCCAAACCGACTGATTCCACGTGCGCCGCGGATTGAAACGGAAGATTCTGCCCGGCGCGGTTCAAGACGCGGATTCTGGAGATTTCCACTTCACAGCCAGTCTTTGATCGCGGTTCAGCTCGAACATTGCCCAAAATTTCGATGACATCCTCGACTTTGAGCTTGTGGGCCTTCAGCACGTCGGAGGCAATGACACACTGCGCCTCTCCGCTGCAGTCCCGCAGAATCAGGAAGGCCGTCTTGCCAAGAATGCGGAGCCGGTAGAGCCAGCCTCTCAGCAGCACCTCTCCCGCTGGGAATTCCGAAATTTTTTCGATAAAGATACGCCGCGGCGCCGAAATCTCCATGCAAATCCCTTAAGCCTGAATTTGCTGGAACCACGATGTGCGGCGGTGCCATCCAGCTTCCGGCTCTGCGCCGGCGCTTGATTCGCGCGGTGTCGTCGCGCCGTACGTTTCTCGCTACTTGGGCCTGCTCACCTTCGAGCTTCCGTTTCGAGAGAACCTCTCAGAGGGGTCTGTCCTCTTCGTTGAGTACTTCCGTTGTACCATCCTGGGTCGTCTGATTTCAAACTAGGGATAATTGGGTGCAGCCTCGAGCGCGAGCGCGCCAGAGAGAGGAAGAGCATGAAAACGGTTCTGCTGGCTTTTATCATGAGCTGCGCGGCCTTACACGCCCAGCGCATCGATCCGCTTGAAGGATTATGGCAAGGTTATGACGGAGAGTGGGGCCATGTGTCTCGGCAATTGGTCGCTTTAGCCGAAGCGATTCCGGCGGAGAAATACGCTTGGCGGCCCGCGCCCGGTGTGCGGTCGACCAGCGAGGTCTTCATGCACATCGCCCTTTCAAACTTCTATTTGCTAAGCGTGACAGGACCCAAAATGCCCGCCGATCTGACATCGAACAACATGGAAAAGACCGTAACGGCGAAGCCAGAAGTCATCAACTGGTTGAAGCGTTCACTGGACGCGGTCAAGACTGCTCATGCGGGCATAACGTCTGCCGACCTGCATAAGCCCGTAAAGATTAACGATAGAGATGCCACTGTAGATGGGATGTATCTTCGAATTATCGTTCACGCGAACGAGCACATGGGACAGCTGGTGGCCTACGCGCGCATGAACGGCGTTGTGCCCCCCTGGTCTGAAGACAGCAAAAAGTAAGGCGTCGGCTCGGGCGCATTGCCTCTCGCATATACTTTCCGCATATGCCCAACATTGATTCCCACGCTCCCGGCGCTTTTTGCTGGTTTGAACTCGGTACTACCGATCAAGCCAGCGCCAAGAATTTCTACGGATCACTGCTTGGTTGGAGTGCGAACGATTCACCCATGGGGCCGAACGAGGTTTACACCATGTTCAACCTCGACGGGCGTAACACCGCAGGCTGTTATTCTCTGAATCCCGACATGCTGGCGCGGGGCGTTCCGCCACACTGGATGATTTACGTTGCTGTCACCGATGCCGATAAGACCGCTGAAAAGATCGCACCGGCCGGAGGCAAAGTCGTAGCTCCGCCATTCGACGTGATGGACTACGGCCGGATGGCGATTCTTCAGGACCCTGCTGGCGCAATGATCTCGATTTGGCAACCGAAGACACACCCCGGTGTTGGCATTACGGGCGTGCCGGGAACAGTCTGTTGGGCCGATCTCATGACCCCGGAACCGCAGCGCGCCGCCGAGTTTTACGGACAAGTGTTTGATTGGCGGCCAGAGCCCGGGAAGGACGGGAGCGGTTACTTGCACATCAAGAACGGCAATGACTACATCGGTGGAATTCCGCCGAAGGAACATTTCAACCCGAACACGCCGCCCCATTGGATGATTTACTTCCAGGTGCAGAACTCCGACTCCTCGACCACTCAGGCAGGGAAAGCCGGGGCAAATATTTATGTGCCGCCGATGACTGTGGAAGGCGTCGGGCGCTGGTCGATTGTCGCCGATCCGCAGGGGGCCGCTTTTGCACTATTCCAACCTGGGCGCTGAGTTCATGTGCAAAATCGCTTTGGTCGTGGCCTGCGCGGGGGCTCTGGCGTTACAAGCCGCGCCGGTCGACCGCACCGGCGTTGAGTTTGCTCATCCCGGAGGCAAGGCGCTGCTACTCGACCTCCACATTCCGGATGGTCCCGGGCCCTTTCCGGCCGCGATTCTCGTACACGGCGGCGGGTTCGATGAAGGTAGCCGCAGCACAAACGTACGTCCGCTCTTCGATGTACTCGCCAATGCCGGGTTTGCGTGGTTCAGCATCGACTACCGCTTGGCGCCGGAATATCATTTCCCACAACCCATCGAGGACGTCCATGCCGCTATTTTCTGGGTAAAAGCGCACGCCCGCGAATACCACGTCAATCCCAGAAAGCTGGCGCTGATCGGCGAATCCGCCGGCGGTTTCCTGGTTAACTACGCCGGCGTCCGCCAAGCACCGGCAACTCGCGTCGAGGCAGTGGTCGACTTCTATGGGCCTGCCGACTACGGCCAACTTTCTGAAGAGCGCGTCGCCCATCCCGAACTCTTTAATATGAAGAGCATCAACCGGCATGCCGCCAACGGCGCCGGCATTCACTTCTTCGGCGTAGATCGA
>DATBEF010000071.1:0-6242 GCA_036269625.1 Bryobacteraceae bacterium | reverse complement strand
TACTATACCTAAGGTGCCGAATCCTCGCCTGATTGCAATCTGCTGCTGCTTGCTTGCCCCGGCTTCCACCTGGAGCGCTGCCGCCAATTCGGTTACGGCCTCCGTCGATATAAGCCCCGCCGACCTTCTGGCTTCACCGGTCGGCGACAATTGGCTCTCCTATAACGGCGACTACACCGGACGGCGCTACTCTCGACTCGCCCAAATAACACCTCGCAATGTCCATGAGCTGCAAGCGCAGTGGGTGTTTCATTCGCCCAATTCTACCCACCTTGAAGGGACGCCCATTGTTGTAGACGGATTGATGTTGGTCACTTCGGCGAACGATGCCTTTGCGCTGGACGCCCGGACCGGCCGCTCCGTCTGGCACTACTCGCGGCCTGCAACGGAGGGGCTGGTCGATGACGCTTCCGCGCATCACAATCGTGGCGTCGGCCTGTGGCATTCCCGCGTCTACATGGAGACAGACAATGCGCACTTGCTGTGCCTGGATGTCAGGTCCGGGCACCTGCTCTGGGACATTGCCTATGCGGAGGGGAACAAGAACTATGGAGCGACGAGCGCGCCACTGGTCGTCAAAGATAAAGTTCTCGTGGGAACTTCAGGTGGCGATGACGGCGTGCGAGGTTTTATCGCCGCTTTCGATGCCGCCTCCGGTAAAGAACTTTGGCGCTTCTGGACGATTCCCGGACCCGGCGAGTTCGGCTCATCCAGTTGGCCCGGAGATATGTATCTGCGGGGCGGCGCAACTACGTGGATGCCCGGCAGTTACGATCCGGAATTGAATACGGTCTATTGGGGAACCAGCAATGCGGCCCCTGATTTCGATGGAAGTGTGCGTCCCGGAGACGATCTCTATACGGCCTGCGTGTTGGCCTTGGATGCGGATACAGGCAAGCTGCGGTGGTATTTTCAATTCACCCCGCATGACCTTTTCGATTACGATGCCGCCGAGACGGCCGTTCTGATAGATGCGCCGTACCTCGGTGTTCTTCGAAAATTGCTCGTGGAAGCGAATCGCAACGGCTTCCTTTACGTTCTTGACCGCGCCAATGGCAAGTTCCTGGCCGCCACGCCCTTCGTGAAAAAACTGAACTGGGCCTCGGCCATTGATCCGGCGGGCCGGCCGGTCCGCACTGCCGTCGAGCCCACTGCGAACGGAACCTTGATTTGTCCCGATATGACCGGCGCTACGAATTGGTTTTCGCCATCTTACAACCCGGCTACGCATCTTTTGTACTTCATGGCTCTGGAAAGTTGCCAGCTTTTCTTTGTCAAACCGGAGAAGTATTCGGAGGGCCATGAGTTTTATGCCACTGGCGTCAAGAGCCCGCCTGGCGAACGCGGTCAAAAGATACTAATGGCCTATAATCCCGAAACGGGCAAACTCGCCTGGAAATATCCGCAAACTGGGTCGGGGCAGTCGTGGGGTGGCACCATGACCACCGCGGGCGGGCTGGTATTTTTCGCGAACGACTCGGAGGCCTTTGAAGCTGTGGACGCTCGAACCGGAAGATCGCTCTGGCACTTCAACACCGGCCAGTCCATGCACGCCTCGCCTATGAGCTTTGCTGTGAATGGCAAGCAATATGTCGCCATCGCCTCCGGCAGCGATGTGTTTTCTTTCGCGTTGCCTTGAAATCCTGAGCATGGCGCAACGTGTGCCGTGCGGCACTCCGGCGGCATTTGTCGGCAGTCCTCCTCGAATTACTTGCTAGCCAGGCGCTCGTTTCTGAAGCGTAAAATGACTTCTGACCTCTCAATCGGCACCCGCCGAATGAATATCAATCGTGCAAGGCGATGAACATGCTCCTTCAAGATCTGCGCTACGCGCTGCGGATGATGACCCAAAATCTAGGCTTTGCCGCTGCGGCGGTACTTACCCTGGCGCTGGGCATTGGTGCCAACGCGGCCATTTTCAGTCTGGTCGACGCCATTATGCTCCGCCCCTTACCGTATCCGAATCCTGAACAACTGGTTGGTCTTGGGCAGTGGCGCAATCAGCAGGGAGAGGGCTACATTCAGACGGGTGTCTCAGCCCCAAACCTCGCCGATATTGGCATGACCGGTATTTTTCAACAGGTCGCCTACTATCGTTGGGCAGGATTCAATATCACGGAAGGGGACCGGCCAGAAAGCGTGGATGGCATTAAGGCTTCGGCCGAGCTGCTGCCAATGTTTGGCGTTCGGCCGCTCATGGGACGCTTTCTGTTGCCGGAAGAGACAGAGCCGGGCAGAGATGAGGTGGCCGTGATCGGCTATCGTCTGTGGCAGATGCGTTATGGCTCAGACCCCGCCATTTTAGGCAAGAACATTGAGCTTGACCAGAAGCATTACACGATTGTAGGCGTGATGCCGGCTTCGTTCCGCTTCACGTGGGACCAGGAAATGGACGTATTTGTTCCGCTGGTGCTGACATCAGAAGAACGCAGCGAAGTGGGGCGCGGCACTTCACGAGATCTGCAGACCCAGGCGCGACTCAAGTCGGGCATAACCGTGGCGCAGGCACAGGCGGCGATGGACACCTTGGCCAGGACCTTGGCCATAAAATATCCAGCAGCCGATAAAGGATGGGGCATCAAGGTCGAACCCCTGCACGCTGCCTATCACCGGCAGATGCAGACGCCCCTAATGATTATGTTGGGCGCGGTGCTGCTCGTACTGCTGATTGCTTGTGCGAATGTGGCTAACCTCTTGCTGGCGCGCGCGACTGGACGGAAACGTGAGATCGCAATCCGCATCACCCTCGGCGCCTCTCGCCAACAGTTGATTCGGCAGTTACTCACTGAAAGCTTGCTGCTGGCTGTTTGCGGGGGAACGCTGGGATTGCTGTTCGCCTATGGAGGAGATCGCCTGTTAACTCTGGCGATGGGGCGCTATCACCTCAGTCTTCCGAATGCGAGGATCATCGATATCGATTGGCGTGTCCTGGTGTTCAGCTTCGCAATCACAATGGCAACGGGGGTAATTTTCGGATTAGCACCGGCCTGGGCAACAGCGAAGACCGGACAGGGCGACGCGCTGAAGGAGAGTGGAGTAAGTGTTACCAGCGAAGGAGGGCGCAGGCGGCTTCGTAACGGTCTGGTGGCTTGCGAGATGGCGCTGGCGTTGGTTCTCTTGACTGGCGCGGGCCTGCTGGTGCGGACCTTTGTCGAACTGGCCAATGTCGACCTCGGTATCGACCCTAAGAACGTCGTGACAATGGGTGTCAGTCTACCGCATTACAAGTATGCATCCGAGTTGCAGCAAGTGCTTTTCTACCGGGACCTGATGCAGAAGATTCAGAGCATACCTGGCGTAAGAGCCGCAGGAGCGGCGGGCGGCGGTTCCAATGTTTTCTTCCAGCCGGAGGGCCAGCCCGTGGCAGCGCCCGGACGAGAGCCTGTGGCAAGTTATAAGATTCTAACGCCTGATTTTCTAAAGGCAATGGGAACACGCCTTGTGCGTGGGCGCGAGTTTACCGAACGCGATAATCAGGGGGCGCCGCCTGTTGCTCTGATCAGCGAAACTGTGGCGCGCCGTTACTGGCCGCACTCCGATCCGGTCGGCAGCCATCTCACGATTTTGGCGCGTGTGTATTCCGGAGAAAATTCGAGCTCTTCGCACCCGCTGGAAATTGTAGGTGTTGTCAAGGACGTACGAAATGATGACCTTTGGCGGCCCGAAGCGGCGATCTATATGCCGTTTGAACAGAAGCCGGTTTCGTCGGTGTTCCTGGTTGTGCGAACTGATGTGGCTCCGATGAGTGTGGTGGGTTCGGTGCGCGCGGCCGTTCAGTCGCTCGATAAAGAACAGCCCGTCAATCGGGTCCGAACAATGGACGACATTGTGTCGGAAACTTATGGCGCGATTCGTTTTCCTATGACGCTGTTATGGATTTTTTCCGCGCTGGCCGTGATTCTATCCGCGGTGGGAATCTTTGGCGTGATGTCGTATACGGTGAATCGACGAACAAAGGAACTGGCCATTCGGATGGCGTTGGGAGCGAACGGCGGCGAGATGCTGGGTTTGGTTTTGCGGGAAGGGCTTTGGGTGACAGCGTTTGGAGTGGTGCTAGGCTTGGCGGGAGCGTTGGCCCTGAGTCGCGTTATGGCTGGGTACGTCTATGGCATCACGTCAACCGATCCGCTCACATTCGCAGTAAGCTCGTTACTTTTGATAACGGTAGCCTTGCTGGCCAGCTATATTCCTGCTCGGCGCGCAGCGACTGTCGATCCCATGGTGGCGCTGCGCTATGAGTAAAACCGTGCCATGCGGCCCGCGTCACCCGCATCCAAAAGTAATGCTCACCTGAGCTAACCAACGAAAAGCAGTATGAGGTAGTTCTAAGCTCGAGGAAGCAACTGCGATGTAAATACGGGGCTTCTGGACAGCTACCGATCCCTATCTACGGTTCGCTGCCCCTATACTGTCCTGAACCTTTTTCTGCCGGCTGACTCGCTCCCTGACATGTAGGCCGTCGAAGCAGCGTAATTTGAAATCGACTGATAGCATGGTCGAGCCGCTGCACGGCACGAAGAATTTCACTTTCCTTCGGGGGAATCAATTACGCTGTATAAATTTGCCGTCGCTGCATATTCGCAAACGCTCACATGACCGCCCGCAAGCAGTGACCCCTACTTCTTCCCCAGCAGCCCGAACACTCCCACACCATCCCTTGTCCCCACGTAGACTTTGCCATTTGCAATCATCGGCGTAATGAACTTATTCCCCGCGCCGAAATGATCTCTTCCAAACCACGCCTGATCGCTGTTGTAGAGTTCTCGCGACACATCGTTTGCGTCGTAGGCATGCAGCACCGCCGGATCTTTGTTCTCCAGCACCCAAACAATCCCATCGCGCGTTCCATTCGCCGAAATGCTCGGCGAGGCCCCGGGATACACAAATTTCATCGATGTCTGCGAAGCTGGCTCCGGCAGTAGCCGCGCATTCCGAAATCGGTACTGCCGCAGCGGGTCTTCGGTAGACGCGTAGTAAAGGCTGCCGTTGAAATACGCCGGGATCGGTCTCGCAAAGTTGTGTTTGAACGCCTTCGGCAGCTCTTGATAGATGGCGTTCCGGTTCGCATGAAACTTCCCCATCGCATCGCGATCCAGCAGATAAATATTGAGGTCTTTCCCCGCTCCCACTACTAGATGTCGAACCGTTCCGCCGGCATCCCGCATGTCCGGCAGCACCAGCGGTCCGCCCGAACCCAGATCGCCATCCCCATCGTTCTCCGACTGCACGTCAAACATCGTGAAATAATCGGCAAGCTGCAAGCGGCTTTCTACTTCACTGATCTTCAGGAACGAGTTCCCAAAATCGCCCCGTGCCGGGAATCCCCTCGCGTCCAGCGAGCTATCAAAGTCGCCGTTGCCCAACATGACGTAAACGTTCCCTTGCGGATCTGCCGCCGGTCCCGCGCCAGACTGCCAGATCGCGCCTTCATCGCCGTCCGGCGTCAGATTCAGCACCGACCTTTGCTTGAGGGTGCGCGCATCATACGCCATTACCCAGCCGTTGTAACGGCCGATGTCGCAATGCGAAGTCCACGTCAGATACAGCGTGCGGTTCACCAACAGCAGCGCAGCCCGCTCGGCGTACTGTTTCGGATCGAACGCGAGCGCATCCGCGTAGGTGGCCGCGATCTCCACCGGCCCGCCAAGCTGCTCCGCGCCGCTCTGCAAATCGAGCGCGTGCAGTCTCTGCCGGTACTGCCCCTGCGTATCTTTACTCATCGCCACCGCATAGAGAACGCCATGCGGCCCCTGTTGCCGGTCGATCACCGGCGTCGCCGTAATCCCGATCTCCGGCGTAATCTGGCCGCAGTTGCGATTGTCGGAAGTGGTTTCGCCTGCGCGCAGCAACCGCACGTGCCAAAGCTCCCGTCCCGAATCCGCATCGAACGCATACACGCTGTCATGCTCAGTCGCGACGAACAACACGTTCCGCGTTCCCCGATTTGGCATCGACAGCCCGTGTACGTACAACGGTTCCGCATCGACCTTTCCGTCCACCGCAATCACAAATAACTTGCCGAATGTTTTTGTATTGACGTTGGCGGGCGTGAGCACCGATTCCCGCAAATTCTGCCCCGTCCGCGCGACATCGTTGTGCCAAGTGAGGACATCCTGCCCCGCAACAATCCCCATAACACTCGAGCCCCAAACGGCCACCGCCAATGCCACTGTCCGCATGGACGCGTTGACGTTCTCCGAATGACCCAAGTTCCCGGTCGGCTTAGCTCGACGGTCTGCGCA
>DATBEF010000041.1:0-37512 GCA_036269625.1 Bryobacteraceae bacterium | reverse complement strand
AGCGGATTCCTGGCCAAAGCAGGCTTTTTGGGAACCGGCGAGGACGCTTACAAAAAGATCCTCCGCGCTATGCCGGCCTTCGGCAAGGCGATCCGTGATGGCGTACCTTTTCCGAAGACTCGCCGCATTGTGTTTGCCGGGGGACAACCGGCGGCCCTACCCGGCTGGGTCCGACTCGATTTATAGTCAGTCAGAGTCCGTAACTGCCCGGCGCTCGGAGTGCCGCTCACCGACCACCTGCCGCACTTCCTCTTCCATCATCACCCTCATCATCAGTCCGGCCTCTCGGCACACCCGATTGCTGCGGATGACTTCAAGAACAACACAAAGTTGTTTAAAATGATGTTTATGACCACAACGCAGGGGATTGACTGGTCGGGGTGCCCGCTTGTACAGCGCGACCCACTGAAACTAGGTGGAGCGCCGAACATCGACGGCATGCGGATCACACCGGAAACAATTGTCGACAATTACGAAAGCGGCTTCAGCATTACCGAGATCGTTGACATGTTCCCAGCTGTGAACGAACAGCAGGCACGCACGATTCTGGCGTATGCTGCTAAACGTGGATACCTCACGCGGCCGCTCGCCGCGTGAAGTTCATCTTCGACAACAGCACCCCTGGTCCTTTAGCACGTTTTCTAGCTGCTCACGAAATTTCAACCTGTCCGAAGCTGGGATGGACGAGACTCGGAAACGGGGAATTACTCTCGGCAGCCGAAGCTGCAGGATTCGATCTGATGATAACCGCCGACCAAAACCTAAAATATCAGCAAGACCTCGCAAAACGGCGCATTGCGCTGATTGTGCTCGGGTCGAATGATTGGTCGATAGTGCGGAAGTTTACAGCGGTCATCGCGGTGAGTGCGGACGCAGCCACCCCAAACAGCTACGTGTTTATTGAGATGCCTGTGGCAACCCGCCCTCGGAAGTAATTGGGAGGCATAGACCTATCCACGGTACGATCATGCCTGATCGGCTGGCGACGATTCGTTCCCTCACAATACGGGGTTGTTTGGGTGAGTTTTGTCGCCCAGGCAGCCGTGGCGGATTAAATTTCTTTACAAAGTGTAAATTCCGGCGCTTGCGGGAGCGTCTATTAATTATGAGACGGATATTACATTTCGTCGGTCTTACGGCTCTTACATTCCTACTACTCGGCAGTGCGCCGAAGGCGAAAGCTGGTGTCTTCGTCGGGTTCGGTGGCCCCGCTTATTATGGCTACGGTTATGGAGCGCCGGGCTACGGCTACTACCCCTACTGCGACCCATACTATTGCCCTGGCTATTACGGAGCGGGTTACTACCCGTATTTTGGCCTTGGCCTCTACGGCGGTTGGGGCTATGGTGGCTGGGGATACGGTCGCGGTTATGGCTATGGCGGCTACTACGGTCGCGGGGGCTACGGCTATGCCCGCGGTGGTTATGGCTACGGCGGCTACGGGCGAGGCGGCTACGGATACGGCGGAGCCTACAACAGGGGGTACAACTCTGCGGGTTTCCGGGGCGGGTACGGCAGCGGTGCTTACCGCGGTTCCTTTGGCGGGAGCGCCTATCGTGGTGGCTTTAGCGGCGGCGGCCGAGCGGGCGGCGGCTTTAGCGGAGGCGGCATGCGTGGAGGCGGCGGATTCGGCGGCGGTCACGGTGGTGGCGGCGGTCACGGTGGTGGCGGCGGCCACGGAGGCGGCGGACGCAGGTAATTCCCGCGAAACGATAAACATCAACCGGCTATCTTCTGTACAATGCCGACCATCGTACAAAGTAGCCGGTTTTTTATTGTGTTTCTAGTAGTTTGCGGCTTCTCCCTGACGCAATCTGCCTCAGCCCAACCTCCCAAACCGCAACCCGACGTCTTGATTCTGGTTGACGGAGAGAAACTCATCGGTCATCTGGAGAGCAGCGATGGCGGTTCACTGAAATTTGAGAGCGATCTGGCCGGCGAGATTACCGTCGATCTGAGTAAAGTTCAGGAACTTCACACGTCCGGGAAATTTGCGGTCCTTCGCAAAAGCCAGGTCCTGAAGAAACATTCCAACGGTGACAATGTCCCGCAAGGAACAATCGCCGTCGCAGATAAAAATATCCAGGTGACTCCCGCGAGCCAACCTCCGCAAACTATCCCGATCGCGGACGCGGGCCATGTTGTGGACGAAGCATCATTTCAGAAGGCGCTTGAAAATCCCGGTTTCTTCCACGATTGGACCGGCGGCATCACGCTCGGAGCTAGCCTTGTTGAGGCGACGCAGAACAGCGAGAGCGCTACGGGATCTCTCACTCTGTCGCGTGTCATTCCAACAGTAAATTGGTTGGATCCCGTGAATCGGACGACGGTCGATTTCAGCGCGTCCTATGGCGAAATAAGTCAAACGGGCGTGCCTACCGTAAAGACCTCTATCTATCACGCCGACGCGGAACGGGATGAATTTTTCTCTCCGCGCCTGTATGCGTTCGTCCAAGCGGCATACGACCATAACTTCTCTCAAGGACTAAACCTGCAGCAGCAGTATGGCGGTGGGATCGGGCTAGTGGTTCTCAAAGCACCCAATCAGGAGCTTGATCTAAAGGGCAGCATGACTTACATTGAGCAGTCATTTCAGACCGCGGCCCAGAGTCAAAACCTGTTTGGATCCACCTTTGCCGAAACGTATAGCCGAAAGTTCGCGCGATCCATCGTGTTCACGCAAGGAGTGACTATCACACCGGCCTGGAATAACCTGAATGCGTATTCCGGAAACGGCAACGCCACCCTGGCGATACCGGTCTACAAGCGGCTGAACTTCAGCATCGGCGTGATCGATACTTTCCTAAACGACCCTCCGCCGGGTTTTAAAAAGAACTCGTTCCAAGCAACTACGGGCCTCACGTACGCGATCAAGTAACATCTCTTAACTGAGTGGGCTAATTTAACCGTAGTGGCGCGGACACTCCTGTCTGCCGTCTCGACAATCGTGTCGAGACGTTCGTGCTTGACCTGCGGACACCAGGTCACAAATGAGCCGTTGCGCTACGGATAAGCAAGGGGCAGGCGAACGCGCGCGCCGAGACGATTCTCGGCGCGGCAGACATGAGTGTCCGCGCCACAAGAAGCTATCTAAGCAGCGTTAAGAATGTACAAACTCGAGCGCAAACGATGGCGCCCTTGCTTATGCCACGCTGGTTTCGCGCTCCGGCTCAAGAGGATGTTTGTATTTGCACTCCGTGTTCGGACATTGAGCGACCGGACCTGCTTTTAAAAACTTCTCGATGAGGTAGCTGCTGCCGCAGTCGGGGCATTTCTCGGAAATGGGCCTGCCCCACGCAACGAAATCGCATTCCGGATAGCGGTTGCAGCCGAAGAAAGTACGGCCACGCTTTGATCGCCGCTCCACGATCTCGCCTTCCGAGCAGTTTGGACAAGGCACGCCGATGGTCTTCTGCTTCACGTGCTTGCATGTCGGATAATTGCTGCAAGCGATGAATTCGCCGTAGCGCCCAAACTTCTGAACCAGGTTGCTGCCGCACTGCGGGCACTTCTCTTCGAGAGGAACGTCCTTGCGCTGCTCACCGCCAATCTGTTTGGTCGTTTTGCAATCGGGATAACCGGAGCAAGCAAAAAACTGGCCGAAGCGTCCTTTCTTAAGAACCATCGGACGGCCACAGTTTTCGCAGTACTCCTGTTCGTCCTGCTCGGTCAGATCGGCCTTATCGACATCCGGAAGGTCGACCGTCAGTTCGCGCGTGTTGGTGCACTCTGGATAGCCGGTGCAGGCGATGAAGCTGCCGTGCTTGCCCCATTTGATGACCATCGGCTTGCCGCATTTCTCGCAAACCAAATCGGTCGGCTTTTCCATGCGCTTGATGTCGGTCATATGGCGAGCAGCATGGTCCAGATCCTTCTGGAATCGCCCGTAGAAGTCGGCCATGGCCACGCGCCATTCAATCTTGCCTTCTTCGATGTCGTCCAATTCCTCTTCCATCCGCGCCGTGTAAGTCACGTCGAAGAGATTGCTGAAGCTTTCGAGAAGCAGGTCGGTTACGACCATCCCCAATTCAGTGGGGACGAAACGGCCACCCTCCTTCTTTACATACTCGCGATCCTGAATGGTGGTCAGAATAGAGGCATAGGTAGACGGGCGCCCCACGCCATCGGACTCGAGTTTCTTGACCAGCGTGGCTTCGTTGTAGCGAGGCGGCGGCTCCGTGAAGTGCTGGTCGGGAGTGATCGATTTGAACTTGAGCGTCTCGCCCTCTGTTACCGCCGGGAGTTTGTGCTTCAGCTCTTCATCGTCTTCGTCGATAGTGTCTTTGCCTTCCTGGTAGACCTTCAGAAAGCCGTCGAATTTCGGCACGCTGCCGGTGGCCCGGAACAGGTATTCCGCATTGCTCTTGCCCCGCGCGCTCACATCGATGGTGGTCTGATCGGAGACCGCGGACATCATCTGCGATGCCACGAAGCGCATCCAGATCAGCCGGTACAGCTTGAGTTCATCCTCGGCAAGATACTGCTCCACCGATTCAGGCGTACGCAGCACAGAGCTGGGCCGGACGGCCTCGTGGGCGTCTTGCGCGTCCTTCTTGGACTTATAAATGTTGGGCGCGCTGGGGAGATACTCCTTGCCATAACGCTCAGCAATCATGCCGCGTACTTCGCTCAGCGCGTCTTCGGAAACACGCGTCGAATCGGTACGCATATAGGTGATCAAGCCAACGGAACCTTCTTTGCCGATCTCCTTACCTTCATAGAGGCCCTGGGCCAGCATCATAGTGCGCTTCACGCTGAAGCGCAGCTTGCGGGACGATTCCTGCTGCAAGGTTGAAGTAATGAACGGCGGTACGGGGTTGCGGCGTTTCTCGCGCGTGGTAACGGACCTTACGGTGTAATCGGCGCCCTCCAGATCACCGACAATGCCTGTGGCCGAGGCCTCATTCGAGACCTTCGCCGTTTCGTCGTTGCGCTTGTTCAGCCTGGCCGTAAGCACCGGAGGCTTCTTCGCATTCAGCGCAACGTCGATTGTCCAGTATTCTTCCTTTTCAAAGGCGCGAATTTCGCGCTCACGCTCTACAATCAGCCGGAGCGCGACAGTCTGGACGCGGCCGGCCGAAAGCCCTCGCCGCACCTTGTCCCATAGCAGGGGAGAGATTTTGTAGCCGACCAACCGGTCCAGTATGCGGCGGGCCTGCTGCGCCTCCACCAGGTTTACGTTCACCTGCGTAGGCTTGTCGAAAGCGCGCTTGACCGCATTTGCCGTGATTTCGTTGAACATCACGCGAAACACAGCCGGTTTGTCCGACTTCTTGGGCTCGAGTTCTTCTTTAAGATGCCAGCAGATCGCCTCGCCTTCGCGGTCGGGGTCAGCCGCCAGGTAGATGGAATCCACACCCTTGGCCGCCTGCTTCAATTCGGCGATAAGCTTCTTTTTGCCTTCGATCACCTCATACCTCGGTTTGAAATCGTTTTCGATATCGACCGCGAGGTCCTTCTTGGGCAGGTCTTTGATGTGGCCGAGCGAGGCCTTCACCACGAACTGTTTGCCTAAATACTTTCCGATTGTTTTCGCCTTCGTCGGTGACTCGACAATGACGAGTGATTTTGCCATACCTTGCTGCACCTGCTAATCGGATTCCTCCCGGGGAACCCGGTTCTCTGGAGAACGCCTACTCTTTTACCACACCTTGACAAAGTTCTTGCCGGGAAGCTGCCGGATCAGGCCAGACATTTCAAGGTCGAATAGCGCTGCGATTAGTTCAGATGACGATACTCCCTCGAAAGTTTCTACCAGCGATTCAAGTTGTTGAGGAATATCAACTTGCAAGGCATTTAGAATCCTGCGTGCGAGGGCTTTGAGCGGTTCTTCGGTACCCGGAACGGATGGTTCCAGCGCCGGTTCCCCACTCTCAAACAGAAGCTTTTGCCGGGCGCGGTCTACGAGGCTCTGCCGGATACCCCTGGGCAACTCATTCGTGACATCCGTCCACTCCTGGACGAGTTTTGCGCCTTGTTTGATCAATAAGTTAGGTCCCCAACTCATCTGGGAGGTGATGTTGCCGGGGACCGCGAAAACTTCGCGTCCCTGGTCCATCGCCAGTCTTGCCGTAATGGCGGATCCGGAGTGCTGGGCCCCTTCGACGATCAGTACGCCAGCCGACATGCCGCTGACAATGCGATTGCGTATGGGAAAGTTTTGGGGATACGCGGGAGCCCCGAGCGGAAACTCCGAAAGCATCAGACCGCGCTCGGCGATCTGGTCGTAGAGTCTTCGGTTTTCGGGAGGATAAATAACATCGATGCCGCAACCGAAGACGGCTATCGTACTGCCATTCTCAGCCAGAGCCGCCCGGTGGGCAGCGGTATCGATGCCTCGCGCCATGCCACTGACGATAGTGAGGCCGGCCTTGGCCAGATCCGCGCTGAGCCGTTCAGTCGCCGCGAGCCCGTAAGGAGTTGGGCGCCTGGTACCAACCACCGCAATGGCGTCGGAGTCGAGCAGTTCCGTACGGCCCTTCGAAAACAGCACCATGGGCGGGTCGAAGATGTCGCGCAAACGCCGCGGGTAACATTCGTCATGAAAGGTAATGATCTGAACGCCCGAATTCAATACTTTGTGCTGCTGGTCGACTGCCTCGTCAAACGAACAGCCACTGGCCACGTTGCGCGCCACAGCCGGGCTTACTCCAGCCGCTTCCAGTTCAGATACGGAGGCTCGGAAGATAGCCATCGGGGTATTCAGTTTTTCGAGCAGTTTCCGCGCTCCCAGGGTCCCCAACCCGGGAACCAGCCGCAATGCGAGCCAATGGAGCGTTTCTTCCTGGGAGACAACGGCAGTAGCCATGTCGAATGAGTGGCTGGGAAGCTGTCGAAATCTCACCGGTCTCTTTCAAAGAAAGAGCGGTCGGCGGCTTGCTGATACGGCGTACTTGTGACGAAAGAGGACGAAGGTAATTCGGCCAGGTCCAACCAGTGCTGCACTAGAATTCGAAGCTTGTTCACGTAGGAATCGAGCGTCATCGGCTTCGTGAAATAGGCATTTGCTCCCAACGCATAAGCCTTGTTCACGTCTTCGGGAGCCGTCGAACTTGTAAATATGATCACCGGCGTTTGCCGCGTCGCAGGATTCGCCTTTATCTGTTCCAAAACACCGAAGCCGTCGATTCGCGGGAGGTTCAGATCGAGAACGACTATCCTGGTCGGGCCAATATCAAGGAATCGTCCGCGCTGGTGAAGAAAGTCCAGAGCTTCCCTTGCGCTGGCAACCCAATAAAGCATGACCCGCGTCGAGGCGTCCTTTAGAGCGACCTCGAAGATATGCGCATCCGCCGGGTTATCGTCCACTAGAAGGATTTGGAAATCGACAACCTCAGAAATGATGCACCTCTTCGCCGGCGGTTGCCGTTCGACGGATGGCTTCCGCGCGGTCATTTCGTGCGCCTGGAATTCCGGTTACAAAGCTCATGTGATGAAGCTAGGACTACAGGGGAGGCCAAAACAGTACCGTTTTATAGAGTACTGTTTTGATGCTAGTGCAAAAACGGGGCCAAGAGCCTGTCAGCACAACTGGGAGGTCTTGGCAAACTGGATTAGAGCTTTAGTACTGCTGATCCCCAATTTTTGTTTGAGACTCAACAGATGGAACTCCGCCGTCAACGGTTGAACTCCAAGCCGCTCGGCGATCGCATCTAACTTAAACCCCTTTGCAATCAGGCAGAGCACGGCTAACTGCTGTTGTGTCAACTCCCGAGCGTTCTCCGGAATCATTCGGCCCTCTCAGTCAACCCTCTCAAAATGCCTGAATGCCATGATAGTTCAGGCGTAAACAGTTCCAAACCAAAAAATTGCGCTGATTCACTCGGAATTTCAAGAAAGTACTTGTACCCTGAAGCCAAATAGGTGTAATCTTTCTGTGTACGGCGGATTACGCTGCCTCCGACTTGCAGCCCGCGCGACGCGCTTTGAGCCCAACCGCCCCCAAAATCCATTAGTCTCTTCATGCAGACTACTTGTGTAATCTATTCAACATTTGGTAGATTTTGATCACCGCTGTGTTATCGGCGGGTAGCGCCCGGGTCAGTTCTCGCTTGGGTGCTACTGGAAGTGGCTCACGCGCAGTCTGAGTGTTTCTTCAGCAGGTCGGTTGTGGCCTGCCTCTTTTTGCCTTTTACATTCAATAATTTCACGCCTTATGATACACCTGGGCCTCTCTCGCTAGCATAGAGAAGGTGAGTGGGTGTCGTTCGCTTTCGGACGGCACTCCGGCCAGCCAAAGGAATTCATGAGGATACTCAGCGCGGCGAGCGCTCTTCCCCCCAATTACTATCCCCAACGCAAGTTAATTGAGAAGTTCCGAAAACACTGGGGCCCGCGTTTAGACCGTTTCGATTTGCTTGAAAAGCTCCACGCAGCTACGCAGGTGGACGGCCGTTATTTGGTCCTGGATTTAGAGCAATATCCCTTAGCAAATTGGGGCGAGGCCAACAATCATTGGATTGAAGCGGCCCAGGATCTTGGCGGACAAGCTATCTGCAAAGCGGCGCAACAGGCGGGCATCAATCCGCGTGATATTGCGGCCTTCTTTTTCGTCTCGATAACCGGGATTTGCAGCCCATCGGTGGATGCGCGCCTGGTGAACAAGCTGCAACTCAGCCCTAATATCAAACGGGTTCCGATATTCGGTCTGGGCTGCGTAGCCGGAGCAGCAGGTATTTCGCGAGCCGCGGATTATGTGAAAGCTTACCCAGACCAGATTGCGTTGCTGCTTTCAGTGGAACTCTGCTCGCTGACGGTCCAGCCCGACGATCTCTCGGTTGCGAACCTGATCAGTTCCGGGCTCTTCGGGGATGGAGCGGCAGCTGTGCTGGTGGGCGGTGAGAACACGGCCTTCAGGAGGGCTCCGCGAATTATAGCCACGAAATCCGTCTTCTACCCTGATACGGAGCGCGTGATGGGATGGGATATCTCCGGACGAGGCTTTCAAATCGTTCTCTCCCGCGACGTTCCGCAAGTGGTGCTACAGAATCTGGGCGGCGATTTAGACACGTTTTTGGAAGAGCAGCGGGTTCCCCGCGGCGAAATTAAGAGTTGGGTCATCCACACGGGCGGACCCAAGGTATTGGAAGCCACGGCTGCAGCGCTGGGCCTGTCAAACGGCGAACTAGACGCTTCCTGGGCCTGTCTGCGCCGGACGGGCAACCTGTCTTCTGCCTCCGTGCTCTTGGTTCTGGAGGAGGTCATGAACAACCGCCGCCCCCAGCCCGGCACCCTCGGCCTGCTCGCTGCGATGGGACCGGGGTTTTGTTCCGAGTTGATTCTGCTCGAATGGTGACCCCGACGTAACGCAGTCCCGTTCGGGCCGCATCTGAAGCATCATATGAGTATGCGGGCGCAAATCATTTCCGGCGTGTTCGGGGTCGCTTTATTCCTGGGTTCCAGTTGGCCTGTCTCCGCTCAATACGGCGGAGGAAGCATACCGGTGCCGTGGGGGCACAAGAAGAAATCTTCGCAAAAGAGCAGCGACACGGTGCAGCAGACACTGGCGGCGGACGGCCAGGTGATGTCAAACGACGGCAAGGCAGTGGTGATGCATGTGGATGATGGGCGCACGCTTACTGTGAAGCTGACCCCCGATACCAGCACCACGCGAAAGAGCGCCAAGATTGCCGCTTCCGAGGTTCTCCCGGGCGCAATGGTGCACATGGAATCGAACGTGGATGAGGACAATTATTTAACGGCGACTCTGATCGACGTTACCAAAGACCCTCCGGGGCCGGAACCGGTCCGTGCGGCGACTCGGAGCGAATCCTCAGCGAGGACCGGCACCGGGAGCCAAGCCCCAGCCGAAGGAGAAGACACCAGCATCCGGCCGACCATCATGAACACGCCCGTGGATGCGCCGAATCGTCCCATGCTGCACCACGGGAAACCTACGCATTCCGATGACACTGACGACACGGCGGCCGCGACCACGGCAGCCAAGCCCGCTCCTGCCGCATCGACCACGGCGAGCACACCGGCAAGTACACCGGCCGCGGCTCCCGCCAGCAATTCCACTGATTTCACGATTAACGCCGAAACGGAAGCCAAACCAGCCTACACGCACGCTGTCACCGGCTTGATCGCAAAGACTAAGGACTGGAGCGAGACGTTTACCCAAGGCCTTCCCAACTATGTTTGCCGGCAATTGACCACACGCTACCAGGAGGAGAGCAAGTCCTCCGGCTTCCAACCCATCGATATCGTCACGGCAACTGTGGTTTATGATGACGGCCGCGAATCCTATCGGGACATCACGGTTGGGGGCCACAAGGTGAACAAGAAGATGGAGGACATCGGCGGTAGCACGAGCACCGGCGAATTCGCCAGCACTCTGCACAGCCTCTTCTCCGACTACACACAAGCCGATTTCAGACGCGCGCAGACGACGTCTATCGGCCAAACAGCGGCGGTCATTTACGATTTCAAGGTAGTGCTGAACCACTCCGATTGGCGCATTGTCGTGGGAGGGCAGATGCTTCAGCCGTCATACAGCGGAAGCGTTTGGGTCGACTCGTCCACCGGGCACGTGCGGCGGATCGAGATGTCGGCTAACAACATCCCGAAGGACTTTCCGCTCGATTCCGTCGAGTGGGCAGTCGATTACGATCACGTCAGCTTGGGGGCAACCAATCAATACCTGCTTCCGGTCCATGCAGACAATTTATCTTGCTTCCGGGGGACCACTATTTGCACCAAGAACAGCGTCGATTTCCGCGATTACCACAAGTACTCGGGTGAAAGCACTATTACGTTTGGGAATTGATTGTTTCGCGATGCAGAATTCGGAGAGGGACGTAGTAGGATCGAAAGCATTCGATTAGAACGGCGGGCTCACTGCTATGTTCAATATTTCGAAGTAGTTGAGGCGCTACCGTTGGGTACGGTGAGCGTTTCGAATGCCGGAAAGCGTCCCTGAGAGCGGAAGGATATTGACGGCTCGCCCCCATCCTCCGGACCATTGATTCGTTAACGGTTGCAGTTAAGGGACGCCCGGTCGACCATGACTCCTCGCTACGCTTTTAAGCTGCGCATCAAGCCCGATGCAGTAGACGAATACGATCGCCATCACCAGCAGGTTTGGCCTGAGTTGATCGCCAAATTGAAGGAAGTCGGAATTTCCGACTATTCCATCTTCCGCCGTGATCAGGAGCTGTTTCTCTGTTTACGCGTGGACGATTTCGAGGGCGCCTGGGAGCGCCTGGATAAAGATCCCGTTAACCAGCGCTGGCAACAAATGATGGGCCGGTTTTTCGAACCTTTCGATACGCGCCCAGGGGAGCGATTCCCGATGATGCGTGAGGTCTTTTACCTCAAATAGGGGACACGATCCGGCTGATTCCGATCCGGCTGATAGGATGAGATTCGTCTTGTCATGCTGCTCCCATCCAGCCCTTCTCTGCTCCTTCTGCTTATCGCCTTGGCATGCTTCTGCTGGGGAGTCTGGCCGAATTTCATCAAGGCTGCGGGCCCCCGGTGGCGCTTCGAGCTCTTCTATATTGATTTCGCCGCAGGAGTTGTCGTGCTGGCTTTGGCCGCCGCCTTCACATTGGGCACTTTTGGATCGGATCTCACCTTTAGCGACCGGCTGCTGATCGCAGGCCGCACTCTTCAAGTCGTAGTTTTCGGCGCCGGCTCCTTGTTCAACTTGGGAAACATGTTGCTGATCGCGGCCGTATCCCTGGCTGGCATCGCAATCGCCGTCCCTTTAAGCGTGGGAGTAGCCATGATCGTCGCTTCGCTGGTGGATTTGTTCGCTCATCCGCAAGGGAGCGAGCTTTGGGCCTCGGGCGGCATGGCCTTGCTGCTAGCGGGAGTCTTGCTGGATACGAAGACCTATCGAGCACTGGATCAAGAGCTATCCACAAAACCAGGCGCCAAGCCGCGCAAACGCGTTACGCGAAAGGCAATCTTCCTGTGCGTGTTATCGGGGCTCTTTTTAGGCGCGTCATTCCCGGTGCTTGAACAAGGCATCCAGGGCGACTTCTCGCTCGGGCCCTATGCCGCTCTAGTAGTCTTCGCGATCGGTATCGGCGTCTCCACTTTCTTTTTCAACATTTACTTCATGAATATTCGCATGGTGGGTGAACAGATCAGACTGAAGGCCTACCTGCGCGGCACGCCCAAGCAACATCTGGCCGGCTTGGCCGCGGGCGCCCTTTGGGCGATTGGAGCCCTGTGCTGCTTTCTATGCGCAACGGCAGTGCCAAACTTCGGCGCTGGACCGGATTTCAGCATTGCCATCGCCGAATCCAGCGCAGTGTTATGCGCACTCTTCGGCATACTACGTTGGAAAGAATTTGCCGGAGCCGGACAGAAAACCGCGCGATATCCGTCCGCCTATCTGGCCTGCCTGGCAGCTGGATTCGCGCTGCTCGCGGTCGCTTACCGGTAGCAAGCAAGTAACCTCATTTTGTATTCGTGGTGGGAGGCCCGGCGATTCTCCAGATCACACCGGATGGATCAATCAGACCTGCAACCAATCCCCAGCTTTCGAGGTGAGGTGAAGTTGCCTTGACTCCATAGCGCTCCGCGAGATTCAGCCGAACGATGCGATCCCACCACAGGTTCACATCGGAGACACGCATGTGCATCACGAAATTATTGGCCCACTGCTCCGCATAATAGTTTTGGAGAATAAAAGAGAATGCACCCAGATGCATCTCAACGAGTCCATCGCTCAGAATTTCTGGGCGAAATCCAAGCTCTTCATAAAAACGCTTGCTGATTTCGAAATCCTTGGCTGGCGCCATCGGCCTCATTGCTTCGACCGTCTGGGCCAAATTATCTTCGCTAATGGACATCACACCTCCCGGGACTACTCTGCCGATGATTAGCACCCCGCTTAGCCTGATCCCAGAATACATTCTGGAGTAAGCTTCAGCGTTAAGCCTATGTTCGCAGCCGCCATTCCGTAATGAAGGCATGCCGCGGCAATTTCAGCCCACACCTTCGGATCAGAATCATCGGTCGGCTGCGATGGCCGATTGATGGTTATAAGTCAAACTCTCTGCCTTATCCATACGCGCATTCCGGCTGTAGACTTGGGCAGGAATTAAATTCAAGCTCGCCGCGCGCGGAAACGAACGGCAATGGCTGAGGATTGCGGAAGACAAAACGGGCCGCTGAACCACAGCGAAATCGTGATCAGCCCAGAGTTCCGGTGCGGCAAAAGGTTTCGAGCCCTTCGCTATGCAGGCGATGACTCTGGTCCCGCCGACTATGCCGCCGAGTCTCCAATCGTTTCGCCTTCATCTTCGGGGGTGGGCCGAGGAGGGAAACTTCGGGGAAGGTATTGCGTACCCATGCTTTACCCTCGTGATCGAACTCAGCTCAGGGGCCACATGGATCAGGATGAGACCGCGCGGACTGCTGTTCGCCACGTGCGATTCTCGACCTGTTTGAATCCGCTTACGATGAGCCCACGCCGACAACTGCGGATGCCGAGTGCCTTTTCGGGCGCGGCATGAGCGCCAGTATTGAGCGACACCTCGTCGGAGGGTATATCAACTTCAGACATGCCAGGGACTAGCTCTTGGTGTGGTCAGGGCAGCATCTGATTGCAAGCGCGGTGTTGGTTCAGCCTTTTGGCAGATTGGAAGTCTGAAGCAAGAGAAAGATGGGTGTCGAGCCTGCGGCTCTCTGTGGCGATCCTTCCAAAATCAGTCCACCCATATACGCAACAGCGAACGCCTCTGCGAGAGGAAACGGAACGGAAGCATACAACACTTCTATGGATGCGACTTTGGTTCGAATACTCTTAAAGGCGATTATCGAGAACAGGCCAGACCAGATTGAACCGGGAGAGTTGGACGATGGCATTCTATGGCTTAAGCAAAGGACAATCATTATTCCGCCTGACAAGCACTCATCTCCTCAGCGTCAACCGTTTATGCAAGAGGCCGGTCGTGAAATGACAATAGCAGTGGCGGCGTTTAAGGATGGCGATATTGCGATCGCGAAGGAGCATGCGCTAAGAGCTTTGCGGATACTGGCAGTATAGAACCAAATTTCTGTGCATCGGCATTGCCCATTCATAGCGGCTTAAGATACGAATAGGTGCGTTGCATTTCTGCCGGCCGTTCCAGCAGATGCAGTCCAATGGGGCAGAGGTTGCTAGACTCTGGGTTTTATGGACCCAGTGACAAAGGCAGCGATATCCGCCGCTGGAGAAAAAGCCGCCGACGTATTGAAAAGTGAATCGCAAGCATTCCTATCGGCAGTACTACCAGAGCCTGGCAAGGCTTTGGGGGGATGGTTCGCTGATTGGATAAATGCCAGCAGACACAAAAACCTCATCAAGATCACGGCCCAAGCAAAGCGCAACCTTGCTGAGGCAAATCTAACTCCGAAAGAAGTACCGCTGAACATCATTCATCCGGCGTTAGAGGTAGCAAGCCTCGAGGAGAACGATGCCCTTCAAACCGTGTGGGCGAACCTGCTTGCGAACGCAGCCGATTCCGCTCAGACTAATCCAGTGCAGGTTTCCTTTGTTTCGACCTTAAGAGAATTAAGCACGCGGGAGGTAACGTTTTTAGAAAGCCTTCATAAAGCAGTGAACGCGGATGAAAAAGGTAAACGCCCACTGGCGCCGCACTTTAAAATCGGTGGCTTTACTGAAGAGCAACTTTTAGATCTCTATGGGCAGGCTGGCCTCCTCAGGAACCTAAAGCCTGGAGTCTTCGCGGCGTCGTTGGAAGTGGATGGGCACGGATATGAGATGGAAACCGATCTCAGTGACTTTCGTGGAATGATGGATATTCTCATACGCAATAGAATTCTGAAAGAGTATCTCTACCCGAAGCCAATTAGGATCGGGAACTACGGGGAAGGGCCGATATTTTCAATGGCGTCCTCATCGATTGAAATTGAAACCCAACGTGCCTATCAAATTACAGAGTTCGGGAGCGCTTTCGTTAATGCATGTAGGGCACAGAGGGAGCAATAGTTTTCTCTTCCAAAGTTACGTTTTGGCCTGCGCAGAGGATTCTTGTTAGAACTGGATTTCGTCTTCCCCGTCATCCTCACATCGCTTCTCTGCAAAGCTGCCCCGGTCGACCCGCATCTTCGCATCGGCAGCGATACTCTTCTGGCAAAGTGAAAGAGTGATTCGAATCGGTCCGGCTGGTTGGAAGTACAAGGATTGGGAGGGCGTTGTGTATCCCAAACTCAAACCGCGCGGGTTTGATGAACTAGCCTACCTCTCCCGGTACTTCGACGCGATTGAAATCAATACGTCGTATTACGGTCCGCCACGCCCGACCACGGCAAAGAAATGGGTCGAGAGCATCTCAGAGAACGGCAACTTCAGATTCACCGCGAAACTCTTCCACTCATTTACACACGAGCGCAAGCCGGCGCCGAATGACGAGAGGGACTTCAAGGCAGGTATCGCTCCTATCGCAGACGGCGGCCGTCTGGGAGCGCTGTTGATCCAGTTTCCGTGGTCTTTCAAATCTTCGCCCGAAAACGTTGAATATCTGACCGGCTTACAGAAACGCTTTTCCGAATATCCACTCGTAGTTGAAGTGCGCCACGCAAGCTGGATCGAAGACGACGTGCTGGAGTTGCTGAGCGAACTCGGCGTGGGGATCTGTAATATCGATCAGCCTCTGTTCCACCGGTCCGTACAGCCCGCCGCCCACGTAACATCCAGGGTCGGCTACGTGCGGCTTCATGGGCGCAATTACATGAATTGGTTCTCGAAGAAAGCGGACGTGCGCGAGCGCTATGACCATTTGTATTCTATCGATGAACTTGAACCGTGGATAACCAGGGCAAAACAGGTTGCAGAGGATACAGACGATAGCTATGTCGTGTCGAATAACCATTTTCTGGGTAAAGCAGTCGTGAATGCGTTGGAAATAGCTTCGGTTCTCAAGGAGCAGCCAGTTCCAGCTCCGCCTCAGCTCTTGGATCACTACCCTGAGCTGAAAGACTTTACTTCGACTGACGGGCGAAACGGAAACCTCTTTTCTTGAGCTGTCTCTGCTTCAGGTGAGGGTCCGGCGAAGGTCAACGCTGATTCCGAAGGAAACGCGAAAGGCATTCCGGGCGCGCGTGGGTTCGCGAGCCTCGTTAATTCGCTGATGGCTCTTCGATGTAGTCGACGACCAAAGCCTCAAGTGGTCCCTTCTGCTTTTTCATTGTTAGGCCAAGATTCTCTTTAAGCGCCGTTGCGAGCGCTGGAGCATCGGTCTTGATGTCGGCGCTGAGACCCTGCGCATAGCGAAATGCGAAGTCGTAATTTCCTGTAAGACCGGTTCGGTCCCATACCGGCACTCCTACTACACGCTGCAGAGTCTCCGCGAGTTGTGACACCGATGCCTTGCGGCCTGTGATTGCTATGACACCAGCAACCGGCATGGTGGCAGCGATATAGCTCCCGGCTGCTAAAGCCCGTGAAGCGCCGTTGTCCGATCCCGATACGCCAGTATGTTCGCCGGCTGCAGGAGCTTGCTTGATTCTGAAATCGGCTTTCCCGAGATATAGGGCATATCCGTCGTGTTCCACAGTGACACGGTGAGATCGCATCTTGAACCTGTCCGTGAGCAAGGACTGTAGCATCAGCCGCACCTGGTCGTCTGTTGCACGCGGGTCGAATGTCGCCTCAACGGTATAGACAGATCCGTTATGGAGACCAGAAACGCGGGAGAAGTCCAGACGGTGAGCGTATCCAATCAGGTAGACAACTTGAGTCGTCCACCTAATCCTTCCAGGTAAGCGGTCGGGCTTCGTCGAGAATACATTCCCGCCCGGCTTGATGGATGCCACCTCAAAACGTGGATGAGCGGCGTCTTGGCCGTAAGCAGCCGTAGCAGCCAAAAGGCCCACGGCGAACATTAGCCGGAATCGCCGCTGCACTTCGGCTCGTTCACCAAACCACGCGTAAGATAGACGAAATACGCCGGGCGGCATCGGCCCTCCTGATGACGTCGACTATCGTACGCTATCAATTACACAGTTAGGCAGAGGGCAACGAGAAGACTGGTTTAAGCTAGCGCTCAGGCTCGCAATCTGTGTGGTTAGTGGTTCGGAGGACGTAAATCGTACGTCTAACACGTCGTTAACGTCTTTTTTAAGCGAATTGCGCGAAGCGAGCGCTTGGTCATAGGCCCTCGTACGCGGCAGTTGACCAAGGCACCGCCGTACGTTAACAAACGGTTTCAAACGCCCTGTTTGGACTTCTTCTCGACAGTGGCGTCTTACCGCAACCAAGGCGACGCCGCTTAACTGGGATTTAACAGGGAATCGCCGAAACATTTGCACGCTGAGGCCAATCACACCTGACGCTCTTACTACCGCACATTCTTCCTTTAGCGGTACATACAGCGATAAAGGTTGGTTTTACCTCTTGACAGTTTTTGCCACAGATATAGAATCGATTTACTTCGGTGTTGGGGTCGCATAGTCTCGCAATCGACCCACAATCGCGGTCCAATCGAAGCTCAGGAGAAGAAACATGAATCGCCTTGCAGCGGCACTTTTTGCGTGTTTGGTAGGCACAGCAATACTGTTTGCACAGACACCGACGGTGGTCGTAACGGGAAGCGTTGTCGACCCCACCGGCGCTACTGTCCCCGAGGCTGAGGTGACGGTTACGAATCAGGATACGAATGTCGTCAGCCAAAAAATGACAAGCTCGGACGGGACATTCACAATCATCAATCTCTTGCCCGGTCAATATGCGCTCACTGCCCGGAAAAGCGGGTTCAAGAAAGTCGTGCTTCCTGTATTCAAGCTCGACGTGAACCAGACGCTGACTCAAAAGATCACGCTGGAAGTGGGCTCGACTAGCGACACCGTGACCGTTAATGCCGATGCAGTCGGTGTAATGATTCAGCGCGCGAGCACCGAACTGGGGACGACCCTGGATGAGAAAGCCGTGCATGAACTGCCGTTGAATGGACGTAATTTCACCGAATTGCTGATTCTGCAGCCGGGCGTCGATCCTGTGAACACGGCCCAGGGCGGCAACATCGCCCATTCCCAAATTCCACTATTTACCGGCCTTCGGTTAACGGCGCAGGTAACCGTTCAAATGCGTACTACATGGACGGGATCATCAACACCGACGACCGCGGCGGGGGCTGGGCAATTCCGCCGATCGCGGACACCGTTCAAGAATTCAAAGTTCAATCGCACAACAATGACGCGCAATATGGCAGCGTGGTGGGATCCGTTGTGAACATTGTGACGAAGTCGGGAACCAATCAATTCCACGGCTCGGGGCTGGGACTTCGCGCGTAGCCAGATCTGGATTGGCGGCGATTCTGTGATTGAACTGCATTAGGTTATCCCCGGGCCGCCAAATCATGTGTCAGAAATCATGATCCACGATCAACAGAAGTACGAGGAGTATTATGGACCGAAGAAGATCGAGCACCCAGGAAACGACTTCTGAACGAGACGCCTCATGATTGGGTCCGCTCACCAACTCTGCTCAAAAGCGGTTAACAATTTTGCGTTTTCGAATGTCTCAACGGCGCATATTGAAATGAAGTCGTCGATCCAGCGCAGGGCGAGACGACAATAAAAGGGAAGAACGGAAGAGCTAGATCAGTAAACGATCAGGGACTCGCCTTGCGGGACCGATAGGCCAGTTTCAGGCCGGAGCCGGGCGAACACTAAAAAACCGAGAGAATGGCTATACATGGCTACGGAACCAGGCGTCCAGAGACTGCTTGCTTACTCGGCCTGTATCGTAAAGACGAATGAGCCAGTCGTATAGTTCACGGTCACCGAAGCGCAGAATATACCCATTCATTTCATAGAAAACGGCTGCCGCGCTGATCGCGGTCCTCTTGTTTCCATCGACAAAAGGATGGTTCTGAAGAAGGCTTTCACACAAAGCCGCTCCCTCTTCGATGATGTCTCTGTAGTAACCCGTCTGAGGCCGCGGACGCCTGCAGTGCCCCCGAACGCTCCCACCATCTCCAAATTGATCTGAATCAGTTCGTCAATCGAGAGATATATGGTCATTGCGCGAGTAATCTGAGAAGTTCGGGATGCTCACGCTTAAATCGGTCGAGCGCCTCGCGGAAAGTCGGTCGGGGCTTCGTCTCTTTCAGTAGAGTGTTCACAAACTCCTCAACGATAGCCCGCTGTTCGGGTGACAGCCGAAGAATTTGCTGAGTGAGATTCTGCGGATTCTGCATGTGTGGCCCCTCGTTAAATTATCGCAGTACAACGTGGCTGAAGCCGGGGTAGGGTGAACGCCAAAAACCTCCAGATTTCTGGGATCAATATTCAACCCGTAACGCTTCCATCGGGTCGACCGTAGCGGCTCTCAATGCGGGGAACAGAGCAGCCAGGAAACTAACAACGACCAGCGTGATGACTACGGCCGCAAGTGTCAGCGGGTCAAACGCGGAGACTCCGTGGAGCATCGCAGTGGTCAACCGGGTAATAAAGGTCAGACCGAACCAGCCCACTGCTATACCCACACCCACCATTGCCAGTGCCTCGCGCAGTATCATTCGAATCACCACCCAGCGGCCCGCGCCCAGAGCGACGCGCATTCCAATTTCTCCCGTCCTCTGAACCACGCTGGCGGAGAGCAGGCCGTATAAGCCCAATGCGCTGAGTAGCAGGGCCACAAAACCGAAGAAGTTGCTCAAGAGCGTGATGAGCTCTTCGCTGCCCAATGCCGCATCCATCTGTTCACGGAGAGTCACAAATGTGACCAGAGGCACGCCCGGCGCTTTCTCCGCTAGAGTCTTGCGAAATGCCGATATCGCCGACTGTTTGGTATCGGAGTTGATCAGAAACACCAACACTCCCAGATCATCCATGCGCTCTGACGAAATAGGAAAATAGATGGTTCGCGGCGGTCCTTGCCAGACATCCGAGAACTTTGCGTCTTCGGCGATTCCGATCACACGACATTCGGGCCGATGTGGAAATTGGCTTTCGTCCAAGGCACGTACATATTGGCCCAGAGCTTCTTGATGCGGAAACAAGCTCGAGGCCGCCGATCGGTTCACAATGCACACATCAGAAGCCCGGTCACCCTTCACGAACTCCCGCCCGGCAATGATGGGCGTCTTCATCGTTTTGAAATATCCGGCCCCCACATCGTTAAAGGCCAGTTGGAATCGGCTGCTTTGCCTCGACCCATGACCGAGCGGTTGGAAGGGCGACATCGCCTCTACACCGGTCATGGGCGTCTTTGAAGTCACAGCGGCCGAACGGACCTCCGGCATCTCGTTCAGCCGGTCAACCATTTCGCGATAAATGTTGAGCTTCGCCTCTCCTTTCAGGTCGAGCAGATTAAGAGGCGACGTCTGGATGGTGACATGGTCCATATCGAAACCCATGTGCTCCGAACGCAGCTTCAGAACGGTTTGGGAGAGCAACGAAGCGAACACGACCAGAACCAGCGAGAGAGCCACTTGAATGGGTACAAATGTCCGGCCCGCAATTTGCCGCTTTCCGCTTAAGCTGGTGCGCGCCTTCAACAGCTGGCCCGGGTTCGTATGGGCGGCACGCCAAGCCGGCAGCAGTCCGGCGACCAGCGTGGTGAGCAATGCAAGCGCTCCGGCGAAGAAGAGTGTCGACTGATCTGGGGTGACCTCCATAGGTTCGAACATCATCGGGTCACGGAAGAAATGCAGGATAACGCCGCAGCCGCGCCACGCAAGGAGGGCACCGAATGCGCTACCCGCGATGGCAATCGTCAGGCTTTCGGCAAGGTACTGCCGTAGGAGTCGCGATGTGCCCGCGCCCAGCGCCGTCTTGACGGCAAACTCCCGCTGACGGGTGTAGGCCTTCGACATCATAAGTCCCCCCACATTTACACAACACAGCAGAAGTACGATCGCCACCAAGCCTTGCATCAAGAACAGTGGTCGTGCGTAGACATGCGTGATGTAGGTTGGAACTCCGGTGCGCGCAGGATCGATGCGCATGTATGCTCCCTCGATATATGGGTCGTGCTGGTACTTCACAGGAACAAACTGCCAGATCCAACTGTGGTCAAGCCGGCTCAATTCGGCATGCACCCGCTTCTCCGGCACGCCGGGTTGAAGCCGCCCTATGGCTGAGAATCCAAACCCCGAATCGGGTCCACCGAGAACGTCCTGCTTCAACAGAATATTTGCAAACTGCATGGGCAGGTACATGTTGATATCGGTTCCGGGCCAAATGCCCTTGAACTCCGGAGCGATCACGCCGACAACCGTCACCAGCGATCCAGAGACCCTGATCTGCTTGCCGACAATGCCGGGATCCTTCCCGAAATGATCGACCCAGAAACGATAGCCCAGAACCACCGGCCAGCCCTGCGCAGGGCCTCCTGGCGGATCGTCGAAGGGAGCGATCAGCCTGCCTATATACGGCTGGACGGGAAGAACCTGAAACGCATTTCCGGTGACCAGCGCGGCGGTATACATTCGCAGCGAACCTTGGCGATCCGGCATCAGCGCGTCCCACGTGCGCCAACCGGAGATCGCACTGAATGTGGTGAGATCACGTTGCAGCGCGTTCAGGATCCGATTGGTCACAAACGTGCCGTCCATGGGGCTCTTATCGGCTCTGCTCGCTAGGCCGATCTCCATCAACTCCGAGGGAGCGTGGGTCGGAAGTCCCCGCAAAACGAGGCCATAGAGAAAGCTGAAAATGGCCGTGTTGGCGCCGATTCCCAGGGCGAGCGTCAGAATAGCGGTGGCCGCGAAGACAGGATTCTTGCGCAGCGCCCGAAACCCGAACACGATATCCCGATAACAGCCCTCGGCGAACGTGAAGAAATCCTGATCGCGAATTTTCTCAATAGCGACATGCGATTTACCGAGTTCGACATTGACCGTCCGCTTGGCCCGCTCCTGGGAAGCGCCTGTGGCGAGGCGGTCTTCCAGTTCCATTTCGGCATGAATCCTCATCTCAAGCTCAAGATCGGAGTTGGTCCGGAAGTGCCCGGATCGCCTCCGCATGCTTTCGAGCCAGCGCTTCATCGAATGGTCACCTCCCACTTATCGGTCGTGACTTACCTGCCATGTTCCGTTTTCCGGAATGATGTCAAGGATACGAATACTATTCAACGTATGTTTCCAATGAACGACTAAAAATGGCGCGGTACTGTTTGTGAGATACAGGTTCTGCCGGAGCAGGCACCATGCATCATCGGGCTCCTGCGAACGGCCGCTTTGCGCTCGAGACGGATCCTGGTAGCCAAAAACCTGAATGTCGCTGGCCACGCCATGCTGGACTTGAATGGCGCGCTCGAATGGGGGACGTGCTGGAACGCGATCACTTTGATCGATATTGCGGACGTACTCACGGAGCAAAGGGGGAGCCTCGGATCGAACCCTGGATGAAATTTTATACCGTGCCACGGCGATTGACCCGGTGAAATTGCTGACGCAATTCCGATTCTCTTCCCCGCTAAAAGAGAGACAGTAGTGGCGGCCAGAGGAGCGTTCCAAGAATTTAAGGGCGCCCTCCGTGCAGCAGTCGTGGTACTCCAGGGTCATTCGAATGTCGTATTCAGGAGTAGCAAAGATGTACCGTGGACCGGTTTCCGTGTCAGGTAGCACGGACAGAGTCACACTGCCCAAAAGGAGCGTTCTTCGGCTCAGATGAGTCATATTGCAAACCTGAAGATGCACGCCGCCTGCCACAAAGAGCCAAAAGGTCCATTGCACTGAGCCAGACACATTTGCTCGCCTGAGGCTTTGCCGGAAGGCCGCCTTTCCTCCCATTTCCGGAACCATGATTGTCCGTATTCGGACAATAGTAGTTTATCAACCTATTGATAGTCTACCATCCGGCCATGTTAGCCTTTAGGAAACGAATCATGATGAAGAAACAGAGCGAGCGTCGAGATCTCTTGCAAGGCACTCTCGACATGATGGTCATGCAAACCCTGCTTAGCGGAAAGGCAAATGGTTACGAAATAGCGAAGGCAATAGGGCGGCTCTCGGAAGATGTTCTGACCGTAGACCACGGCTCTCTCTATCCCGCGCTGCATCGGCTGGAGAAAGGAGGCATAATCGCTGGGAATTGGGAAGTTTCCTCGACCAATCGCCGCGCCCGGTTTTACCGGCTAACTCCCGTGGGGCGGAAACGGCTCATCCGGGAGCGATCGGAATGGGAACAGATGGCGGCGGCCGTCACACGCGTGATGGGCACTGCGTAAGTGGATCTGCGACACGTGTGATACCATCCGTGCCTAAGAGGTTTGACGATGCCAGGTTGCTGGTTCCATACGCAGCCGGTGACAAGATCGTCTCCGAAACGGAAATCGGGGTAGATGATCGGGGCGGTTTTCTGTTTTAGAGTCTGCGCTCTGTTGTTGAGCGGTGGTCTGCTGTTGTACGGCTTGAGTTCCCAAGCCACGGCTGAAGATACGGCAAACTATCAGGTAATTAACCTGCCAATAGCGGATGGAACCGATTTACGTTTCGCGCACGTAGCTCTTGGCATCAGCCAGTCTCACGGCCGGGTAAGCCAGATTGTCGAGGACAACCATGGCCTTCTTTGGTTCGGTACGCAGGATGGCTTGGAACGCTATGACGGCTACAGCGCACGGGACTATCGGCACGATCCAGCGGATTCTAACAGCCTCCAGGCCGGCTTTGTGTTGGCCCTGTTCAAAGACCGCTCAGGTAAGCTGTGGATCGCCTCGGCACAGTATTTTGACCGCTACGATCCGGTCACAAATGTCTTTACACATTACCCGTTGCCGACTGGCAAAGAGACCACGTGGGTCGCTCACATTAGTCAAGACCGGAACGGGATGATCTGGCTCGCGACAAACCATGGCTTGGCTCGCTTAGATCCCAACACTTCCCAAATCACCCAATATCAGCACCGGCCGGACGATCCTTCCAGCCTTAGCGGGGACCAGATAACCTTTACCTACGAAACCAAAGACGGCAATTTCTGGGTTGCGAGCAAGAGTGGCTTGGACGTCTTTGACCGTCGGACTGGGAAAGTGACGCTGCGAGTGCCGATGCGCGGACCCTTTCCCGCGGGCGAACCAGGGCCGATCTCCTTGCTTGAGGATCATGCAGGGGTTCTTTGGGTGGCTTACACGTCGGGCAACGGCTTGGCCGCGGTTGACCGCGAACACAGAAGGCTCATCCACTATTCGTTTGGCAACGTCGCCGCGCAGAACTCTTTGTTTTCAGGCGTCCGCTCTATCTACGAAGACTCCGATGGGACTCTATGGCTCGGAACCAACAGCAGCGGACTCCTGAGATTTGACCGTAACCGCACGCACTTCGTGAGGTACCGAAATAACCCCACCGATCCGGAGAGTCTGAGCGCCGATAGAGTGGATGCTCTGTTTGAAGATCACGAAGGCGATCTTTGGATTGGTACAACGGGCGGAGGTTTGAACAGGACCGCGCGGAGACCGCTCCCATTTCAACGCTACGGCCGCGAGCCAGGCAATCCTAGCGGGTTGACGACCGTATCATCCGTATTCGAGGATAGCCAAGGTATTCTTTGGGTCGGAAGCCGCGGAACGCTCTATCGCATTGATCGCCGGGCCGGGAAATTCACTTACTATCGCAAGACGGGCGGGACCACTAACTTATCCAGCAATTACGTGTTATCGATCGCCGAAGATAAGGAGGGATATCTTTGGTTCGGCACCTGGGGCGGAGGTCTGGACCGTTTTGACCGGCGGACAGGGCAATTTAAGGTATACCGGCACGATCCTTCTAACCCGGCAAGCCTGCCTTCCGACCAAGTTTGGTCAATCTTCGTAGATCATGGCGGAACGATGTGGGTTGGCGGCGAACAGATCAGCCGTTTCGATCCGAAAACTCAAGGTTTTCACACCTACGAAATTGAGGGAAATGTGGGGAACTACCGCTCCATGGCGCAAGCCCCCGATGGAGCGATTTTGGCCGGGAGCTGGGGAGGTGGATTGCGGCGGATAGATTCTGTAACCGGTAAATCCACGATCTATCGTCATTCGGCTGTCGCGGGGAGTTTGAGCAGCGACCAAGTGAACGCTATTTGCGTTGACCATTCCGGGGTGATCTGGGTCGCAACCGAAAGTGGATTGAACCGCATGGACCCGGTTACGAAGAAATTCACGTGGTACTTTGAACGCGCCGGGTTGCCTAACAGTAATGTCAATGGAATTCTCGAAGACGATCGAGGCCATCTCTGGCTGAGTACTAATAGCGGCTTATCGAAATTCGATCCGCGGAACGGCACGTTTAGCAACTATTACGCTTCCGACGGATTGTGGGTCAGCGAATTTTTCGGGGCGCAAGTCGCATGGAAGAGTCCTCGCGGGGAGATGTTTTTTTGCTCTTACACCGGGTTGACCAGCTTTTTCCCGGACCAGGTGGTGGACAACCCATATATTCCCCCTGTTGTAGTAACGGATTTTCAGTTATTCGGCAAGCCGGTTCCCATCGGCGGTGAATCCCCCTTGAAAGAATCGATCACCGTAACTAACACGCTCACGCTTTCCTATAAACAGAATTTCTTTTCGTTTGCCTTTTCAGCTCTGAGTTATGCAAGTGCGGAACGGAATCGCTACCGCTACAAACTGGGGGGATTGGAAAATGAATGGAACGAGACGGACGGCAACCACCGGACTGCGACATACACTGCGCTTCCTCCTGGCGACTACGTTTTTCGAGTGATCGGCAGCAACAATCGAGGCTTGTGGAACTCACGAGGGACGAGCATTCGCATCCGAATACTGCCTCCCTGGTGGGAGACTTGGTGGTTCAGAGGCTTGGCTATAGGCGTGGCGCTATCGGTCCTGTGGGCGATCTACTACATACGCGTGAGGGGTATCAAGCAGCGTAACCGGGAATTGGAAGAGGCTGAGAAGCAGATCCTGGCGCTAAATGAGAAATTAATCAACGCCCAGGAGGACGAGAGGGCGCGAATTGCGCGGGAATTGCATGACGACTTTAGCCAGCAGATTGCCGTGCTCGGGATATTGATCAGTAATCTCAGGCAAAACCTTCCAGATCACGACAGAGCCGCCCGGGATCACGTCGAGCGGCTTCGAGAAAAACTGCTTCGGCTTGCTGAGTGCGTCCGGCATCTGTCGCACCGGCTTCATCCGGCGATTCTCGAACTTGCGGGCATTGCCTCGGCGCTACGCGCTCACTGTACAGAATTCACATCCGTAAGCGCCGTGGCGGTTTCATTTGTGTCGAAAGGCGAATTCGACGACCTGCCTCCGGCCATGGCGATATGCATCTATCGCGTCGCGCAAGAAGCCTTACAAAATGTGGCCAAACATGCGGACGCAAGACAGGCCGAAGTGGCGCTAAAACGATTCGGCCACTACATATCGCTCACTATTACGGATTCCGGAGCGGGCTGCGCGATCAACAAGAATCGTGTTTCCGGTGGATTGGGTTTGGTCAGCATGAAAGAACGCGTCCGGCTGGTCAATGGAAAATTCTCGTTTAATAGCGCGCCGGGGCGAGGAACGGCAGTCGAAGTGAAGATTCCGTTAAAGCACAGTTTGGTTAGGAAATAGGCTCCGCTCAGACGCGTTACGTTTCGTCGTTGACGGAGATTAGTTTAAGGCGGATTGCGTGTTGGATCAACTCGGCCGTGGTCGAAACACCGAGAACAGTCATCATTTCGTATTTATGCGATTCGGCCGTGCGTGGCGATATTTGTAGGATGGAGGCGACCTCCTTCATCGTGCGGCCCTCGGCAATCAATTGCAGCACTTCGCGCTGACGCGGCGTTAGCGTTGCAGCCGAGGACTTTGATGGCTCGTCTGTTCTTGCTTCAATTAGGATGCTGATCAGGTCCTTGGTGATCAGCGGGGTCAAATAATAACGGCCCTTGTACACTTCTTCAATCGCGGTCACCAGTTCCTCGCCTGATGAGGTTTTCAGCACATAGCCGCGCGCGCCGGCGCGGAACGCTTCGACAGCGAGCTGCGGTTCGGCATGCATTGTCAGCATGACGACTTTTGTGTCGCTCGAAATGCCCTTGAGCTGGCGAACTGCGTCCAGCCCGTTCAGTATGGGCATAGACACATCCGCAATGACCACGTCAGGGCGCAACTCCTCCACCGCTTTCAGCAAGGATCGGCCGTCGTGAACGACGGCTACGAGGTCAAACGAGCTTTTCAAGAGAGCTTGCAGGCCCTGTACAAACATCGCGTGATCATCAGCCAGCAGAACCCTTATGAGCGGCACGAGAAGAGACCTTGGCCGGAGATTATCACAATCCCTTATATATTTCCCGAGCCCGATATCCGAAATTTTCCGGATTGTCGTGGAGCATCTGACTTAAGAGGGGCGTTATCTGAGTACTGAAGATTACAGATGAGTGATATTAGCGGCATGGACCAGTAGATTTTTCGCTGGATCACCGCGGAAGTTCGGATTTGCAGTTCCCGCCCACGCTTTTAAGCTGGCCTTGGGAACCAATGCTATGCGGAAACCAGAGAACTTGGGCGCTTGCCTCAGTCGATCGCTGAGACACCTTTGGCGCCAACGTGCTCTCATCGACGCAGCTATCGCAGCTCTAACAGATTACCGGGAGGCCTCCCAAACCGGTATCGCCGGACCGCAAGAAATATTAAGGAAGCCAATGCGCCTAAACCAACAGATCTCGAAGAAAGTTAGCATGACTCCAGCGGGTGCACGCGCATCTTTTTCGCAGGGTTCGAGCATGCGGTTGCCGTGTACTCAAACCGGCGAACTTGCGGCGGAGACCCGCACGCTGGCGGCGGGCGAATCGGCGCGACCCGGGACGAGCGTGCTGGTTGTCGATGAAGACGGGTCCGAGCGACGGCTTATCGCCTGCCTTCTCGAGACTGCGGGCTTTCGTGTAACGCAAGCCGCGAACGCCAAAGAGGCGCTCATTCTGATCGCGCACGACAGGCCTGACGTTGTCCTCACTGACATACTGATGCGTGAGAAGGACGGTCTGGAACTCATTCAGGAGGTGCGCAGGTTAGAACAGGCACCACCGATCATCGCGATGGCGGGAACGGGCCGGGCGGACACTTACTTGAACGTGGCGCGCTTTCTGGGCGCTGAGGCCGTTTTGAAGAAGCCTATTGAGGTTGATCAACTTCTGCGGTTCCTTCGCGAGGCTTGTTGAGGCCACAAGAAATCCTACTATGGGCCAGTCTTCGCCGTACGCATTCCTGACGGGAAAAAGCGCTTGCCTTCGATTGCAGACCGGACGGCATTGATCAGATCTTCCGCCGCATTTTCTTTGAAAACGTAGCCCAGCGCTCCGGCAGCAAGCGCGGCTTCGATTAGCTCCGCTTCCCTGGTAACCGAAAGACTACGATGGCGGGGCAGTAGCCGTAGGCGAGTATTTGGCGGGGTCGCCTCAATGCCGCTCATTTCGGGTATGTGGATGTCGGTAACGATAACATCCGGCCTGAGCCTCTGCGCGGCTCGAATCAGCCCGATTCCGTCCGTGGCTGTGCCAACTAATTCCATTTGCACGGACAGCAGCTTGGCAGTTTCTTGCAGCACGTCGATGTTGTCGTCGGCCAGCGCAAGCGTGTATCCGGAAATTTTCGTACTAGACGGCTCACAGCCATTCGACTCCGGTCCCCACCAGGGCGCCGCCCAGTAATCCAGAGGCGTGCCGCTCTACGGCCTGCAGCACTTGCTCGGCGTACACGCGGTCATTCGATACGGTGACGGCGGCCACGACGGAATGCTGCCAGGAGTCCAGATGGTCGATCTCGGCTACCGACACGTTAAAGCGCTCGCGCAGCCTGTCTTTCAGGCTCTTAACTACGTGCCGCTTGTCCTTGAGGGAATGCGCATCTTCGATGTGCAACTCGATCGTCAAAACACCGATGACGGGCAAGGTCAGCCGAGGGCGGGCAACTCCGCCGCGACGCGCTCCATTGTGAACGCTTCGAACACGTCACCCACGTTGACGTTGTTGAAATTGGTCAGGGAGATGCCGCACTCCAGGCCGTTCTTCACTTCGCTCGCGTCGTTCTTGAAGCGTTTGAGAGCTTGGATCTTGCCTGTGTGGACCAAGTCGCGTCCGCGCAGCACGCGTACCTGGCTGTCGCGGCGAATAGCTCCATCCGATACGTAGCAGCCGGCAACGGTTCCGACCTTGCTGATCTTGAAGATCTCCTTGACCTCGGCATGGCCCTGAATGGTTTCCTTGTAGACCGGATCAAGCAGACCGCTCATGGCGAGCTTGGTCTCGTCAATCAGCTCGTAGATAATGCTGTGCAGCCGGATGGTGATTTTCTGCTGTTCCGCGACGGCTTGCGCATTGCGATCAGGCTTAGTGTTAAAGCCGACGATGATGGCATCGGAGGCCGAAGCCAACAGCACATCCGTTTCCGTGATTGTGCCGACGCCGGCGTGCAGTACTCGAACTCTGACTTTGTCGGTCGAAAGCTGTTGAAGCGTATCGGATAGGACCTCCGCGGTACCGCCCACATCGGCCTTGATGATCAGGTTGAGATCCTTGAGATCGCCTTCCTTGAACTGCTTGTGCAGGGAATCAAGCGTAGCAACGCGAGCTCCCTTGGCCATGGCCACCTCGCGGGCTTTAGCCTCGCGGTAAATGACAATCTGCTTGGCCTTGGAGGTATCGGAGACCACCTGGAAGCTATCGCCCACCTCGGGCAGGCTGTCCAGTCCAATGACTTCGACGGGCATGGAAGGCTCGGCTTCCTTGACCGCATTGCCACGATCATCGAACATGGCGCGGACCTTGCTAAACAGGGCTCCGCAGATGAAGGAATCGCCGACACGTAAAGTGCCGTTGCGGACGAGCATCGTTGCGACAGGGCCGCGTCCACGATCCAATTGCGCTTCGAGCACGGTTCCCAGAGCGGGCCGGCCAGGATTTGCTTTTAGATCCTGCAGATCGGCTACGAGAAGAATCATTTCGAGCAGCAGATCGAGGTTCTGGCCGGTTTTAGCGGAGACGGGAACCATCACGACATCGCCGCCCCAATCTTCGGCGAGCAATCCGCGGTCGGATAACTGCTGTTTTACGCGATCGGGCGTGGCGTCGGGTTTATCGATTTTGTTGATGGCAACAAGCAGTGGAACGCCAGCGGCCTTGGCATGGGAGATGGCTTCAAGCGTTTGGGGCATAACGCCATCGTCCGCGGATACAACCAGGACGACGATGTCGGTTACCTTCGCGCCGCGGGCACGCATTCGCGTGAACGCCTGGTGGCCCGGAGTATCGATGAACACGATCTTCCGGCCATTTTTTTCGATGCGGTATGCGCCGATGTGCTGGGTGATTCCGCCGGCCTCGCGCCCGGCTACATTCGTTTGGCGAATGGCGTCGAGTAGAGACGTTTTGCCGTGGTCAACATGGCCCATGATTGTGACAACTGGGGCGCGGCGTACCAATTCCTTGGTCTCTTCGGCGAGCTCGATATCCTGGGTAGATTCCTCTTCGTAGCTGACCTGGTTAGTCGATGCTCCGAAGTCGCGCGCCAATTCCTCGGCGAGCTTAACGTCCATCGTTTGGTTGATGGTCGCGAAAATTTTGCGCTCGACCAGCTTCTTGATGAGGAGGTTGGCCTTGACGCCGAGCTTTTCGGAGAGCTCCTTAACCGTGACGCCCTCGGCGACGGTGATTTCACGATCGATGGGGGGCGGTTCGACGACGGCGGAGCGCTTGAAGGAACGTAGCCGGAGATTCCCTTCCTCATCCTCGCGCTTGCGCGCGCCTTGCCGGAGGCCGGGCTTGGCTTGATGACGGCGCTGCTGTTCGGTTGGCAGCGGGGTAGATGGCTCGGCGCGGAGCGGCGTCGTCGGATGCATCGGGCGGGCGCCAGGCCGGCGTTGTAGGGGTCCGCCGCCAGGCAGGCTGGGGCCGGGAATCCCCGGTCCGCGCATGGTGGGTTGGCCGGGGCGTACGGGTCCGCGATAAATTGGCTGGCCCGGCGTGGGCGAAGATGGCCGGGATGGCGACCCGGGGCGAGGCGCCGCAGGGGCCGCGGGACTGGGCCGGGTCTGGGCCTGCTGTAGGCGGGCGACCAGATCAGGGCGAGGAGGCACGATGGGACGTGCAGCGGGCTGACCCGCGAGAACGGGACGAGTGCTGGGAGGCCGAGGGGCGATGGGAGCTCCGGGCCGGAGATTCGGCTGGTTCGGTTTGGGAGCCGGCGGGCGCGGCGGAATGGGGGCGCCAGGAACAGCCGAAGCACTCGTGGCGCCCTGGGCCCCAGCCGGTCCGGGCGCAATGACGTGAGTCGGCATTTGGGGCTGCGATGACGGCGCCGTTATCGGCCGGGAGGGCGGGGTCACAGCGGTTGAAGGCGGCGCGGGGCGCATCGCCCGTTGCGGCGTACCGAGCGCGGGACGGGATGTTTCGGGAGGTAATGGCTGCCGCGGGCCCATGGGCGGGGCGCCGCCCGGACTGGACGGAACACCAGTTCCGGATGTGGCCAAAGGGGCCCGGGGTGGTACGGAAGTTGGGCGCTGCGGAACCGTGAGGTTCCGATTCGCGGGAACCGTGGGAGCCGTATGAGCCGTCAATGGAGCTGAAGGCTGACCCGGAGAAGCAGGTTGCGGCTGGGCCGGAATCGGAGTCGCGGGTGCATTGGCTGATGCAGGGTGATAGCCGGGGGGAGCATGAAAGCCAGATCCAATCGGCGGACGCAAGGGCTGAAATTTCGCTGTGGGCCGATCCTCAGTGGACGGCTGAGGAGGAGCGGCCGGTGCAGGAACACCCGGTGATGAAGCCGGCGCAGCCTCCGCAACAGACGGAGATGGAATGGGTATGGCCGGAGCTTGTGCCACTTGATGGGCCGGTGTGGGCGGCGAAAGGGGCTGGGCGGCATGCGGCGCCCGAACCGGCGGCCGCAAGGGCGGCTGGAATGACGGCCCCGCTGTTGGCCGCGCAGGCTCGCTCTGAACGGGGCGTGTCTGCGGCTGCTCTATTTCTTGGTCCGCAAGGGCGGTGGTACTTTCTCTGGAACTCACGTGATGTTGGTTCTGATCGGAGGCTGAATCTACCGAGTGATCGTCGTCGTAATCGTGGTCGTGCGGGTGGCCATTGGAGTATTCGGAATGTGGTCCATCGGTTCCGACCAAGCGGGTTCGCAGTTCGATAGCAACGTCTTCGTCAATGGAGCTGGAGTGCGTTTTCTTTTCCTGCACGCCCAGTTCGGGCAGCAGATCGAGTATGACGCCAGGTTTCACTTCAAGCTCCCGCGCCAACTCGTTAATCCTAATTTTCTTCATAGACGAAACTGCTAAATAACTCCTTGAACCCCGCGATTTGCGCCTACCTACTCAATTCTACCAATGGTATCAGATTCAGCGCCTTCGCCATCTTCCGCGGTTCTAGTCAGATGGTCGAGCGTTGAAGGCGCTCCAGAGAGGCCTTCAACCAAACCTAAGTCCACTACTTCGCCGTCCGGAGTCTCCTCGACGGGAGCGGGCTGATGTAAGGCCAGATCTCGCTCGAGGGTCCCAGTCTCGATCGACTCGAACGGTACATCCTGCTGTCCCTCTTCGAAATGCTCCGGAACGATATCTTCAGTTGCAGGCGCTTCGTCTTCACTTCGAGGCCCTTCATTTTCGCCTGCGAGCGCTTCATCTTCACTTAAGGGCGCTTCGCCGGCCTCGCCAGTTTCGGCATCGTATTGTCCATAGAAAGACACTACCGCCGTCTGGATCTGACCTACAATTGATTCGTCGATGTCGGGAATTGATTCCAGTTCTTCAGGCGTCATCGACCCGAGGCGCTCCACGGTCCCGATACCCGAGGCTACCAGCTTTTCGACAATGGATTCAGCCAGCCCATGATCGATCAGCACCGAGACGGGCGCGCCGGAGATGACCATATCGGCCATCCGCAATTCGAGCTCGCGCCGCTTCTCTTCTTCGCTCTTGATATCGATTTTCCACCCAATCAGCTTGGCAGCTAGTCTAACGTTTTGCCCCCGCTTTCCGATAGCTAGGGAAAGTTGCAAGTCATCCACGACGACTTCCATATGCTTGTCCTGCTGGGTGACAATCGTGACCCGCGAAATCTTGGCGGGGCTTAGAGCTTTGGTGGCGTAATAGATCGGATCGTCGGAATATTCGATGATGTCGATCTTTTCGCCGCGCAACTCGCGAATAATGGACTGCACGCGCATGCCCTTCATCCCGACGCAGGCTCCGACGCTGTCCACGTCGCGGTCGCGGCTGGAAACGGCGATCTTGGTTCGTTCGCCGGCTTCGCGCGCGCAGGCCTTGATGGTGACGGTGTTGTCGTAGATCTCGGGCACTTCCTGTTCAAACAGCCGGACAACCAACTCGGGCGCCGCGCGCGACACGACCACGCCGGCGTTCTTGCCGCCACGCTCGACACCCTTGATCACGCAGCGGGCGCGGTCGCCTACGCTGAAGCTCTCAATACGCGATTGTTCTTTCTTGGGCAAGCGCGCCTCGGTTTTGCCCATGTCGACGATATAATCCTGGCCCTCAATTCGTTTGACGACGCAATTGACCAATTCGCCCTGGCGCCCCTGAAATTCCGAGAAAACGCTATCGCGCTCGGCTTCACGGACTTTTTGTAGGATCACCTGCTTCGCGGTCTGAGCTGAAATGCGGCCCAGCACGTCGGTCGGCTTCAGCTCGCGGACTTCTGAACCGATAGCCGCCTCGGGATCGAGTTTCTTAGCCGCCGGAAGAGTGATTTCCTTATTCGGGTCTTCGACCGCTTCGACAACGTGCTTAACGCTAAAGATTTGTATGTTCCCAGTGCGATTATCGAGATCGGCAATGAGGTCTTCCTGGGAACGGAAATGCTTACGCGCAGCGGCGAGCATGGCATCCTTAACCGCGTCTACCACGATCTGCGGGTCGATGCCTTTTTCCTTACTCAATATCTCGATGGACTGATAGATCGAAGCCACATGAAACCTCTTCCCAAAAAATCAAAGGGTCTGCAAGCAGAACGCTTAAGGATTTACCACTCGAATTTCAGGTTGGCCTTTTTGACCTTTTCCAAAGGAACCTGAACCAAGTTGCCCGGTTCGACCTCAATCGCCAGGACGCCACCGGCGACGGCCGCCAGCTTACCTTCCCAGCGCAATTGGCCGTCCAGCGGCTCGGTAGTCACTAGCCGAACCTTCTGACCGACCACTCGCTCGAAATCGCGAGGTCTGGAGAGCTTCCGCTCGACGCCAGGTGAACTCACTTCGAGTGTATAGCTATCGCCGGGAACCGCATCCTCCTGGTCGATCAAGTCGCCCAGGCGCTGCGAAATGAGCTCGCAGTCGCCGTGTGTCACGCCTCCTGGTTTATCTATGTAAACCCGAAGGAGACGCGCCTTGCCGGCGCCCCGCAGATCGACTTCTACGATCTCGATTCCGGAACCGTGAGCGGCCTGTTCACCGAGTTCGGTGAGCCGCTGGATCAATTCCGTTTTTTCGATTGCAGGCACTGTCATCTCGCCCAATAAAAAAGTGGGCTTTCGCCCACTGGTTACGTTCAACGCTTACGTTCCTATTAGACCACAGAATGTGGCGGGCGCATAGGGTAGCTGTCAGGACCTGGGATGGTGGGAAAAAGGGTGCGATGTTTAGGCGCCATGCCTAGAAGAGTCTCTTTCCCTTTCGCTTTTTATGCCGCTTGGCGTTGTTGCTCTTTGACCCAGGTGTAGTAGTTGCCTTCGCGGACGTGGATTCGCTTCCATTCTTCGTCGTTGAATTTGAGCAGATAGTCAGTTGAAAATTCGAACCCAAGCTCGGCCGGATTGAAGGGAAGTCCTTCATCCTGAGCGTTTTCGTAGAGCTCGAAGGCTTCGCCAATCTGTTTGCGATGGTCTTTGACGCGCTTCGCGATCACGGCTTTGAGTTCCGTGCGGTCGGTTTCGAACTGCTTGCACAGACGGTTTTCTTCGGTGCTGAGGGATTTGAACTGACGCTCGTATTTGAGGTAGATCTGGGCGTCGATGAGCGACTTGCGGATAACGGGATCGGGCTCGCTAGAGAATTCTTCGGCCAACTGGCGGTGGCCGAGGGCGAAAATGCCCATGTGCAAGGCCATAGTGCGATTGACGCGCCACTGGGTGTCGGCCAGGTACTGCGTGAGTTCCTTTTCGCGGGTGGTTTCGGGGGCGAACTCGGCGAAGAAGCGGGCGAGGTGGGCTTCGTAGGCAGGGAGTTCGTCGGCGGGCATGAGCATGGTCTGGGACGTGACCGTAGTTTTCGAGGCGAGGGCGACTGGTGTGGACATGATGGGCTCCTTTTGGGGACTGCAAATAAAAAAGCCGCCTGGGGCAGCGCCCGGCGGCTGATTCTTCGCTTATTTTGCTTTCAACGAGACTATAACATGCCGAAAAAAGCGTTTTTGGCTAAGTTGTTGAGGGGATTGGTGAAGTTGGTTGTGACTGGGTTTTTGAATAGGCGCCAAACACTTCAAAAAGGCGCAGATGCGTGCTAGCGGGCTACGATGAAAGGAGGTCTCACATGGCAACTCTCGATTGGTCACAATGCCCCGCCGTGGAGAGCGTCCCTGGTAAGGTTAGCGGCGCATGGGTGTTTAAAGATACCCGCATGCCGGTTTCCACCGTTTTCGAGAACCTGGAATCCGGCGCAAGCATTGAGGAAATCATGGAATGGTTCGACGTAACGCGGGAACAGGTTGTCGCGGTGCTAGAGTTTGCGGCCCGTAGTCTCGACGCCCCAAATCCGCCCATTCCTGAAAAGCGTCCGATGCCCGTCGATGCGCATTCTGTTTGATCACGGTACGCCCGCGCCGCTTATTCCGTTTCTCGTAGGTCACACCGTCACGAAAGCAAAAGACGCAGGTTGGGATCGGCTAGTTAATGGCGAGTTACTCAAGGCTGTTGAACAAGCCGGGTTCGAGGTTCTGATTACTACGGACAAGAACATGGTGACCCAGCAGAATCTGAAAGGACGCGCCGTTGCAATTGTGGTGCTTGGTAATTCGCAATGGCGCATCGTACAGCGTCATGTCCGCAAGATAGCCTCTGCCGTAAATGCAGCGCAATCCGGCAGTTACACCGAAATTGATATCTCTTTTTAGCTAGACCTTTCTTCCCCTTTTATTGACATTTTTCTATCGTGTATTGAATTGGTCCTTTGTGCGACGCCCTTGAACGCGCAAAACCGTAGGGGCGTCCTTCAGGCTGCGGGTCGGCCTGCTTAAGGGGCAAGTCCTCGTGAGCCACGCCCTATGGCTTCCGTGGAAGTTGTTATAGTGGGCCGGTGGAATCGTTCGGCAAGCCGGAAATGCTTGCGTATATGCGGCGGCACAAGCTCGCTGTAGTCGCAACGATCGCTGCAGATGGCAGCCCGCAATCGGCGCTGGTCGGTGTCGGAACGACATCTGCGCTAGAGGTGGTGTTCGATACGCTTTCGACCACTCGAAAACATGCCAACTTGGAGCTCGACCGCCGAATCGCGGTTACCTTCAGCGGGCCGGGCGAGATGACATTGCAGTATGAGGGAGTGGCAACGTTGGTGCCAACGACCGGCCGTGAGGGGGAGGTTTATCGGGAAGCCTACTATGAGGCATGGCCTGACGGGCGAGAGCGAGCGCAATGGCAGAACCTGGTTTACTGGCGTGTGGCGCCACGATGGGCTCGGTATTCGGATTATGATCGCGGGCCGCTCATTGTGGAGTTCCGTTGGGACGAGAAGTCAGGTTTCACAACGGGTGCTTTTTAGTTTCACGATATTTGTTGCAAGGTGTTCGGTTTCACCAAAGAAGACTCTCATGTATCGCTCATACCTATTGGGAGCGCCCTGTTCGGTACATCGTTCGGCGGCGGGCTGGGTTTGTGGGCAACATACGCCAAGTTTGCGGAAGATAAAAACGTTCAGATACGAGCAGACCGCGGCGCAGCAGATGGTGGGAAGGCCGTAAGGGGCAGCTAAAAAAATGGACCAACTACCAAGAGGCAACTTACACTTCCGAAGCGCTACAGCAAGAACGCAACACGGCGCATTACGGTGATGAACTGATTGCCTGCTCTGCCGAGCATGTTGAGAAAATCCTAACCGGACCGGTCCAGAGCATGCTGTTGGTCGCCGATGGGCATTTTCGGGCCAGACTAACGCTGTGATTTCGGATTTGGCGCTCAATTTGCGGCATGGGCCACATCTCTCCGTCACCGTTCGGCCTGGGTCATCCCTCTCCCCGCTTCCGTGCCCGCTGAATACCGAACACTTGCGAACTCTCACCTCGACGCAAGTGTGCAAGATGTGGGCTATCTCTATAATGCGTACGCACACGACAGAAAGAGCGGGACGTCAGAAGCGAGCAATTTCAGAGATGCTGTGCGGCAACATCAACTGATCGATCAGATCGTCCAAACGTCCCAAGCGTTTTTCAAATAGGACATCGAGTTCGGGGCCTCGATGTCTCTATTTCTTGGTACCGGCCCAAGCCGTCGCTAAAGCAGTCTTATTGCGGGTCCTTTGTGGGACACGCCAATTCGTGCGAGGGTGTCCCGGCAATAGTTGAAGGTTGGTGCGGCGGTGGGGGTCGGTTCGTTAGAATCGATTCGCCAAAAACAACCCTTTGAAAGGACACCACCGCCGTGAAGAAACCGTATCATATCGTCAGTCGGGACGAG
>DATBEF010000030.1:0-64522 GCA_036269625.1 Bryobacteraceae bacterium | reverse complement strand
TGCAAAAACATCGCCGTCCTTGCTGTAAATACATGCGGCGGTGATATGCGGCTGGGCTCGAAGCGCCTTTAGCGTTTCGGCTGCCGCGTCCCTGTCATTAAACGTTAGGGGCGCCGTGCTGTTCGTGCCGGTCATCTCCGCAAGTATGGATAAATCGGAGACCAATCCGGACCGCATTAGGTACAGGTCGCCCGATAAAAAGGCGAAAGCCGAGAAGGAAAGCGCGATACCGCAGGTCAACACGATGATGATCTGCAATTTGCGTTTTATTGAAGCATTTCGAAACCACACAAGCATGCGCTTCCCCTCCCTTCTAAGCAAGTCGCGCAAAACGGACCCGCCCCTTGCGCTTCTAATTACTTTTCGACGGCAATTGCCAAGCTGAGTAGTTTCGAGCTCACTTTGAGGCGCGCCTTCCCGGCCGCCCCGGCGTTGACGACAAATCTCACGCGATCGGCATCCAGAACGAAACCGATCATTCCTCCGTCTTTGGCGAAGTCTTCGGATATGCCTACGGTCAGAACGCTCGCACCCTGGAGATCCTGCAGGATGCGTGTCAGACTCGCCCGCTCCTTCGGACCCACGAACAAGATCTGGCAGCTTCTTGCGCTATCGGCTATCTTTAAATGTTTCAGCGTAATGCGCCGCCCGTTGATGGTCCGCGTTGCGGCAATTTCTTCCAGACTCTGTTGCACCGAGGAATCACCGGTCACACACATCAGAAAGGAATCGGACGCGGTCGTTGGGGTTCCGTCCGGCCACTCAATGAATTTGCTGAAGTTGTAAAGGAACGCCGCTTCGATGCCGGCCACGGTTGCTTCAGGCTGAGCTGCGCGAGCCGCAATGGCTAGTGCGGGGAGCAGCACGAACACAATCGCTCTCCAGCGGTTTTGCCTGACTCTGGTCATCGTCCTCGGCGTCCGCCTATCGCGTCATCAGAACGACCACGTGATTTTTCCGAACACGCTTCGGGGTACTTGGGTTGCAATAAGCTGGTCGATCGTCGTGATCTCGAAATGCCGGCCGCTCTGCAAATTTTGCCCGACGAGACTTGCCTCTACGCCGCGATTCAACCTCCACGCGATCCGCGAGTCCAGGCGGGCGTAAGCGGGAATGACGATGGGATTGGCATTTAGCGATCCGGTAAAGTACAGCGCGGTGTCGAAAGTCCAATTCTTTGCGAGATTAAGGTAAGAGTGCGCCGTAAATTGATTACCCGGCGAAAATTGCGTCTGCGTAAGACCTGGCGTTAATCCGCTCGTGAGCCCCTGAACTAGAGCCTGCTCCTGTGCCGGGCCAATCAGGCCGTTGAGAAGGCCGGTGAAGCCGCCTAGCGCCCCCGCGGAATTTGCGCTATCCGCGTAGGAATGGGCATGGATTTTTAAATGTGAATAGGTTCCCGAGAGCTTCCACCACGAAGTGGCATTCCAGGTCAAGGCGCCTTCGAAACCAGAAGAACTTGCCTTTGAGCCATTTCCATAAACGAGCGGAAACGTCACCAGGAATGCGGGCCCAAGCTGCGAAACGAGAGGAGCTTTCAAATCGGTGCTCGCCAAGTCGCGATAGAAACTGACAAATCCCGTCACGTCCAAAGAAAGCTTTGCATTCGGTAAAAAACGATAACCGGCCTCGTAGTCTCGAACCTGTTCCACTCGAAAGTCGGGATTTCCCCGCAAGGATGCGGCAACCAGCAGATTCGCAGCAAGCGGAATATTCGGGGTAACGATGTCCATCGCAGTGTCAATCCGGGACGGCTGGCGGATGGCTTTCGATGCTGCCAGCCATACGGTTTGGGAATCGTTGACCATCCAGGCAAGGCGCCCACTCGGTTCATTCTCGAAGCCTGAGAACGCATTGTGCTCCAGTTTCGCCCCAACCGTGAGGGACAGCCGGTCGGTCACGCGAATCTCATCCTGTAGAAAGCCGCTGAAAAGGCTGAATGACTCGTGCGCCGGAATCAGACCAATCGCATAACCCAGGACCTGCGAAGGTCCGCCGTTTGCGTAAATCCCGCTATTTGAGAACCGGTATCCACCGCCCCAAACGATGTCGTTTCGCGAACCAAGCTGAACGCGATTTTGGAAGTCAAGATCAAACGTGCTCAAATTTTCGGTCAGGCCAGTATCAGTGCGAGAATAGCCGCTCTCATACATCTGGACGGAGGTCTGGGAGTGCTCGGAAGGCTGCCGGGTCCAGCGCATCAACAGGTCCCCTCCCGCGTCGGAAACGCCTTCAATAGACGTCGCTGGGCCTGTCACCGAACTCTGCGGAAGTGTCTGACCGCCGTGCATCCAGAATCCATCGCCTTCGACCATCAGCGAGTCCGTCGAGGACGTATTCCAATCGGCGCGAAAACCCGCGTGTCCCTGACGCCATCCGTCCCCGCCATTGACGCCCGAGATTGTGGGAAGGCTGGAAAATGCGGAAGAATCGCCAAAGACACGGTAGAAGCCGTGCGCCCCAGCTTGTCCGCCATACCTGGCTTCATATTGCTGGGTCTGGGCAGAACCCGCGCCAACGGACATCTGTGTGCCTTGGGTCTCCTTGGCATTCTTTGTGATGATGCTGATTACGCCGTTGACCGCGTTGGCGCCCCACATCGTGCCGCCAGGACCCCGGACGACTTCAATCTGTTGGATCGTATCGAGCGGAACATCGACTTGATCCCAATAGACGCCTGAGAAATCGGGAGTGTAAACCGTACGGCCGTCAACCAGAACGAGCAGCTTGTCCGAGTACACATCATTAAAGCCGCGAACACTGATGGCCCAGCGATTGGCGTCGATCTGCACCACTTGCACGCCCGGCGCCATGCGCAGCAGATCGGGAATTGTGGTTGCGCCCGAACGGTGAATGGCTTCCTGAGAAATAACGTAGACTGCGGCCGGAGTGTGGAATAGCTTCTGCTCCTTCCGCGACACAGAAGTCACTTTCACGTCCAGAAGCTCTTCGAGGGTTTTGTCGGCCAGCGCGGAGGCATTTGGTTCAACATTTTGCTGGTCGTCGGCCAATAGGAATGTGGCATTTGACAACCACAGATACAGGGAGAGGAGAATGGCGTTAAGCCAAAACAGGCGCGTGCGGTTTCTCTGAAGCAAAGTGGCTCCCCCTTACGATTGCTTATCGGCCGGTTAAGCGCTCACCGTAGAGCGAAGAAGCCGTGTATTGCGAGCTTGGTGGCGCGGACACTCGTGTCTGCCGTCTCGACAATCGTGTCGAGACGTTTTTGCCGGTTCGCGCTGGACCACCGGTAATCCTCGGCACATCTCACGCTCCCGTGGCAATTACTAACTAAAGCCCTTCAACCTTTCCCGTGTTCGTTTTTGCGAGAGAATTATCGGTATGCGCGGCAGAGTCAGAGTATTCGCGGCCTTACCAATGGCGCTTTGCATCCCAGGACTGTTCGCCGGCAATGGCATCTTCGTGCCTGGCAGCCTCCGCGACCTAGGAGGCTGGTCGAGAACGGTGCAGTATTCGGCCCAGGACCGACCTTCTATTGGCGCCGTTCTTGTCGCGAACCAAAAGCTAGCCGATCCCAATTTTGCACAATCGGTCATTTTGATCGTCCAGTTCGACAAGGATGGCGGAACGGTGGGCCTGATTATTAATCGGCAGACAGAGATTCCAGTTTCGCGAATTTTCCCAAAGGTGAAGCAGGCAACTAAGGATCCCGTTTACTTGGGCGGCCCGCTTGAGGTCACAAGTGGGCAGGCTTTGCTTCGCTTGCCCGAAAAAACGACTCAGGCAACGCATGTTGCCGGCGATATTTATGTCACAGGAAGTAAGGATCTGATCGAAAAATCAGTGGCCTCGCAAGCCGATCCCTCTAAGTTTCGTCTTTACCTGGGATACGCCGGTTGGGCGCCCGGCCAACTGGAGGCGGAAATCCGGCTGGGCGCCTGGTCATTTGTCAGCGGCGGCCCCGATCTCATATTCGACCGGGAGCCGGATTCCCTCTGGTCGCGCTTGATCCATCGCGAGATCGCGTCCGATTACGGCCCAAAGGAAGTTCTCTCGGCTCTCAGTGCTCCGTGCCACTCGCGATTCGAGTTAGCTTTGCGTAAGAGCGGGTGTGAAATCCGCCAATTCCGGCAGTAATTGCTCAACCGCGGCTTCCAGTTCCTTCAATGCTGGAGGAGCTTGACCAAGATCTCCCTCTCGCGCCATGGTCTCGAGCCGGACTACCGCGCGCGTCGTGGCATGAGCAGAGAAATTGATGACTGATCCTTTGAGCGAATGAGCCAGTTTATGGAGTCTCTCGGCATCCTCCGATTCGACAGCTTCACGAATCGCCGTTAGCGTCCTCGGCAGATCTGCGAGGAACAAGGAGACCATGTCCTGGAGAAGTGCGGTATCGCCATCCACGCGGGCCAATAATTCTTCCCTGTCAATGATCGGACTAACCTTGTCGTCGAGAAGTACGGGTGTGCATTCGAGAACGGGTTCGGCTTCCGATGGCGCATGCGCAATCACCGTCTCGATCATATTCAGCAGCTCTTTGCTCTTGATCGGCTTCGAGAGATAGCTATCCATACCGGCATCCAGACATTTTTCCCTGTCGCCCTTCATGCTGTGGGCGGTCATCGCGATGATAGGGATATGCGTGCCGGCGCCCTTCTCTTTTGCGCGGATCGCGGCCGTTGCCTCGTAACCGTCCATTAGAGGCATTTGCACGTCCATCAGGACGCCATCAAAGTGTTCCTTTTCTAACGCCGCAAGCGCCGCCAGTCCGTTGCCCGCCACCACGACCGAATGCCCCTGCTTCGTGAGTAGGGCGACTGCGAATTCTTGATTTACTTCGTTATCTTCGACAAGCAGGAGGCGCAAAGCGCGCCTGCGGGTCTGCGGCTCATCGGCCTGATCTGTAGCTGAAGCCACGGGCCGGATCTTTTGGGTCAGAGCCGCGAACACCGCGTTTCGCAATTCGTTCTGGTCCAAGGGCTTGACCAAACAGGTCATGCCCATTTCCCGGCAGCGCATTGACTCTTCCCTTTGGCCAGTAGAGCTGAGCATCACCACCGAAGTCTCATCCAGGCTATGCGTGTTGCGAATCCAATCGCAGAGCGCGAAGCCGTCAATCTGCGGCAACCGCACATCCATCAGGAGTACCTGGAATGGCTGGCCCGCCTCGTAAGCGCGTTCTACCTCGGAAATCGCGTCCCAGGCGTCTGACGCGAGCACCGGTTTCATCCCCCAATGCTGTAACAACTTTCCGCAAATTGTGCGGCTTGTCAGGTTGTCATCGACAACCAACACAGGTACGTTTTTGAAATCCCCGGGAGCATACACAGCGGGTTCGTTAGCGATGTGGTTTCCCAATTCAAATCGGGCGGTGAAGTGGAATGTGGTCCCTTGGCCAACGCGGCTCTCCAGCCAAATTCGCCCACCCATCATCTCCACTAATTTGCGCGAGATACTGAGCCCGAGGCCCGTTCCTCCATATTTTCTGGTGTGCGATCCATCGGCTTGCGAAAACGCCTCAAAGATGTTTGCCTGTTTTGCGGCGGGAATGCCAATCCCGGTATCGCTCACCATAAAGTGAATGTCGATTCCGCGGTCATCCCGGGACTGTTCGATCGCGCGGACAAGCACTTCTCCCGATTCGGTAAATTTGATCGCGTTACCCACCAGATTGACGACGATTTGGCGTAGCCGCCCAGGGTCTCCGACCAGGGCGTCAGCCAAGCCCCCATCGATATCGCAAGCAAGTTCAAGCCCTTTGGCATGCGCCCGAACGCTGAGCAGCTTTAATGCCTCGGAAATACTCGCGCGCAACGAAAACTCGATCTCTTCCAAATCCAGTTTTCCGGCTTCGATCTTGGAGAAATCCAGAACATCGTTGATAACGACGAGGAGGGCATCCGCTGACGATTTGACTACATCCAGGTAACCTCGCTGTTCCTGATTCAACTCAGTTTCAAGGGTCAGGTACGTCATCCCCATAATGCCGTTCATGGGCGTCCGGATTTCGTGGCTCATGTTGGCAAGAAACACGCTCTTCGCTTGGTTCGCAGCCTCAGCCGCATCGAGAGCGGTTCTTAAGGCCTCCTCCACTTGCTTGCGATCCGTAATATCCACGAAAGTCACGATCGTGCCGATGACTTTCTCTTCTTTGTAGATCGGACGGGACCAATATTCGGCCGGGAAGCTGGTTCTGTCTTTCCGCCAAAGAACCTCATTATCTATGTGAGTGCTCGACCCGCGCCGGAAGGCTTCGTAGATGTGGCACTCTTCGACCGGGTAACCTGTCCCATCCGGTCTTGTATGGTGGATCAGGTCGTGCATGTTTCGGCCGAGCACGTCTGTGGTTTTCGAGTAGCCTAACAACCGTAGACAGGCTGGATTGCAGAACGTACAATCGCCGTGTACGTCGATCCCATATATTGCCTCGGGGTTAGAGTCGAGCAGGAGCCTAACTAGTTCGCTGCTCGTCTCCTGGATCTGCCCGCCTAAGACGGCCGCATACGAAAAATCGAAATCCGCGCCCGGATTAAGCTCTTTTACGACATGCCGGGCGGCGGCATTTCCGGCCCGAAACCAGGCGAGAGCAACCGGAAACATGGTGAGACAGCCTCCGAGAAGGAGCGCAGCCCAAATATCAAAATGAAGTTGACCCGAAGGCCCAGCCCAAATGCGTGGTGAGAGCCAGCGCGCGGCGGCAACCGCGCCCACACATTGGCCGAGCAACAATCCGGTGAACAAAAGGCCGTTGCGACGGACAAAACGGGTTAGAGGCGCCCAGCAAAACGCTGGTATCGCCATCCTAAACCGGCCTATCAGATCTTTCTTGTCCAAAACGCTTGGCATCGGTTCTGTGCGCCCTGACTCCGTTTCGCCGTACTCCTAACGGATGAATCGGACCGCTCGTCATTCATTTCGGCAAAATACCCGAGCTTTAGAGGAAGTCGCGCAAAACGGGCCCGGAGTTGGGCCCCAGACTGCCTTGGCGGAGTGTGCTCGTAAAGATCATCGGCGAATAATCTGCCTGCACGGGCGTATCGTGATTCCTAGGGGCGTTAAAGGCACGGTGACCGAAGCGAGAGATTTTTGGATCACACGGCTGCTGCTCGAACGCAGCCTCGGTGTTGTCTGCCTGATTGCGTTTCTGGCCGCCTTGAACCAGTTCCGGCCTCTGCTTGGCGAGCACGGTCTGCTGCCGGTGCCGCTCTACGTCAAGCGTGTTCCGTTCCACGAAACGCCCAGCCTGTTCTATTGGCTTCCGCGCGATGCGGCGTTCACAACTTGTGCATGGATCGGCATTGCCCTTTCCGTACTGGTGATCTCGGGCATAGCAACCCGCTACGGGCCGTGGCTGTCGATTGCGGTCTGGGCGGCGATTTACATCCTGTATCTTTCCTTCGTGAATGCCGGCCAGGTCTTTTATGGATTCGGCTGGGAATCGATCCTGCTCGAAGCTTGCTTTTACGCCATGCTTCTCGGCAGCGCGCGTGTGGCGCCGACCCAAATCCCCATCTGGTTATTCCGATGGCTGCTGTTTCGCATCATGTTCGGCGCGGGCCTCATCAAGTGGCGAGGCGACTCTTGCTGGCGAGACCTCACCTGCCTTAACTATTACTACGAGACGCAGCCCATGCCCAACCCGCTGAGCTGGGCGTTTCATTGGCAGCCTGAATGGATGCACAAGGCCGGCGTTGCGTTCAATCATTTTGTAGAACTGATTGTGCCGTTTGGCTATTTCGCGCCACAGCCGATTCGAGGGATTGCGGGCGTGCTGACGATCGTCTTTCAGCTCTTCATTATGATGAGCGGTAATCTCTCCTGGCTGAACCTGCTCACCCTCGTGCTGGCGTTCTCTACGCTAGACGGCAGATTCATTCCATCCGTGATGCGGATCGTCCCTGCCGCCCTCGAACATCCGTCGCGGACATTCGTGATCGCCGGCTATGCGATTGGCGCTGCGATAGCAGTCTTAAGTATTCAGCCGATCCTGAACATGATCTCCGCGGGCCAGATCATGAACACCAACTACAACCCGCTCCACCTTGCCGGCACATATGGCGCGTTTGGCAGCATCACCCGGCCACGTTATGAGGTGATTGTCGAGGGAACGGCCGATGCGGTGATCCTTCCCAACACGCGCTGGCTCGAATACCAGTTCAAGGGTAAGCCAGGCGACATCAATTATCGGCCGCCGCAGATCGCGCCGTATCATTTGCGGCTGGATTGGCTGATGTGGTTTGCGGCGCTGGGCAGCTATCGCGATCAGCCTTGGTTCGTCAACTTCCTCGCCAAGCTGTTACAGAATGACCGCGACGTGCTGAGCTTGTTGCGCACCAATCCGTTTCCAAACCAGCCGCCCCGGTATGTGCGCGCTCGGATGTACGAGTACCACTTCACAACTCCGGAAGAGCACCGGAAGACGGGCGCATGGTGGACCCGCACACTTGCGGGGGCATACTTCCCGGCCGTTTCGATGAGCGATCCCGCCTTTCGCGACCTGCTCATCAGTCAGGGCTGGCTCGATAAGTAAATGAGTCGTTAGAAGAAATCGTGGTGTATTCGGGCTCCGGCAACTTGCCAAGTGAATGATACAGCTACCGGAAACATAGGACATCTTGATGTCCAAGCTTCACCTAAGCATCAGCAGAACTCGCGCCGTGATAGCATCCAGCACGCGATTGCACCCACGGCAGCGCCTCCCATCAGGCCAAGTCCCACGGCGATCGGACGATACGGATTGACTGGTGCCATTGCCATTGCGGGAAGGGACCAAGGGAATAGGCTCCCGAAGAACGCCGCGCCACGAGGTATCGCGATGAACATCAGGGCAAGCGCTATGACGGCGACAACAATGCCGGGAAGAAAGCTCCGCCACCGGAGGCTGATCCACATCTGGATCGAAAACAGGAGGCCCGCAGCGCAAAAACTTAGTGCTGCACCCCTGAAGATCATCGCGACGGGCAAGGATGAAGAACTCCAGATCGATATCACTACGCGAAGGATTGCGTCTGTGGCCAGCACACCGGTCACGAGAACCAGCGAACTGAGAAATAGCAATCCGGTACCCGCAATCCATTTGGCGACAAAATACGTGGCTCGGCGTACAGGGAGCGCAAGAAGATGTTTCCAGCTCTCGTTCTGATGTTCAATCGAGGAAAGGAGCGCGGCGGCCAGCGCGGCATATAACGGCAAGACGATGATTGTCCAGATCGTCAGGATGAGCTGGGCATAGCCGGTAAGCGGATTAGCGCCAGCCATGGGTCCGCCGCGCTGCAAGTAAATTCCAAACACGAGCAGAACGATAATCATCGGGGCGCCGATCGCCAGCCGCAGAGCCAGCGTTCGTTTCAGCTTCAGCGCTTCGGCTGATGCAACGCGCCAAAGATCATTCATTGGGTACCTCCCGGTCCGCCGCTCGAAACCAGGCGGAGAAAGAGCTCTTCCAAACTTTCCGGCCGGCGCTCGAGCCGGTAGACCGGTATTCCGTGCTCTAGCAGACAGCGATTGATCAGCGCGGCATCTGTGTCGGAAGGCACCTCGACAGTAACCGCGCCGTCGAAGTTTTCGAGGACTCGCCAGCCCTGCGCTTCCAAGACGGCGGCAGCATTGGAGCTTCGATCCGTGGCCAGCTTCAAGGGCGATTGATACCGTTGCAGCTCTTCAAGCCTTCCCTGAAATAGGAGACGTCCGTGATGAATGATTCCGATCCAATCGGCGATCTGTTCGACCTCGTTGAGGACATGGCTCGAGAGAAACACCGTAACGTGGCGTTCGTGCGCCAACTGTCGAAGATGGTCTCGCAACTCTCGCATCCCGGACGGATCCAAACCGTTGGCTGGCTCGTCGAGGATCATTAGGCCCGGATGACCTAACCATGCGAGGGCAAGCCCCAATCGCTGGCGCATGCCTAATGAGTAATTGCGGACCGGCCGGTGAGCGTCGGCCGTCAGACCGAAAAGGGCGAGGGTATCCGCTATACGAGACCTGGGCAGGTTGAGAATACGTCTGGTGACCTCAAGATTCTCCTGACCCGTCAGATGCGGATACAGCGATGGCGTCTCGACCAGCGCCCCGATGTCACGCAGCACTTCGCGGCGCTCTTTGGTCAGGAACTGGCCATTCAAGAGAATGCTGCCACAATCGGCATGGAGCAAGCCCAGTAAGAGCCGGATCGTTGTCGTCTTTCCGGCGCCGTTGGGACCGAGAAACCCGTAGATGACACCGCGAGGTACGCACAGCTCAATGCTGTCAACCGCGGTGCGCGACCCGAACCTACGGGTGAGCCCTCGAGTTTCGATCGCGAAAGAGTCAATCATCAGCGCTGCTTCCCGTGCCATGCAAAGCTGACCGTGCGCTTTGAACAGCCGTCGCCGTGGCCAAGAGGTACACAAGGCAACTCGCCGCCCAAGACGTGAAGTTTGTGCTGGTGAAGAGCCCGCCATTGCGGGTGTGGAAGTCATATGCCGCGTATTGTTGAACGAACCAACCCCAAGCCGATACGCCGATTGACATCACGACAACCGACGTGGCGAACAGTAGCGAGGGCGCGACGAACCAGACGCCTTTAATCCCTGATAAATCACTTTGGGCAATCACCTGCCTGACACTGATTGCACTCACGACAAGGCCGATGATCAACAGAAGGAACGTCACGCAACTTAGCACGACTCGAGTGGGCAGCGACGGCCAGGCAGCGGGTGCGGTCCAATCCCCGGCCACATCCCAGGGGGTCGGCACCCAATGCGCCCCGGATAATTTTGTTGCTCCGACCAGCCAAATCAGCACGATTAGTACGGCGCACGGTGGCACAGCCAATCGGAGGATCACATTCCATTTGGGGCGGGCCGCAGCGGTTCTCATGATAGTGAGGAACAGGGGAACAGCAACAAGAGTGAGTGCGATGAGGGCGAGAAGCGCACCGAGTCTGACCAGATTCCAAGTCGCCGACAGTGTGGAATGTGCCCGCATCGCCGCCGCGAGCGGTGTATCTTCAACGGTCCAATAGAAATTCATGCCTGCGGCAAGGACTGCCAGCGAGGCGTACAGCGTAAATGCCAGCGATTTTTGACGAGAATCCATAGAGAGCCCACTTAACCAGAGCGCACGTTCATATATCGCCCACCCGACTACGCTCAGGACCGCTCGGCGGGCTGAAGAATGAATCTCAAGGAGCTCCTGGAATTCGTCGCCATAGCGGGCTCGCCACTCCGGCGGGTATAATCTCGTCAACTGCCTGACAAGCCGGGCGTTCATCACGCCTCCAACTTTCGAAGGCCTGCTCGGGCGAATCCATACAATGTTGCGAGCTTTGCGCGGAGAACCCGGCGACCGGCGGAGGTCAAGCGGTACGGCTGGCGCCTTTCCTCGGCGGGTAGCGGCTCAATTAGCTTCTCACGCTCCAAGCGTGCAATTGCGCCGTACAGCGTCCCTGGACCCAGTCGCGTTCCGCTCATGCGAGCGATATCTTCGAGCATAGCGTGTCCGTGTTTTGGCCCATCGGCGAGGCTCGCGAGGACAAGTAACGGCGGGTCGGAATAGCGCCCAAGGCCGGGCTCTTCAACTACGTCGCGCGTACTTCGTATCACGTAGTGATGTTAGCAGGAAGACCGCCAGAATTCAATAGACTCGCGAGGGATCTTTCAGGACGGAGTTTCGGCAGCTGTTCGAAACACGCCAGCTAACCACAGATTCCCCCGACGAGGCCAAATAATTTATAACCGGCCGGCCGGCTCATGCGTGGGCCAAACTTCCATGGCCTCGGTCCTGTCCGCTCGCTGCTCCCGGCCAGTGCGCAACCGGTCCAGATAGAGGTAAATAACCGGCGTGATGTACAGCGTGAGAACTTGCGAGACCACCAAGCCTCCGACTACCGCGATTCCCAAAGGTCTGCGGGCTTCGCCGCCAGGACCCGCGCCAATCGCGATGGGTAACGTTCCGAGCAGTGCAGCCATCGTGGTCATCATGATCGGCCGGAAGCGCTGCATGCAACCTTCGAAGATGGCGTCGTGCGGCGATCGCCCGCGCTGCCGCTGTGCTTCGAGGGCGAAATCAATCATCATGATTGCGTTCTTTTTCACAATTCCGATCAGCAGAATAATGCCCACGAACGAATACAGATTCAGGTCTTGATGGAAAATCATCAGTGTGATCAGCGCGCCTAACCCCGCTGCGGGCAAGCCGGACAGAATCGTTATGGGATGGATGAAGCTCTCATACAAGATTCCCAGCACGAGATAGATCACAAGCACGGCAATGATCAGCAGCACGGTCAGGCCCTTCAGCGAAGTTTGGAATGCTTCCGCTGTCCCCTGGTAGGTGAAGCTGATGGTATCGGGCAGCCCCAGTTTGCGTGAGATCTGGTCGATAGCCGTTGTTGCTTGGCTCAGCGCTACACCGGGCCGCAGATTGAATTGATAGTTAACCGCAGGCAGTTGGCCAATATGGTTGACGCTAAGCGGGGCAACATTCTGCTTGAAATCGGTGACGGCTGCGAGCGGGATCATTTTATTGTTCGTCGATCGCAGATATAGCTGCGATAGCGCAGCCGGATCGCGCTGGTCCTGCGGCAACACTTCCATATCGACGTCGTATTGATTGGACGCGGCGTTGATGGTCGCGATACGGCGATTTCCATATGCGTCGTACAGCGTATTCGCGATCGCATCCGGCGTGACGCCCAACGCCAGAGCGCGGTCGCGGTTAATCACCACGTCCACCCGCGGGCTGCTCAAGCGCAGATCGCTGAAAATGTCCGTGATCTGCGGCAGGGACCTCAGCGCCATCTCGATTTGCGGCGCCCATCGGTACAACTCGGCCGTGTCGGCGTCCTGTAAAGCGACCGAGTACTGGCTACGGCCTTCCTGCTGGCCAATGGTGATCAGGGGCGGAATCTGCAGGAAGCCAACAACGCCCGGGATATTCATGATCTGCATCATCACTTGACCCAGGATCGCGTTCCCCGGCGGCCGCTTGCCATCCTTGAACATAACGAACATGAAGCCCTGGTTCTGTTGGGCAAATCCGCCCGTACCCGCGCCAACGTGCGCCACCCACGGATTCCGTTGAATGAGGTCGGAGACCTGCTTTTGTAGAACGGCCATCTGGTCGAATGAGACGTCCTGTGCCGCTTCCGTGCCGCCGAAGGCAAAACCAGTGTCCACGGTGGGCATGAAGCCTTTCGGCATAATGACGAACAGATAGATGGTCGCGGCGGTGAGCCCGATGCTCAGAAGCAGTGTGACGAGCCGCCACCGAAGCACCAGTTCCAGCGAACGCCGATAGAAGTTGTTGATGAAATCGAAGAAAGACTCCGACCAGCGATAGAAACGGTTGTGATGCCCCGTCTCCGGTTTAAGCCAACGGCTGCAGAGCATCGGCGTGAGGCTCAGCGAGATGAATCCGGAGATCAGCACGGCGACGGCGATCGTGATCGAGAATTCCCGGAGCAAGCGTCCGATGATGCCCGACATGAAGAGCACGGGGATAAAGACTGCGACCAGCGAAACAGTCATGGACACAATCGTGAACGCCACTTCGCGGCCGCCCTCAAGAGCCGCCTGCATCCGCGGTTTGCCCATCTCCATGTGGCGAACAATGTTCTCGAGCATCACAATGGCGTCATCGACTACAAACCCGACCGACAGCGTGATCGCCATCATCGAGAGCATGTCTACGGTGAAGCCGAGCAGCTTCATTGCCCCGAACGTGCCGAGAATCGATAAGGGTACGGCAAGACTTGGAATCACCGTTGCCGAAAAGTTGCGCAAGAAGACGAAGATGACCAGAATGACGAGCGTGATCGTAACGAGTAGAGTGAATTTCACATCGGCAATAGAGTCGCGAATATTCCGGGATGCGTCGAACGTCGCCTCCAGTGAAACTCCGGCCGGCATCGTTTGCCGCAGAGAGGGCAGGACCGCTTTGACTCCGTCCACCACCGCCACCGTGTTTGAACCCGGCTGTTTTTGCACGGCTAGCACTTGGGAGACCTTGCCATCGATCCAAAAGATCGTCTTAGGCGTGGATACACTGTCCAGAACATTGGCGACATCGCCGAGCCGAACCGGGTCGCCGTTGTGATAAGCAACGATGAGAGGCCGAAATTGAGCCGCATTGTTTAGCTGGCTATTCGATTGGACGGTGTACGCCTTATTATTGCCGTCCAACGTACCCGCGGGCAGGTCCAAACTGCCCGTACCGACCGCGGCGCGAATGTCTTCGAGACCAATCTGGCGCGTGGCCAATTTCTGAGGATCGGCCTGGATGCGCACCGCGTATTGCTTCGCGCCATAAACCTGAACGCGCGCTACTCCGCTCACCATCGAGATGCGCCTTCCAATCAGCGTCTCGGCGTACTCGTCGAGTTGCGAAGGGCTCATCGTGCTCGACTGCAGGGTCATGTACAGGACCGGCTGCTCGGCCGGATTCACCTTCGAATAGGAAGGCGGCGACGGCATGGTGGGAGGCAGAGAACCGCCAGCGCGGGCAATAGCCGATTGCACGTCCTGCGCGGCGGCGTCAATATTACGGCTCAGGCTGAACTGCAGCGTAATGTTAGTGGTCCCCAAGCTGTTGGTTGAGGACATGCTGTCGATCCCTGCAATGGTTGAAAACTCTTTTTCAAGCGGCGTGGCCACCGACGAAGCCATCGTGTCCGGATTAGCGCCAGGTAGCGACGCCGCCACTTGAATCGTTGGGTATTCGACCGTCGGCAGCGCACTAACCGGCAGACTGTCATAACTCAATATGCCGAAAGCCAAGATGCCCGACATCACCAGGCACGTGGTGACGGCGCGGCGTATGAACAGATCCGTAATGGCCATATGGTCCCTCTTATGCCCCCGGCGCGCCGGGAGCGGCGGCATCACTTAAAGGCGCGCTGGCGGGTAGAACGTGAACCTTAGCGCCAGGCATCAGGCGCATCTGTCCTTCGGAGATCACCATTTCGCCCGGATGCAATCCAGTACCGACAACAGCCAGCTCGTCGCCCTTTTCCTTGAATGTGCGCTCTACGTGTACCGGCCGCATTGCCACGGTAGAATCGGCCGGGTTCATCACCCATACGTAACCGCCGTTTGGTCCGGTTTGAACGGTGCGGTTTGGAACAACAATGCGATCCGGTTCCACGCTCAATTGGGCGCGAACGTCGACGAATTGTCCAGGCCACAGCATCCGGTCGTGGTTGTCGAAACGAGCTTTCAACTTGATCGTGCCGGTGGTCATATCGACCGTGTTGTCAATGAAGTCCAGCTTGCCTTGAACGGAGGCGCCATTCACCATCGCCGTCACAAGCAACGGATGCACCGCATCGTACTTGCGCACGTCCGGTAAAAGTTGTTCCGGAACCGAGAACGCGACATAAATCGGCGAATCCTCAAGAATGGTGACCATCGCGTTGGTGTCGTTATCTTTCACCAGGTTCCCAGGTTGAAGGTTGATGGCTCCGGCGCGGCCCGAAATTGGCGCGGCGATCTTGGTATAAGTCAGTTGCAGGCGGGTCTGGGCAATTTTTGCCTTGTCGGCGACCACGGCGGCCTCTGAGCTTTCGACCGCCGCTCGATCCGCATCGAGCGCGGCTTGGTCCGATTCCGATGTCGCGACGAGCCCCTCGGTCTGCTCTTTTGAGAAGATGCCTTCTTTGGCGAGAGACACGGCGCGATCGGCTTGCGCCTTCGCGCTTTTCAGCATCGCTGAATCTTTCTCGACATTAGCTTTGGATTGGCTGGTGAGGGCGCTGTCGCGCGCCAACTCTGCCTCCTGCTCTGTCATTTGACGATTCAGCGATTCCGGGTCGATTTCGAAAAGGAGTTGACCCTTTTGCACTTCCTGCCCTTCGGAGAAGTGAACAGCAAGTATCTGGCCGGCCACTAGGGATTTGACGTCGACCGACGTTAGAGCCTGTACATTGCCGATAGCCGACACTGCAAGAGGAACGTTGGAAGAAACCGCCGCAACGGCGCGCACCGCGACCGGCGGGAACGCAGGCATCTCTTGTCGCGCGTGCTTCGAACTGCAGGCAGTGAGAAAAACGGAGATTACAACGGTCAACAGAGACGGTACAGAACGCACGCAGCCTATCCTTTACAGAGCTTATTTCTAGGATCACACATAGGATTCAGAGAAGGAGACATCAGATTCAGATAAGGACTACGCATTGCTATCCGTGTTTGTTCCTGAAACCAACGGCAATTCCCGTCAGCAGAATGATCACCGGATCGATCGGATGGCGGTACCGGGCGGAGGCGAGCGTCAGATAGTAGGCGAAAGGCAGTATCACGGGAAACGGAGCGAGTAAGAAGAATCGCGGGTCCCCGCGCAGCAGCAGCACGATGAGGCCCGCGGCGGCGCCCATTGTGACAAAAATGTTGAAGAGCAGGATGAGGCGAAACTGGAATGAGCGGCTGCGGATAAAATCGTCGAAGGGATGGGGCGTACCACCCGTCCAGACGGCGACGAAGCGGTTGGCGGTAAGCTGAAGCTCGCGTTCGGGGTGCGAGCCCATGTACATCAAAGCAGCCTGCAGTTTGTCGTGCATGTAGACGAGCTCGCCCGACTCGACATATTGACGCCGTTCCTCGGGGTTGTCGATGGGATGCAACTGCCCGGGTGAGCGATCCTGCGAATGTTCGTTATTGCCCACCCAAAGCTGGAGTCCGAGGGCGGAGCGCAACGGTACGAAGGCATGGAAGACGAGATAATTGCGAATCGTCCATGGCGTGATGCAGAGGACGAGGATGCCGAGCGCGAGGGCCGGTCCTGCTATGCGCCGCACCTGATAAAGCAGCCAACCGAGCAGAAACGGCAACATGGCCAGCATGGTGGCGTTGACCATGAGGGTGAATCCCCAGAGCAGGCCGTACGCTATCCAGGTGCGCCGGGTTGATTCTCGCGTGATCGACAGGGTCATCCAGAGAATGGAAGCGACGAGCAACGCGGTCAACGAGGCATCCCAGATCGACTCGACAGGCAGAAGTATGGCGTTCGGAAACACAGCCCAGAGCCAGGCGGCAAGCGAAGCGACGCCAAACCGTTTGCCCATGAAATAGATGGGGACGCAGGTGGCGACGGAGAACAGAATGTTCAAGATCGCTGCCCCCAGAAAGGCTTGGAAAGTGTAGATGCCGAAGACTTTGAAAGTGGCGGCAATAATCAGCGGGTACACCGGCGTCATCCAAGCGGTGGGTCCGGTCTCGACCCGGAAAGGCGAGCTGAAGCCGTGTCCCTGGGCAAGCGAATAGGCGATGTTGCCGGGTTCAAAGAGAAAAGGAATTGCGCCGAGCGCCTGATGCGGCTTGTCGTGCTGATATTGCCAAAGGAAAGTAAGACGCAGCAATAGGGCGATGATCAGAATGGGCGCGAGCCGCTTCAAATCGTGGCGGGCGCGGTACGAACGAACGCCGCCAGCGGCTTGAATCGGAATTTTATGAGCGTCCATAGCGCTTCAAAGCCGTCGCGAGCCCGAATCTTTTTCCCATCGGCGATGCCTCGCGCATTGTAACGAATGGGAACTTCGTGAATCGTGTAGCCAAGGCGGCGCACTTTGGCGGTGACTTCCGGGCAGAACTCGAACCGGCGGCATTCGAGGTGTAAATCGCGGAGTAAGCCGCTGCGAAAAGCTTTGTAAGCCGTCGCTTCGTCTGTGATGCGGGCATTGTAGAGAAGGTTCGCAGTGGTGGTCAGGATCCAATTAGCCAATCGATTTTTGAGCGCCATGCCCGCCGGTTTGCCGCGAAAGCGCGACCCATATACGATGTCGGCTGCGCCTGCTACGATCGGTTCGAGGATGCGCCTGTAATCGCGAGGATCGTATTCGAGATCACCGTCCTGCGTCAGGATGACATCGCCCGACGCAAGAGCGATGCCGGTCCGCAAGGCCGAGCCTTTACCTGCATTTTGCGCCGAGTGATAGCCGACGACCGCACCGGATTGCGTGTGCAGATCGAGCAGATGTTGGGTTCCATCTGTCGAACCATCGTCGACGACGATTATCTCTTTAGTACAGCCATCCGGAAGCGGCGCCGCGAGTACCCGCGCGAGCACCTGGGGGAAGGTACGGAACTCGTTGTAGACCGGAATGATGATCGAAACTTTCACGAGTTTTGCAGAACTGCGAAGAGCGATTGACCAAAGGGCGGGCGCCACACCGATTCAATACGCGACATTGGCGGCACAATGTAGCGGTCGAAAAGACCGATCTGGGCCGCGGATTGAGCCTCCAAGCGCAGTATTCGCGCGTTGATCCACCATCCAAAAAAGCCGGCCACGTTTACATAATGCATCTTTCGGACGGCGAGACCGGCGGCGCGGGCAGTATCGGTAAGGGTTTGGCGCGTATAGCGGCGGCAATGGCCGAGATTCCGATCGATCGGGCCATAGAGCGCCGGAAAAGCGGGCACCAGGAGCACGATGATCCCGCCCGGAACGAGCGCTGACCGCATGTTCTCGAGCGCAGCCTGGTCGTCTTGAATGTGTTCGAGCACATTAATGCAGACGCAGGAGTCAGGTTTGAAGCGAGAGAGGTCGCGGAGCACGACGCTAGCGGCATCGCCGGCCATCACTTGCAGATTTGGATGTCCGGCAAAGCGATTGCGGAGGCGATCGACGCACGCCGGTTCGATATCGAGGGCAAATACTGCTTCGCGGTCGAGCAGCAGGCGAGTGAAGTTGCCGATCCCGGCGCCCACTTCAACGACACGGCGGCCCAGTTCACCAGTAATTAAGCGTCCTTGCCAGGCAAAATAGTTGTTTGCCCGGGTCATACGCTCCTGATCCGCAACGGTGTAATTGGCCGAAGGTTCCGCTAGCATGGCGGTTGGCCCACTTGGTTCTTCCTGCCGATGAATTTCAACTCCTTTCATAACCCTATCGGATTGGCGGCCGTGGATCTGCTCGAGCTCGGGCTGGCGGCGCTGCTGGTGTTCTGCGGACTGGTTTGGCGTCCCTGGATAATGCCATTCGCAGTACGCGTTGCCGAGCGGACGGTACCTTGCATGATCTTACTGGCGGCGCTGCCGGTTGCACTGCGGCTGATGTTGCTGCCCCACCATCCCGTCCCGACGCCCGACATCTACGACGAGTTCGGACACCTTCTGGTTGCCGACACGCTGCGGCATCTGCGGCTGGCCAATCCCCCGCATGCACTCCCCCAGTTCTTCGAAACGTTTTTTGTGCTGCAGCGGCCGACGTATAGCTCCATCTATCCGCTTGGCCAGGGGCTGGCGATGGCGATCGGATGGACGCTGTTCGGATTGCCGTGGGCGGGGGTTCTGCTCGCGGTGAGCGCGTTTTGCGCCTTAACGTATTGGATGCTCCGGGCTTATGTCAGTCCGGGGTGGGCGCTGTTAGGCGGAATACTGGCGGTGATTGAGTTCGGGCCGCTGAGCACCTGGACGAACAGCTACTGGGGCGGCGCCGTCGCGGCGGCGGCGGGATGCCTGGTTTTTGGAGCGCTACGGCGCATGGGCCACAGCCCAAGGAAGCGCAACGCCGCACTGCTGGGCGCGGGCTTAGGTATGCACATCTTGACCCGCCCCTATGAGTCCGTATTCCTGGTCTTATCGATCCTACTGTTCTTTCTGCCTGCTCTCAAACCGCCAGTGCATTGGCGTAAGGCTTGGAGGCCGGTGCTGCTGGTGGGTTTGGCGCTGCTGCCGCCGATGAGCCTGATACTGTTACAAAACCGAAGCGTCACCGGCAGTTGGACTACCCTGCCCTACTTGCTGAGCCAGTACCAGTACGGCGTACCGGCGGCGCTGACCTTTCAGAGTCCAGTTGTTCCGCACAGTGCTCTGACCCCGCAGCAGGCGCTCGGTTATCGCATGCAACGTTCGTTTCAGAGCAGTCCGGAGACCTTTGGATCATACCTGCTGAGGCTGGAATACCGGGTCCGCTTCTACCGGTTCTTCTTTCTCGCGCCGCTCTATCTCGCGCTCGTCGCGTTCCTCGTGACGGTCCGCACCTATCGCGACGCTTGGGTACTGATCACGCTGCTCCTGTTTGCCTTGGGCGTGAACTTCTTCCCGGCATTTCAGTTTCACTACCTGGCGGCAGTGACGTGTCTGTTCTTATTAATAAGCGTAGCCGGCCTGGAGCGATTGGCGCGATGGCGTCCCGAGATTGCGACCGTGGTCGTCGTCCTGTGCCTGGCGCAGTTCCTGCTTTGGTATGGAATGCATCTGTTTGAGGGTTCGGGCGCGCCAGTCGGGCTGGCGAGTTTTGAGACCTGGGATGTCATCAATCATGGCAATCCTCAACGCCGGATCGATATTAAGCACCGGTTATCGAAGATACCGGGTAAGCTGCTGGTCTTTGTGCGTTATTCGCCGCGGCATGTTTTCCAGGAGGAATGGGTCTACAACGCCGCCGATATGGACGATTCCCGGATCGTCTGGGCGCGGGACCTGGGCGCTAAAGAGGACCAAAAGCTGATCGACTATTATCCAGACCGAAGGGTGCTGCTGCTGGAGCCGGATGAAGGGAATCTCTCGGCTTTCAGCGAATGAGCTGGAGTTCGTTTGGTAATTTCCCCGCAACTGCTTCGAAACAAAGGAATCCGCCGCGCTTCTTCCAGTTAAGGCGTTGAGGTGACAACCCGCAGACCCCGGCGAATATAGGACGCAATGCCGCCAGTCAGGATCGAAAGATTGCGATATCCCAATCGCCAAAGAAGGCTTGCGGCAAACGAGCATTGATTACCCGTGCTGCAGATCACCGTGATATTGGTCTCACTCGGAAGTCCAATTATTGAAGCCGGCAGTTCCTCAAGAGGGATGTGGATCGAATCTGGAATCCGCGCCGTGTGGTCGTCCTCATTTGCCCGGACATCCAAGACCAGCGTCTTCCACGCTGCGATACGAACCGCGAGCGTATCCGCGTGGATCTCTTCAATTTGCCCAAGCTTGGACACGTGTTGCCGCCACAACGACAATATGCCGGGCGTGAACCATCCTGCAATGGCCGGATAACCTAATCGCTGAAAAGCTGCGGCTGTTTCGTTTACGGATCGCTCGTCCTCAGAGAGGAAGACAACCTCCCGTCCTTCGAAGAACGCATTCCCGGCGAGTGCCGCGAGGCAGGCCGAGGAGGGTAAATTCAGACTTCCCGGTATAAAGCCGGTGGCAAACTGTTCGACGGGCCGCAGGTCCACCAAAACAACGTTTTGCTTCTTCAGCTTAGCCAGCCACTGATCTCGGTTGGCTGCGGTAAACTTAACTGCGGAGCTGTCATCGAAAGAACGCACTGGCCCTCCGAAAAATAGTACCTAAAAGGTTGTACTAATCGCACAAATAATTCCAGTACTTTTGCCCTTCTTTACAAAGATAACAGGAAATTGGGCTGGGAAGGGGCCCAGTTCAAGCCTATGCAACCGTAATTATACGTAAACTTTGCTATTTTGGCGGCGGGGCCGGCTCGACGCCTGGTTTGGCGGCAACTTTTCGAATTGCAATGCGGATCAGTTTTACCGGGGTGATCGGCTTGTCCGCCTCTCCTGTAGGCACTTTGGAAATTGCATCCACTATGTCCTGGCCCGAGACCACCTCGCCAAAGATCGAGTAGTTTCCGTCCAGCCTCTGTTGCGGGCTTGTTGTAATGAAAAATTGCGAACCGTTCGTATTGGGTCCGGAATTCGCCATCGCCAGGATTCCGGGTTTATCGAAACTGTGGTTCGGGCTGATCTCGTTATCAAATTTATAACCCGGCTGGCCCATGCCGGTCGCCGTAGGATCACCGCCTTGAATCATAAAGTCCGGTATCACGCGGTGGAAAGTCGTACCGGAATACAGCGGAACTCGCTTTAACTTGCCAGTGGTTGGATCTGTCCAGCTTTTGGTTCCAGAGGCGAGTCCAATGAAATTTGCAACAGTTTTTGGCGCATCCTTGTCGAAAAGCTTGCAGACAACGTTGCCCATTGATGTGTAAAAGACCGCGTAAGTTCCGGGTTCCGCCGGCAGGGGCACAGGCGGTGCGGCGGGAGCAGTCGTATGATGAACCGGCGGCGCGGCGGATTGTGCTATCAGCAGAATGGCCGCCGTCAAACCGAGCACGGCAGCTCGAAAGCAAAACAAATTTCGCATTCCTCCGGCGATTATAGCCCGCAACGCTTCTAGGGAAGTCGGGCAACTAAACTCCGTAACTTGACTGTCAAGCAGTATTTATTAGAATTTCGCTCAACCGTAGTATTTTGTGGTATTCGCTATGACCCCGGAAATCCGGATTGACGCGTCGTCCCGAACCGATCCTGCCGGATCGCGTTCCACTCTGTTCGACTCGAATCGGAACTCGGTGCTGCTGCGCCTCGTCCAGCGATGGCTGCGCATCCCGGATTTGGAGTTGGTCTATAAACAGGCCCTACTGCGGGCCGGTGATCGCACATTGTTCCAGGCCGTGCTCGACGTGCTGGACGTTAAATGGAACATGCTTCCGCTGGATGCGGAGCGAATCCCAAAATCCGGCCCTGTCGTTGTTGTCGCCAATCATCCGTTCGGAATTATCGAGGGAGTCGTGCTGGGAGCCTTACTTGAACAAGTTCGGCCGGATGTCCGAATTCTGGCCAACTCACTGCTGGCACAATTTCCGTTGATTGCCGAACGCCTCATCATGGTTGACCCGTTCGGGGGCGGCGCCGCTAAACGCTCCAACCGCCATGGGCTGCGCGAATCGCTTGAGTGGCTGAAAAAGGATGGCATGCTTGTGGTTTTTCCCGCCGGCGAAGTGGCCAGCTTCCAGCCGCGGCGGCGCATAGTGACGGATCCGCCCTGGAGCCGGACCGTCGCTCGCTTGATCACTCTCGCCAAGGCGCCCGTCTTACCGATGTTTCTGGAAGGCCAGAACGGGCTTGCCTTTCAAATCGCCGGGCTGATCCATTCGCGCTTGCGAACGGCTCTGCTGCCGCGCGAATTCTTAAATAAGACCGGCAAGGCTCTGACGGTTCGCACCGGGAACCTGGTTCCTTATAAGAAGTTCGAGTCCTTCGACAGCGATCTCGAACGCATCGACTTCTTGCGGCGCAAGACCTACGTCCTGGGCAATCGGCAGGAGCCTAAGCCGGCTCTCCCGTTTCTGCTCATTCCGGGGCGCCAGCCATTGCCTTCAACCAAGATCCATCCGCAGCCTTTGGTCGAGGCGACTGACCCAAGTCTGATGGAGTCTGAGATCGCCGCTCTGCCGCAAACCGCGCTGTTAGACGAACAAGGGGGCACGGCCGTGTTCTTGGCAGACGCCAACCGGGCTCCGAACGTGGTTCGCGAGATCGGCCGCCTCCGGGAGCTGACCTTTCGCGAAACCGGCGAAGGAACCGGGAAGCCGATCGATCTCGACGAATTCGATAGTTACTACCTTCACCTGTTTCTATGGAACCGAGCGGCACGCGAAGTGGTCGGCGCATACCGCCTCGGGCAATCCGACCTGATCCTGCACAACTTCGGCGAGAAGGGTTTCTACACCGGAACCCTGTTCGCCTATCGCAGCGGATTCCTGAAACGGATCAATCCAGCCATCGAGATGGGCCGATCGTTCGTGCGTCGCGAATACCAGCGAAGCTATGCGCCCCTAATGCTGCTGTGGCGCGGTATCGGCGCGTATGTGCGGGACCATCCTGAGTACAAAATCCTATTCGGACCGGTCAGCATCAGCAACGACTATCATCCCAACTCGCGTCAGTTGATCGTCCACTTTCTCAAAGAGTATTGCCGAGCCGAGGATCTTGCCCGCTTCGTCCGCGCTCGCAGTCCGCTGCGCACGCGGCCGCTTCAAGGTTGGGACACCGACCTTGAAAATAGCGTGGCCTGGGACATTGAAGACCTGTCGGCCTTCATTGCCGATATCGAAACTGACCAGAAGGGCGTTCCGATACTGCTCAAACAATATCTTAGGCTCGGCGGCAAGCTGCTTGGCTTCAATGTGGACTCTAATTTCTCGAACACTCTCGACGGACTCATCGTGGTCGATCTGGTGAAGACCGATCCGCGATTGCTCGAGCGCTATATGGGCAAAGAGGGCGCAGCGGCTTTCCTGCGCTACCACGCCGCCCGTATCGCGCGGGTCCGCTGAGCTCGGTTCTCGGCCATTTCTAAAAAGCGAAGTGTATTACCGTTATAGATGTTGCCGTTACGCGATGCTGTTGCCCGCCACTCGGGAGAATCGGCCCGCGTCTCTGTGGCAAAAAATCTACCGCGCATGGAGAACAGATGACCCCCAAGGAACTCCTCGATTTTGCCAAAGAAAACGAGGTGAGGCAGTTCGATCTCCGCTTCACCGATCTCCCCGGCCTTACCCAGCACGTCACCTATCCGATCAGCCAACTCAGTGAGGATTCGCTCGAAGACGGCTTCGGTATGGATGGTTCGAGTATCCGCGGCTGGGCTGCGATCAATGAAAGCGACATGCTTATCATCCCCGATACCGCGACGGCTTTCCTCGACCCATTTGCTGAAACGCGCACGGTGGTGATGTTGGGCGACATCATCGACCCCATCACACGCCAGCACTATGACCGGGATCCGCGCTGGATCGCCAAGAAGGCCGAACTCTATTTGAAAAACAGCGGCATTGCGGATACCGCCTATTTTGGCGCCGAAGCCGAGTTCTTTGTCTTTGATAACATCCGTTTCGACCAGAATCAGCATAGCGGCTTCTACTTCATCGACGCGGAGGAGGGGCGCTGGAATTCAGGACGCGAAACTAACAACCTCGGCTATCGGCCGCGCTATAAAGAAGGCTATTTCCCGGTTCCCCCGACCGATCACTACCAGGATCTCCGCAGCGAAATGGTCGCAACAATGATCGAGTGCGGCCTGGAGATTGAGTGCCATCACCATGAGGTCGCGACCGGCGGCCAGTGCGAAATCGATCAGAAGTTCGACACCCTGATCAAATCTGCCGACAACATGATGCTGTACAAGTACATCGTGCGCAATGTCGCCTACCAATATGGAAAAACTGTGACGTTCATGCCTAAGCCGCTGTTCGGCGACAATGGGAGCGGGATGCACACGCACCAAAGTCTCTGGGCCGAAGGAAAGCCTCTCTTTGCAGGAGACGGTTACGCCGGCCTCAGCCAAACTGCATTGTGGTACATCGGAGGCCTGCTGAAACACGCTCGCGCACTCGCCGCGATCATCGCTCCCACCACCAACAGCTACAAACGCCTCGTGCCTGGCTACGAAGCGCCGGTCAACCTTGCCTATTCTCGCCGCAATCGTTCCGCGGCCGTCCGGATTCCCATGTACTCCACCAGTCCGAAGGCAAAGCGCGTTGAGTTCCGGCCGCCCGATCCCTCTTGCAATCCGTATCTTGCCTTCTCGGCCATGATGATGGCGGGGCTTGATGGCGTTTTGAACAAGATCGATCCCGGTGAGCCGCTCGATAAAGATATTTACGATCTCTCGCCTGAGGAAATGAAAAAAGTGCCGTCGATGCCCGGTAGCCTGGATGAGGCTTTAACCAGTCTCGAGGAAGATCACGGATTCTTGACCCGAGGTGATGTTTTCTCAGAGGAGCTGATCGAGACATTTGTCAGTTATAAGCGCAAGGCGGAAGCCGAAGCTGTGCGTTTGCGGCCGCACCCTTACGAGTTCGCGCTCTACTACGACATCTAGAGGACTAGTACCAAGAAATATCCGCAGCTAGTGAGACCCCGTGCTGCAGATTAGATCGCCCAGTGCAATCATGGGACGGTCTGATAACTACCTAACACTTTCAAAACACTCGTGATTTCCGCAAGATGGCGGAGCGCGTTCGCTACGGGTTCATCCTCTGTATGTCCGTGTAAGTCAATATAGAACAAATACTCCCAGGGTTTTCCCCTGAGAGGACGTGACTCAATCTTGGTAAGATTAAGTTCACGCAAAGCAAAAGTTGCCATCACTTTAAACAGTGATCCGGGTTTATTCGGTGTCGATAAGACGAGCGACGTCTTCCACGGTCCGCCTGTCGATCTACGCTTTTCCTTCTGTTTCGTCAGCAGAAAAAATCGCGTGAAGTTGCGCCGGTCGTCTTCAATCCCTTTTTTGAGTATTACGCCGCCGTAGATTTCCGCGGCCGTGACCGAAGCGATCGCGGCCGCGCCCTCCGGCCGCTCGTCCCGCAGCATTTTCACACTGCCCGCTGTGTCGTAAAACGGTGTTTGCTCGATATTCGGATTCGCTGAAAAGAATCCCAAACATTGATTTATAGCGACCGGATGCGAAAATGCGCGCCGCACATCCCGCAATCGCGTGCCCGGCATTGCTATCAGTTGATGTGAAATCCGAATACTGGTTTCGGCCACGATGGGAACGTCATATTCCAAAAGATGATCGTAATTTTCGTGAACGCTGCCGTGCAAAGTGTTTTCAATCGGAATAACGGCGTGAGTCGCCTTATCCGATCGTAATGCTTGAAATACGTCATCAAAGCGAACGCACGGTTTCACGTCAATGCGTTCTCCGAGGAATTTTCGAGCCGCGGCATGGCTGAAAGCGCCTAATTCTCCTTGAAATGCGGCAGTTGTCCGAGCCTTGTTGGCCATGTGTCTTTACCCTTATGGTCCTATTATCAAAGTACTAACCGTACCAGAGTACGAACACCTAAGAAGAATCCGATAGGGAGATTGAACCTGATTGTTTCCAGTAGTTTATGGGGCGAGTACTGATTGCCGACGCCTCGCCCCGTTGCGACACTTACAACCTCCCTGTGCGCCGAATACGCTTCTTTCGGGGATAATTGTTCTGAAAACAGAACAGCGCTCGCGGCGATTTTAAATCCCCGTTCGTGAGGGATCCATCGAATGCGAAGAAGTGCCGTGTTTGTAATCACTTGAAGGAGAAGGCGACGCCTGTAATCAATAAATTGGAACCGACGAACGAACCCGGACAAAAACTACGGCGGGCGCGCGAGCGTCTGGGTTTACGATATCGCGATGTGGAGGAGGCCAGCCAGAGGATCGCTTTCCGGCACCGCAACGATGAGTTCTCGATCGGATTGAGTCGTCTGGCGGACATTGAAAATAAGGGCACGGTGCCGTCTCTTTACCGGCTCTATTCGTTATGCGCCATCTATCGTCTGGATGTGCGTGACGTGATGACCTGGTACGGGGTTGATCTAGCCCAGCTCCCATCGGACGCGGCATCGGTACCGCTCAGCCAGACGCACTCGTTGAGTTTCGGCCAACCGGTGTTGCCGGACAAGAGTCTTCCTCTTGATCTTGACTCCTCCGTCGATTTGGCTCGAACTTCCTTCCTCAGCCGGCACATCCAACGCTGGGGACCGGTTTCGGCCGGGCTGCTGGCCGGGCTCGATTTGCGCCGCCAGCGCTACGGATTCATCGGTACCGAAGACTGGTCGATGTACCCGATCCTCGCGCCTGGTTCGTTCGTCCAGATCGACGACACAAAAAGGAAGATCGTTTCAGAGGGATGGGCGGACGAGTTCGAGCGTCCCATTTACTTTCTGGAGCATCGGGCCGGGTTCCGTTGTTGCTGGGTTTCGGAAATAGACGGTTTCGTGGTCGCTCACTCACACACAGCTTCCCAAACTGCCCCGGAACTGTTCCGGGTGAGCGAAGTGGATGTTATCGGCCAGGTGGTGGGCGTTGCTATGCGTTTCGATCAGGGGAAGCGACGCCATACCGGTTCATGAGCAAGCCCAGAATCGCTTCGAAATCGGATACATGCATCTGCCGCTCGGGCCCCTGGATGGAGGCGGGTACCAGGTTCTTATACGGGGTCAGCCGTAGCCAGGCGTCGATGAGCTGTGACTCGTCCACCTGATCGATTCCGGCGATATAGGCTTCAACATCGGCCATTTTTTGCTCGAGGGATATCCGCACCCACTCCCGGAAAATGGTCTCGTGAATGCGGCGGAATGCCCTATGCGCGGAACCTGCTGTTGCATCGAGCGTAAGGCCGTAGTGTTCGTATCGTCCGGTATCCGGGTTGCGTAACCCCGCCAGGTATACAAGCCGTCCGTAGAAGGTTTTAATATGGGAGAGATTGCTCAGCCAGAGCGCATCTAGCGCTTCCTGTTCCTCTCGGCTGTGTTTTGTTGCCAACATCACCCCGTAGTCTGATCATTACACGGTCGCGAGTTCAGCACAACGCACTTCGGTACCGGCAGGACTAGAGCGTTCTGTTAACAGAAAACGTTCCCCGTAAACCACAGTAGAATAAGGGCCTACGTTAACTTAGCCCCTGTAAGCAAAAATTTTAAGAAAACATTTTTGGGGCAAATTGGGACTATTTATGAAAAAAACTATAGCGGGATCTTTATTGTTGGTTGGCCTGAGCGCCGCCCAGTTAGTGAGTGCGGCCGTTGTGCCTGCGGAAAACATACACGTGCAAATATCGTCTGCAATTCAGCTGCCACCCCCAAATCCCGACGGTTCCATGCCATGGTTCACTAACCAGCTCCCGCCGCCGAATCCAGATGGTTCCATGCCATGGTTCACTAACCAGCTGCCGGTCCCGAATTCCGACGGTTCCATGTCGTTATAGGATTTCCCCTTTACTATTTCGGCAGGTGGCCTTGCAATTGGTCATCCGAAACTTTACTCACGCCACCTGCCTGATTTACCATTCGAATGAGCGATGACCACATCGAATCAGTTCGCCTACGTGGTTAACGTATTAGCCTGCCTCGCGCTACTTATTCGGTTATCTACCCTGCGGTTACGTCTTATATATCGGGTTTTCTCCGCCTATCTTGTTTTCACTTTGGTTTCCTGGGGCGTTTTCTATGCCGGGGGTTTCCACCTTATTAGTCCAGTAAAGTCAAACTACGTCTTTGTATGGTTCGGTGTGCAGCTCCCGTTATGGATCGTATATGTATGGATGGCTTACGATCTTCTCGACGCCGTGCTCTCGAAGCTTCCGGGCATTCTGTCCTTCTCGCGAAAGCTCATGTTGGCGATGTTTGGGTTGGCGACTATGGTCAGCTTTCTTTCGGCGCAAAATGAGTATGCCGCCGGAGGCTTGAGGGGATTAGAGGGGGTAGGCCTTGTTCTTGACCGCGCCATTTCATCTACGGTTCTCATTGTCCTTCTAGCTGTTCTCGGGTTTCTATTCCGATTTCCAGTAGACGTCCCGCGAAACTTAGCGGCGTTCAGCCTTAGCTTTGTCGCCTTTTTTGGCTTTAACGTTGTGGTCGATCTTGTCCGGGCGTATTTCACTCACGAACCGGGGGCCGGACTCAACGTTGCGCGGTTCCAGTTACTCAGTCTGATGGGTGTGTGGCTACAGAGCGGCTGCCTTCTTTTCCTGACATTTTATCTATCCCGAGCGGGTGAGAATGTCCCCGTGCGCCTTGGGAGGCAGTCGGAGCTCAAGGATCGCGACCGCCTGCTCGGTCAACTCGACGCAGTTAACGCCGCTTTGCTTCGCGCGGCACGCCGCTGAAGAAGATTTCCTCATCAAACATAATGAATCGCTCGATGAGTTACTTTTAGGAAAAGGATTAGGAACAGAAAAGTGAACTGATCTTGCCGGGATGGGTATAGAAAATAGAAGATGATGACGCAGTTCGGGAAATTCTCGTCATTCTTTTAAAAACTGATCTTACCGCTTGAAAACCATCCTGTGTTCCTGTATCTTAATGCATACGGAGACGATTTTGGGACTTGCCCTCGTACTTATACCCGTGATTTCGCTAGCAGTCTTGCTTGCCTACTCGCTACCGGTTCTGGCGAATGTGTTCCGGTCGTGTAATGCGGAAGACATCACGCCGGAATGGCTGGAAAACTTCTCGGTTTCCACATATTCGGTGATGGAGGGTCTGCTCGACGATAGAGACTTCGAGTTTCTATCCCGGCAATCCGGGTTCGATCTTTCCCTTTATCGTAAACTCCGCCGCGAGCGACTGAGCATTTTCCGCCAATATCTTAAGAGGCTGGTGATTGACTTCAATCGCCTCCACTTCTCGGCCAAAGTTCTTCTCGCGCATATGCCGGAAGATCAATCCGATGCGTTCCAGTCCCTTCTGATGTTGAAGGTTCGCTTCTCAGCTCTGGTGCTCAAGACAGAAGCTCACTATCTGCTCTGCGTGGTGGGACTTCGCGCGCTCCCAATCCGTGCACTGCTACAGAACCTTGAAGAGATGAACGGCCATCTGTTGAACCTCTCCGTCGCCCAGTCCGCCGCCTAATTTGCCAGGCGGCTTCGGTCAATAAAACGATTTAACTGTAACTTCGCCTCCTTATACCCTTCGAACGTTCTCTCTGCTTCCTTGAAGTCTTTCGTGTGCACGCAGCGTCGCAGCCCACGATGTTCAGTCGGGAATTTCAAATGGAGCATTTCGTGGAACATCACGTACTTCACCGATATTTCAGGCGCATCGAGGTTATCCAAAAGCCGGCTCAAAATGATCGCATTGTGCGACGGGTCGAACTGTCCCAAGGTGCTTCGGGAAGCCCGCAGACTCCACCCAAGTTGCGGCTGCCCTAGCAGACCGTGGAAATATTTCCAATTCAGTTCGTTGAATATCTGGGTTAAATCGTAAACTTTTCCCTGGGGATTGCGAAACAGCTTACGGCCGCGTTCCTGCTTGACCAAGTGCAGGACCCGGCGAACATCGGAGCGGTTCAAATAGCGCCGATAACAGGCTAAAACGGCCGGTTCGGGTGGTTTGCGGAATAATTTGCTGATCAGAATGCTCGCCAACGCCTCTTGGATAGGGGCTGGCGCTCCCTGCAGAAGATCGCTGATATCCACGCAAAGCTCGCCTGCATTTAACCTGATTCTCGCATTCGCGTTGGCATAACGCCGGAATCGTACTGTAATCTGCGGCAGCGGCGTCCTGGGTCTTAGAGTCCGGAACACCCGGGCATAAAGGTCTTCCGGAGTCTCAAAAAACAAGGCGCTCTCGACTTGCATTTTCCCCAACTGTACCATGGTAAGTTCGCGGTTCGGCGTTACTTAAGGCTCGCCGCCCCGCATCCTGCGGAACTCGCGCAAAACGGTCGCGGCGATAAGCGCGCCACCCCAAGACCGGGTGAGTTCCTATTTTGTTTGGTGGCGCGCATCCGCGCCCTTTGCGCTTAGAAGGAGATTCATTTGCCAATTGCCAAAATCAGCGCATTGGGCTGTTATGTGCCGCCGGGTGTGCTGACCAATGAAGATTTAACCAAAATGGTCGCGACCAACGACCGCTGGATTGTGGAACGCACCGGGATTCGTGAGCGCCACATCGCCGGGCCTGACATTGCTACCTCCGACATGGCCACCGCCGCCGCGAAATGCGCACTTAGCGCCCGTGGAATCCCGGCCTCCGATCTCGATGCCATCATCGTTTGCACAGTCACGCCGGACATGCTTTTCCCGGCGACAGCTTGCCTGGTACAGCACCAGATCGGCGCCACCCACGCGTGGGGTTTTGATTTAGTCGCCGCGTGCTCAGGTTTCGTATACGGCATCACCACTGCTGCTCATCTAGTCATGGCGGGTACGCACCAGAAGGTGCTGGTCATCGGCGCCGATACAATGTCACGGATTCTCGACTACACAGACCGAGGGACCTGCATCCTATTCGGCGATGCCGCCGGCGCCTTTGTGGTCGAAGCCTCGGACGATCCGAATACAGGATTCATTGGACATCTGAACGAAATTGACGGCTCAGGCGGCGACTTCCTGAAAATGCCCGCGGGAGGAAGCCGGCTTCCTGCCTCCCTGGAGACGGTCGCCCAACGCCAGCATTATGTTAAGCAGGACGGCCAGAACGTCTTCAAATACGCCGTTCGCAGAATGCAGGAAGTGTGCGAAAGCATCTTGGAAAAACACGGGTTCAAGGCGAGCGATGTCAAATTGCTCATTCCGCACCAGGCAAACAAGAGGATTATCACCGCTACCGCGGAACGTCTGGGGCTACCGGAAGACCGCTATGTCGTTAATATCGACAAATACGGAAACACTACGGCCGCAACCATCCCGCTGGCCACGCGCGACGCGCTGAATGACGGGCGGCTTAAGAAAGGCGATCTAGTCCTGTTCGTCGCTGTAGGAGCCGGATACACGTTGGCTGCGAACCTCTGGCGCTGGGCATATTAAAGCGCAAAGGGGCGCGGCGTGCCGCCAGGACAATATCAAGAACTCGGGCGGCCACGCCGGGCCCGTCTTGCGCGAGTTTCTCAAAAGCTCGGGGGATTATTTCGGTGAATGGCGCTGGCGTTCGAGTCGCGAGTATTCCTGCAACACGCGCTCGATATAAAGCCGGGTCTCGGCATACGGCGGGACGCCGCCATACTTAGAGACCGCTCCCGGCCCGGCATTATAGGCTGCCAAGGCCAACATCGGGTTGTGATGATAACGTTCCAACAGATCCCGCAGATAGGCCGCCCCGCCCGTGGCGTTTTCTTCGGCTTTTCGCGCGTCCACGCCTAAAGCCGACGCGGTTTCGGGCATTAGCTGCATTAATCCTTGGGCGCCTTTGTTAGAGATTGCGTCCTGCCGCATTCCCGATTCGATTTTGGCAACACTCAGGACCAAATCCATAAATTCGAGGGAGGTCGCCTGGGACGAGCTGGCTCGCTTTAAAATCTCCTCGGGCGTGGTTTGCTCAGCAACTGCTGGGGGCGCCGCAATTGCCGGGATGGTCGGCGGCTCCGGAATAGCCTCTATCGCGGCTACCTCGGAGGTCTGAAATTCCAACGTTCCGGACGCCAATTGCAGCGTCAGAACACCGTTATTCTCCTGGTGCGAATCCGCTTCAATCTGAAAGCCGCTCTTTAACGAGATGATTTCCCGCGCATATCCCGTGGGAGCCCCGCAGAAAGCGAAGCCAAACGCTAAAACGGCGGCTAATTTTCCAGCTTGGTCAATAGGCAGCGTTGGCCATGTCTTCGATTTTGGAGTCGGGCAGAGATATTTCGCCCTCAAGAAGCAGCAATTCATGTTCGAGCAACGTCGAGGATACCAGAGTCTTCACCGCAATGTCAGCGATGCTGCTTTTTCGTCCATAGCGAGCCACGAAAAGATCGGAAACATCCTGCAACTGTCGCCGAATCGCCGAAACACATCTCGCCATCGCGGCATGCTCGTCCCGGCTCAATGGATACTGTACAAATTCCTCAGAATGCATCAACCTGTCTTCAATTCTACAGAAGTTAATAGCCTTTGGGCTAGGAAACTTTCATGAAACCGGCCAAAGATGGTACTTTTTTCCTGGTTGAGCGGTTCAACGTTACCATGTAGTCAACGAGTATGGGAAATCCTACAGAGTTGGTATGTAGCCGTTGCAGTAAACATTTAAATCCGCGGGAGCCCTGGAATCTCTGCACTTGCGGGGGGCCGCTGCTCGTCGAATACGACCTCGATTCGGTCCGCCAGACTTGGACTAAAGACGATTTCGAGCATGCCCCGGCCTCGATGTGGCGATACTCCCCGGTGCTGCCAGCCGAAATTTCCGAAGCCGTTACTTTGACCGAAGGATGGACCCCCCTGGTCCATACCCGATCGCTGGGGAAAGAATTAGGGGCGAACTCCTTGTGGGTTAAAGACGAAGGGCGTAATCCAACCGATTCGTTCAAAGCCCGCGGTTTATCCTGTGCCGTAACGATGGCTCGGAAATTGGGCCTTCGAAAGCTCGCCATTCCATCGGCGGGTAATGCCGCCAGCGCTTTGGCAGCTTATGCCGCCGCAGCCGGCCTGGAAGCCCATATCTTTATGCCGAGCGATGTTCCCCAATCGAACTATATTGAGTGCAAAGCCTTCGGAGCCCACGTCACGCTGGTCGACGGCCTAATCAGCGATTGCGGCCGTATTGTCGCGGAGCGCAAACAGGCGGAAGGGTGGTTCGAGGTCAGCACGCTGAAGGAGCCCTACCGCATCGAAGGCAAGAAAACGATGGGCTACGAGATCGCCGAGCAGATGAATTGGGAGTTGCCCGACGCCATCCTGTACCCCTGCGGCGGGGGCGTCGGCCTGATCGGGATGTGGAAGGCATTCGGAGAAATGGAGCGCCTGGGTTGGATTGGGAACCGCCGTCCCAAGATGATCGCCGTGCAGGCCGCCGGGTGTCAGCCGATCACCCGGGCCTTCGAGCAGGGAACTGCGGAGAGTGAATTCTGGAAACAGGCCTATACGGTGGCAAGCGGCCTCCGCGTTCCCAAACCGTTGGGCGATGCTCTTGTTCTTCAAGCCATCCGTGAGAGCGGCGGCACGGCCATTTCTATTTCCGACCGCGAAATGCTGGATGCCGGTCTCCTGTTGGCCAGGCGCGAGGGTATCTTCGCCGCTCCCGAAGGCGGAGCCTGCGTGGCAGCCGTGCGCCAGTTGTTGCGATCGGGATTTCTCGATCCAAACGAAAAAATCGCCATATACAACACCGGTTCCGGCCTGAAATATCTCGAAGCCTATTCACTCAGCTACCCACGTCACGCATCCAGCGAACAGGATAAGCTCGGCGGCCTGATCACGCCCCGCTAGCGGCAGCCAAGCGGTGTGGTGCGGGGCGAATGTTGAACGCTTTGTCTGACCACGTGTCTAGCAATTTTCGCGGTCGCACTTTCCTGTTCAACAAATTCCTCTTTTGTGGGACGATATTCGATGTGAGTTTGGAGTTCTCGGTTTTCAGGCTTGACCTCCCGTCCAGTGCAAACCTCAGGCGCCCTGCATGTCCGAACAACAGTTAGGAGAGTATTAAGTGACCAAGCTTTTCGTGGGGAATCTTCCCTACAAGGCTACCGAAGCCGATTTGCAGTCGTTCTTTGAAGATGCGGGGATTCATGTCGATAGTGTGAATATTCTCCGCGACAGGTTCAGTGGCGAAGCGCGGGGGTTTGGTTTTGTTGAGATCAGCGACGACGCTCTGGCGACTCAGGCCGTTCAAACATGTAACGGGCGCGCTCTAATGGGCCGTGCGCTGGTCGTGAATGAGGCTCGGCCGCCTGAGCGCCGTGAACGCGCCGCCGGTTCCAGCAGCGGCGCTGGCGGAGGCGCCGGACGCGGACAAGGACAACGGGATTTCGGCGGCAGCCGCAACCGTTGGTGAAGCTTTACTTTTCTCGGCAGTAACTCGCGTTGCCGCGTAATTTAAATCTCTCGCAGGCGCTCCACAATTGCGTTCGCCTCACCCTTAACCACTCGCGGGCGGTTCCCGTAAGTGGAAACAATGGCTCCGCCCGCCGGTGACCGCAATTCGCCCATGTGATACCGGTAAATGTAATCGGGATCTTTCAGGACGTTGCCGGTCAGGATCGCAACCACGCTTTCGTCACGCCGGATCGTTCCCGCGGCAGTCATCTTTTTGATGCCGGCCAGGGTCGCCGCTGAAGCCGGTTCGCATCCGATGCCGCTCCGGCCAATCACAGCCTTCGCATCGGCAATCTCCTGTTCGGTTGCCGTCTCGACCGCGCCGCCTGTCTTGCGAATCACCGCTTCGGCTTTTGGCCAGGAGACCGGGTCGCCAATGCGAATTGCGGTCGCCAATGTCTCGGGCTTACGCACCGGCGAGAAAGTGTCGTAACCGCCGCGCACGTAATCGAAAAAGGGAGCTGCGCCCGTCGCCTGTACCACTCCGATCCGCGGAATGCGGTCGATCAAGCCGAGCTCATACAGCTCCAGGAATCCCTTGCCAAAAGCAGCCGTGTTGCCCAGATTGCCGCCCGGCATCACCACCCAATCCGGCACTCGCCAATCCAGTTGATCAGCCATTTCGATCGCCATCGTCTTCTGTCCTTCGATTCGAAACGGATTGATGGAATTCAATAGATACACGCCAGCGCAATCGGCTACTTGCCGCACCAGCGCAAGAATTTCGTCGAAGTTCGCTTCAACTTGCAGGGTCAGCGCACCATACTCCAGCGCCTGCGCCAGCTTGCCAAACGAGATGTTGCCATGGGGAAGAAAGATTACAGGTTTCAGCCCCGCCGCGCTGGCATACGCAGCCATGGATGCCGAGGTGTTGCCGGTGGATACACAAGCCACTACGCGCTTCCCCAGCAGAAGCGCCTGAGTGACCCCGCACGTCATTCCGTTGTCTTTGAAAGATCCGGTCGGATTGAATCCCTGATGCTTAAACAACAACCGATCCAGTCCCGCATACGCCGCCGTGATGGCTGATTCGAGAAGCGGCGTGTTTCCCTCGCGTAAAGTGACCACGGTCGTCTCAGCGCCAAACGGCAGCATCTCGCGATAACGCCAGACGCCGCTCTGGTTGATAGGCGCGTTGTCCATTCGCCGCTCCCGCCAAGCTTTTTTCCAGGACGGAGCCGCAACCGCATCGTGCTCATATCGCAATTCCAACAATCCGCCGCACCGCGGACATTGGTACAGGACTTCGCTTGTGGCATACTTCTCGCCGCAGCCGGGCGAAAAGCATGCAAGATTTACGGGCATGAGCTTTCATTATAGGAAGCACACGGTGCTCTCCGAATTTTGCCGGAAAGCGGATAATAATCCTGTCAATGAAATGGCTCGGACTTCTGGTCTCCATAGTTGCCGCTGTAACTTGGGCGGAAGCAATAACCATCGAAGCACCGGGATTCACATTCGCGGACCGGGCATTCATCCCAATCTTGCCGCATCCCGACCCAGCGCTGAATAGGTTTGCGATCGTGGAACGCCGGCAAGTAAGCGACGAACTGAGGAGCCAATGCCGGGTTCGTATGTGCGGATATTCTCAAGCAGGTAAGGGACGCGGTTGAGCGACTTCATGAGCAGTGAACAGAACAACCGGTAGTCCCATACGCGCGGCATCGGATAATGGCGATCGCATGTCTAGGAGCGAAACGGATCGGACCTGAAAGCCTATGTTGGGGGCCGAATCAAAGATTTTCGATCCTCGCGACGCCTCCACGGGCTCGGATAGCGCCGAGCTGCTTGATGCGAGCGTTGTCCAACGCGGCGATCGATGGTGAATGTACCTTGCCGGCCAAGCCGCCGGATACGGGCCGACAGAGATCTACAGCGCATCACTGGCTCCAGGAGCGCCGCTCTCTCCCCATGGGTGGACGCTCACGCGTGGTGCAGACGGAAAGTTGATTCCGTTAGCAGGCCAAAACGCTAGCCGGGTATGGGATGGCAACGGCGGACGCCACTGCCCGTCCTATGTAAACGGATGGAATCCCCGAAAACGTGAATGGGTGGAACGGATCTACTACGCAGGTGCGGCGGAGAACTTGTGGGGGCCGTACACGATCGGTTTTCTCGAATGGGATGACGCGAACTGGGTTGATCAGCACGAACCGGCATTCATTGCTAATGAAGACTGGGAGCGCGGGAGTGTCTACGAGCCGAACCTCATTTACCAGGATCGGAAGTGGAAGATGTGGTATGTTGCCGGGTCAAACCAGGAGGACTACCTCGTGCAGGGATACGCCGAAAGCGAAGACGGCCGCGTGGGCTGGAGCAAGCACGCAATCTTTGCGCAAGCCGAAATGAAGATGTTTGATTTCTGCGCTCGCCAGCGGGCAGACGGCTTCGATGCCATCTTTGCGCGCGTCTGGGTCAAAGAAGGGGCGCTGCCACCTGAGAGTGGATTGTGGTTGTGCAGATCTAAGAATCCGGCTGGTAGGCTTTCGGATTGGGGTCAGCCCCTACAGATCATGACGGCTGAAGACCGCGGCTGGCATTCCGGACCATGGAAGCCTTCGCTCGCATTTGACCAGCAAAATGCTGATCGCGCTCTCGTGTTCTTTGACGGGGTCTATCGAACGAGCGAACCGGGGCCATTCCCATTCGCGTTCACTCTCGGCTGCCTGGAGATGACTCTGCCGCGCTCTGGTCGCGACAATATCGCCTTGACCCGGTGACCAAACTGTTCATCCTGACTCGTGGTTTGCTGCGATAATCTCTTCCGCAACCTCGCAGACTCGGGGCAGGGTTCGCTCGATTTCTGCGCAGCGTTGCCGAATTTCATTCAATGTAGGCACGCCGAGGTCGCCGGCCAGCTCTTGGTAGCTGTCCTTGAAACGCTGCGTCAAGTCTCCTGGCGCATCGTGCGAAAGGATTGTCTGACAGCGGGAATGGGTGACGCCGATCCAGAACATCACCTCGCGGTGGTAACCGCGCCCGATTAGCTCGAAAGCCGCATCGATCGCGATGGCGCGGCCGATATCGCTAATGTCTGTTGCGAATGGAAACGGTGTCCTGATTGCGGTCTTGGCTGCAGTAAAGATTTCAGAAAGCGTGGCGAGGTGATGGGTGACTCGTTCTCGAATGAGTAGTGCTACACCCAGCAGCTCTAACAGTGTTTCGTGAAATTCAACATGACCATAGTCAGCCAACAACTCCCGCACCGCTACGTACCGCGCCCGTACTGTGGGATTCCCGAGGCCCGCTACAAGAAGGACGTGAGTTGTTACGCCTGCACCGAAAAGGCACGCCATTACCTGATCATGAAAGGCGGCTTGCTCGTTGATCGACCGGAGATGAGTCAGGACCTTGTCCCTCGCGTTCACGCAGCGCTGGCGGACCCACTGTCGTTTGTTGTAGTCCCGGGAAACGGCCGCCAGAAGCGGAGTTAAATGCCCCAATGGATCGAACATGATTTTCGCCGTTCGAAAACTCGGCGCCAGATGATAATCACTCAGAACCTGGTCAGGCGACTGAAGCTGATCGTTCCGCAGGTAAGAGACTTCGAGAAGAGTGTTGTTGTAGATGAACTTGCCACGCCTGCCAGCCTGGTTCTGGTCTGCAAGGATGACCATGATATCGAGATCGGATGCCGTGGTCAGCTCTGCATCATCGGGCAGCCAGTTCGTCGAGCCGGCAGTGTACGCTCCGCGGAATCCTGGTATATTACTGGCTTCCTGAACCATCCACTGCCGGGCCGCCTCTCTAGCTTGTTTGACCGTCATTCTTTCTCGCGTATGTAAAACGAACTTTCCGTTTGCTTTTCCTTTCGGCCGGCTACATTAGGACATTACGCAAGCGCAGCCGCGCTCCCCGGCAGGAAGCCTGCGTACTGGCGCTCGAATGCCTTGGCTACGCCCGTGCGCCAGCCCTCTGCAATGGATTGGGACAAGGGATCGGGAAAGATATCCTCTTCGTTTTTCTCCAACCCATCGAAGATACCCTGCGCGACTGCTTCGGGCGAGGCCTTCGGTATATCTAAGCCTCGGGTCATATCCGTGTCAACTGGTCCCAGAAAAACGGCATGGACCGTCACGCCCTGACCTGCCAGGATCGCCCTCAATGACTGCGTCATGGAAAGTGCAGCCGCCTTAGAAATAGAGTAAGAAGCTACGAGCGGCAAGGGGGCGAGCGCCACCAAAGACAGGTTGTTGACGATCGCCCCTTTTGACAGTTTTAGAAATGGCAAGAAGGCGCGCGTCACGTTGAACGTTCCGAGGAGATTTACGGCCAGGTGCTGCTCGATGACGTCGGACCTGGTGAGATCGTCGTAGATAGAGACGCCGGCATTGTTGATGAGGATGTCCAGGCTGTCGATCTTAGCGGCCGCCTGCTCGATCTGTGACACGCTGGTCACATCAAGGGTCAGGGGCGTAATTCGTGTGTCGGCGTTTTCGAGTGCGCTGCGCGTTCCCGCATATACCCTTTTCGCACCCCGCCTAAGCGCCTCATTGATGAGCGCCCGGCCAATGCCGCGGTTGGCGCCGGTTATCAAGACTGTCTTATTTGTAATGTTCATACTGTTCTCCTTTTCGAAATTTGTATTTGTATAAGTCATCCGAGTCCAGCTGCTCGCGCGATCAGAAACAACCCTGCCCCGACGACGACGGCTCCGATTGCACGCGCGATGCGCTGACCGGCAGGTGCGAAACGTTCGACGGTGATGGCTGCCGTCACGACAGCCATCGCGCGCAGGTCCATAACCCCTATTACCAGGAGCATCGCCATCAGGCCTGCACAGCAGTAGCTGCAGTGGAGGCCGAGGCGCAGGCCGTATCGCCAGGCCGTGCCGGCTTCAGGCGGCAGCATACGGCCGCCCCCCGGCGCCTCCCGGCAGCAGGCAAGGTGATGTGCCTTCCACGGCGTGAACTGGAGCGCGCCGGCGATAAGGACGACGACACCGGCTGCGATCGGAACGGCGCGCGCCAGCGCCGGCAGCCGCATCTCGATAGCCGCCAGCATCACGCCCACCGGAAAGGCGGCCATTCCGAACACGGTCCACACGAAGAAGTACCCCACCCCCACCAGCGCGGTTAGCCGGCCCACGTGTTCCTCGCCTGTCCTGCCAACGGCCTGGCGGTAGCGCCACAACATCGGGACCAGGGATGGCAGCATCATCGCCAGCATCATCACGACCCACATGCCGAGGAACGACGCCGCAGCGCCCGGCCACGTCTGTCCGTACATTGGCATCCACGCCATAGACATCGTCCAGCCGCCGGGCATCGGCATCTCGCCCATGGCCGACATGGATGCGCACCAGACGATCGTCACCGCCGCGCTGCCGGCGAAGAGCAGCGCTGACGCGCCAAAAAACGTTTGCTGGGAAACTCGCTCGGAAGCCATATCTTGAGATCTCCGTTTCGCGGTTGCGTCACGACGAACACGACTTTGCTCAGCGCTTGTCCTACTCATCGTGGCGGCGCCACCATACGCCCGTCTCGTTGCGTCCCTTGGGTGCGCGGTCGAGCCACTGGTACATGCCCCAGAGGCCATCACGCCGCGCATAGGTGGAATAGGTGTGATAGACAAATCGATACTCCTTGTCGATCCGAACCCATGGCAGTTCCTGCCGCCGTTGCGCCAGCTCATCGCTGCGCCGCGTTAGCTCCTTCTCAGCCTTGTGTAGTTTCAGCCGCGCTGCGAGCCACGTTTCACGTGTCCCGGTCGTGTGCTTCGTCATCGCTCTTTTCCTTCCTTCGGTACAATTCGGTGATTGTTGGCCACGAGATAAACTTAGCGCCGAATATCGAAACGATGGGAGTGACAAGTGTGGCGGGATTCCGATGGACTCTCTGATCACGGCCGCGGCACATGCGCTCGCGGCGGGCGATCCCCTCGGCGCATTGAAGCGGGTCGCCCTCCGCGACGACGCGCCCGCTCTCGCGCTTCGAGGTATCGCGATGGCGCAGCTCGGCGATTTCGTTCGAGCAAAAGCTCTGGTGCGAAGTGCTGCGCGCGCCTTCGGTCCGAACGAGGCTGTGGCCCATGCGAGGTGCGTAGTCGCCGAGGCCGAGATCGCGCTTGTCTCGCGCGACCTGGGCTGGCCTGCGAAAGCGCTCGACGCGGCGCGGGCGACGCTTGAAAAGCACGGCGACCGGTTGAACGCCGCGCATGCGCGGTATCTCGAGGCCCGGCGCCTCCTCTTGATAGGGCGCTTGGACGAGGCGGAGCACATGCTCGCCGAGCTCGACCCAACACCTTTCCCGCCCGCGTCTAGGGCAGCCCACGAACTCGTGGTTGCGGGGATCGCGATGCGGCGCCTCCGGACGAATGCGGCGCGCGCTGCGCTCGCTCGGGCCGAGTGCGCCGCGCGCCACGCCCGTATTCCTGCCCTGTTGGCGGAGGTCGAAAGCGCATTTCTAGTCCTGAACACGCCCGCCGCGCGCCTGATTGCAAGTGGCAAGGAGCGACTCCTCCGGCTCGAGGAAGTCGAAGCATTGCTGACTTCGAAAGCATTCGTGGTGGACGCCTGCCGTTATGTCGTGCGTCAGGCTGGCAAAGTGATCTCGCTCGCAACACGCCCGGTGTTATTCGCGCTCGCACGAACGCTGGGGGAAGCGTGGCCCGGAGACGTGCCGCGGGACTTGCTGCTTGCGCGGGCATTTGGAGCAAAGCTCGCCGATGAATCGCATCGCGCGCGGTTGCGAGTCGAAGTCGGGCGGCTTCGCAGCGTTCTTCGGACGCTGGTCGGCGTCAGTGCGACGAAGCGAGGGTTTCAACTTGCGCCGCGCCGCGCACGTGAGGTCGTCGTGCTGGCGCGGCCTGTCGAAGACGAGCATGCGGCCGTGCGTGCCTTCCTCGCCGACGGTGAATCCTGGTCGAGCTCGGCACTGGCGCTGGCGCTAGGAACGAGTCAGCGCACGGTGCAACGGGCGCTCGACTCGCTTGCAGCAGCGGGCAAGGTGCAGTCGTTCGGCCGCGGCCGAGCTCGTCGTTGGATTACTCCGCCCGTGCCCGGATTCACGACGACCTTGTTACTCCCCGCTCCGGTGCCGTTTGACTAAGGTGGAAATATGAATGAATCACCCGCCAAGATCCTCCGTGAGTATGGGCCCTTTTCGGGCGTCGAGAGAGTGGATGGAGTCACGTATGACGGCGAGAACGTCTGGTTTGCTTCTGGAGACAAGCTGAACGCTTTTGATCCTGCGAGCGGCAAGATGCTGCGCTCGATCGATGTCGCCGCGCACGCGGGAACGGCCTTCGATGGCCAGTACCTGTTTCAGCTCGCCGAGGACCGCATCCAGAAGATCGATCCGAAAACGGGCCGTGTGCTTGCCACGATTCCCGCGCCCGGCGGCGGTGGCGACTCGGGGCTCGCGTGGGCCGAAGGTACGCTCTGGGTCGGGCAGAATCGGGACCGCAAGATCTATCAAATTGATCCCGAAACAGGGGCGATTCTTCGCACGATCACATCCGACCGTTTCGTCACCGGGGTCACCTGGATCGAGGGAGAGCTCTGGCACGGCACCTGGGAAGGTGACGAGAGCGATTTGAGGCGAATCGATCCTCAAACGGGAGAGGTCCTGGAGCGGCTCGAGATGCCGCCCGGAGTCGGTATTTCGGGGCTTGAGTCCGATAGCGGCGATCAGTTTTTCTGCGGAGGAGGAAAGAGCGCGAAGGTGAGGGCCGTCCTCCGGCCCAAGCGACGTTCCACAACGGGCAGCGGCTCCGAGAACCCCTCCGATCCCACGAGCAAGTAATCGAAATCGGAGCTGGCGACCCTCAAAGTCTCCAGGAGTATTTTGGAGAACTGCCTCATCAGTACCAGCAGTCCACCATCGCCTCTTAAACGTTCCGCCCGCCCCGTTTGAGACCATGGCTACATGGCGAAGCCGGCGCTGCTAGCGATTGACGATGAACCAGAAGTCCTCCGTTCGGTCGAACGGGATTTGCGGCGCAGGTATGGGCAGCAGTATCGAATACTGCGCGCGGAGTCGGGATCGGCGGCGCTCGATGCCACGCATAAGCTGAAAGAGCGCGATGATACAGTGGCGCTATTCCTGGCGGATCAGCGCATGCCTGCGATGTCTGGCGTCGAGTTTCTGCTCGAAGCCGTCAAACTGTACCCGGAAGCCAAGAAAGTTCTGCTGACGGCATACGCGGATACGAGCGCTGCCATTACGGCGATCAATCAGGTTCGGCTCGATTATTACCTCCTCAAGCCGTGGGACCCGCCGGAGCAGAACCTTTACCCGGTGCTCGACGATCTGCTCGAAGACTGGAAGGCCAACTATCGCGGGCCATACGAAGGCGTGCGCGTGATCGGATACCGGTGGTCGCCGCAGAGCCACGTAGTGAAGGATTTCCTGGGCCGCAATTCCTTTCCATATGAATGGATCGATATTGCCGGGCGCGAGACAGAGCCGGAGATCAAAAAGTTACTGGACACTGAGCTCTGCGACTCGCTGGTCTTTCCGGTGGTGATTTTCCCGGATGGAACGCGGCTTCAGCGTCCGGATCCCGAGGCATTAGCGGAACGGCTTGGTTTGCAGACGCGGACCGACACATCATTCTACGATCTGGTGATTGTAGGGGCCGGGCCGGCGGGTTTGGCGGCAGGCGTTTATGGCGCGTCCGAAGGACTGAAAACAGTACTCATCGAGGCTGAGGCGCCGGGCGGGCAGGCGGGCATGAGCTCGCGGATTGAAAACTACCTCGGCTTCCCATCCGGATTGAGCGGCGGCGATCTGGCTCGGCGCGCAATCATGCAGGCACGGCGCTTTGGCGTCGAGGTGATCAGCCCCCAACGCGCGGTAGGCCTCAGGCGCGAAGATCCATATCGGATCGTGAAGCTCGCCGATGGATTTGAGGTTAGCTGCCATGCGCTGCTGATCGCCACCGGGCTCAGTTGGCGCACGCTGGATGTGCCCGGCGTTGACCGGCTACAAGGGAAAGGCGTGTATTACGGGGCGGCGCTGACCGAGGCGATCGCCTGTGCCAATGAGAGCGTTTTCGTCATTGGGGGCGCGAACTCCGCCGGACAAGCGGCCATGTACTTTTCACAGTTCGCGCACAAGGTAACCATGCTGGTGCGGGCGGACTCGCTTGAGAAGAGTATGTCGAAGTATCTGATCGATCAAATTGCCGAGACGCCCAACATCGAGGTTTGCCCAAACACGGAAATGGTGGAAGTGATGGGCGAGGAACGGCTGGAGTGCCTGGTTCTGAAGAACAACAAGACGAATAGGACCAATCGTGTTCCGGCCACTTCGGTATTCATTTTCATCGGCGCTTCACCGCAGACGGAGTGGCTGGCGGGCCTGGTAGCCACGGATGAGCGCGGATTTATTCTGTCCGGTCCTTACGTACCGCAAGACGGGGACGACCGAAAGCGTGTTGCAAAGCCGGATCGCGATCGGTTCCTCTTTGAGACGAGCGTGCCCGGGGTCTTTGTGGCAGGTGATGTGCGGCACGGCTCGGTAAAGCGGGTCGCGTCGGGAGTCGGGGAAGGCTCCATCTGCGTGCAGATGATCCACGAGTATCTTGCGCATCTTAGCGGGCAAAGCACGCAAATCGCGGGGGCTGGGAAGTAGTATGTTGCACGATTTGCGCGACCCGAAACTGTTTCCGAAACTGACCGATGAACAGATGGCGTTATGCCGGGCGGTCGGTGAGACGGTTCATCTCCAGGATGGAGAGTTGCTGTTCGAGGAAGGCAAGGGGCCCATTTTCCTGGCCGTGATTGAGTCGGGCCGACTGAAGATATCGCGAGGAACCGGGCTCGACGAGACGCTTCTGGCGGCGCATGGACCGGGCGAGTTTAGCGGCGAGCTGTCCGTTCTAACCGGGGGCGTGGCAAAGGCGAATGCCAGGGCGTTGGGAGAAACGACTTTATACCAGATCAGTGGAGATCAGCTTCGCCAAATGCTATGCGAGAACTCCCCGTTGGGAAACGTGTTTCTGACGGTTCTGGCGCGGCGGTCTCAGCAGGCAGGAATGTATTTCAGCCAGCAGGAGAAAATGGCGGCGCTCGGGCGCATGTCGGCGGGTCTGGCACATGAGTTGAACAACCCGGCTGCTGCGGCGCGGCGCGCGTCGAAGTCGCTGCTGGAAGCAGTGCTAGAGGCGCCGGTGCGAATGTCACAGATTGAGAAGCGGTATTCTCCGGAGCACCGCAACTTTATCCAAACGTTTGCCCGGGGCATCCGGGAGAAGTCGCTTATGCAGCTGGACCTGGATCCACTGGAACGTAGCGACCGCGAGCAGGACGTAATTTCCTGGCTGGAGGAACACGAGGTTCCGGGCGCGGACGAAATCGCGTGTCAATTGGTAATGGACGGCGTGACGCCCGCGGGTCTTGAAAAGTGGCAGGCGATGTTGGGCGAGACATTTGTTCATGCGATCCACTGGGTAGCGATTGTTACCGGGCTTTCCGAACTGGCGCGCGATATCGAAACCAGCACCGAACGTATTTCCGAGCTGGTGGCTGCGTTGAAGGAATACACGTACATGGACCGTGCCCAATTGCAGGACATCGACGTGCATCACGGACTCGACAACACGCTGAAGATTCTGCAACACAAGCTGAAGAGAGGCGTGACGGTCCGGCGGGAATATGCGGCCGATTTGCCCACGATATGCGCTTACGCGGGCGAATTAAATCAGGTTTGGACGAACCTGATCGACAATGCCATTGATGCCATGAATGGCAAAGGCGTCTTGACGATTCACACGTTCAGCGAGGGCGACCGGGTCGTAGTAGAGATCTGCGACACCGGGCCCGGCATTCCGGTAGATGTACAAAATCAAATCTTCGAGCCCTTTTTCACCACAAAAGAGGTGGGGCAAGGCACCGGCTTGGGCCTCGATATCAGTTACAGGATTGTGACGCACAGGCATGGGGGCGAGATCAAGGTGCGGTCTCAACCAGGTGGGACGTGCTTCGAGGTGTATCTGCGGAGGAACCCGCCCAAAGAGGATGAGCACCTCAATTCGGCCGCGAACGTTCAAGCAGAGGGTCAGCGCCGTTAGAGATTCAACGCGCTTATGCGCACACGATGGAGTGGACTGTGAATCCTTGGGGCGAGTCTTCCGCATCGCGGGAGTGAATCGACCCTGCGCGCTGCTTCAATTGGCCGCCAAGGCGGCTGTTCAAAGATGCCTGGATCTCAGCAATGACAGAGAGCGCCACCTGTTGAGGGCCGTCGGCCCCGATGTCTAATCCCATGGGACTGTGGAGCGCAGCGGCCAGACGCGACGCGTCCAGTCCGGCATCGATAAGCAACTGAGCCGTGCGTTTGCGAGGGCCAAGGATGCCCAGATAGCGCAACGGCTTTTCTGCTAATGCACGCAGCGCGGCGAGATCCTGGCTATAGCTGTGCGTCATAAGCGCAGCTACGGTCCATGGGTCGACGTGAGGGTCGACCTGATTCTCTAACTGATCGATCGGACTTACGATAACGGCGCCGGCTTTCGGGAACCGCTCCGGGCGCGCGTAGTGGGCTCGTCCATCGAAAACGAAGACACTCCAGCCCAGGTAGTATGCCAGTTCGGTAACCGGGATCGCATCATCGCCCGCGCCAAAAACGAGAAGACGGACCGGTGGGGTCAGGACCTCAGCGAAACACTCCACAGTCTGGCCGTCTTGCGTGAAACCGATATGGCCCGATGAGCGTTCCGCGAGGGCTGCTTTCCCAATGGCTTCGAGCTGGGAGGCCAAGTTCGCATCGGAGATCTCGCGGTGGACCTCGCCATCGGAGTCAATCGAGATGCGTTGGCCGGCGAGGGTATGAGGTTGTATGACGTGGACGATGGCCGCGGCGCGGCGGGTCTCGCGAACGGAATTGAGGAGCGCCAACACGTTTGAGTTCAGTGGCGTTACGCGTTCGAGCAAGACATCGATGATGCCGTTGCAACCGAGACCATATGCGGGCGTGCCGTCGGTGTCGGAGGTTGTGTCGTAACGCCGGATCACCCGGCGGTTGTTTTCAGTAAGCCACCAGGCCTTCTTGATGAGATCGTCTTCGAGACATCCCCCGCTGACCGAACCGGCGCGGCGGCCCTTCGCGGTGATGATCAGACGAGCGCCTGGCAAGCGGTAAGACGAGCCACGGGTACGGAGCACCGTGATCAAAACCGCGGACTCGCCGGACTGCTGGCACTCGGCCCAAAGGCTCAGGATTTGATCGGATTCTCGCACGGGTAGACCTTATTTGAGCTTAGCGCTGACGTAGCATAGAGACCGCTTGCTTGTATACCGCTTGCTTGCGCGCGCGGCTCGGAAACATGCGTCCCGACGATTCGGGACGCTGCAGACTGAGAGTCTGCGCCACCTCACGGCAGAGACACACTGTTCACTAGCCGAGGTGGCGCGGCGTTAGGCCGCTTTTTTCTTTGTGGAGGAGTAGTAGGCGCCCTGGTTCACAAGCTGGCGGCGGTCGGCGGCTTCGTGATAGGCGATGAGATCGGCAGTTGAAAAATCGAAGCCAATTTCGCGCGGATTGAACGGGAGACCTTCCGCCTTGGCGTTTCGCATGTTGTTTAGGGCAGAAGCCATATCGGCTTTGCGCCGGGCCTCGCGGTCACGGATAAGTTTTTCGAGTTCGGCGGTGTCCTGAGCGAAGTGGCGGCGAAGGCGGTTCTCCTGAATGCAGAGATTGTTGAACTGGCGCTGATAGGTGGTGAACGTTTTGGTCTGGATGAGGCCGGCGCGGACGGATGGGTCCTCGTTCTCATAGAGTTTGGCGAATTCGATGCTGCCGAGGGCGTAGATGCCTTGTTCGAGATTGAAGATGCGGTTGAGGCGCCATTGGGTATCGGCGAGATTCTGGGTAAGCTCCTTTTCGCGATCAGTGACCGGCTTGAACTGGGCTTCGAAGCGGGCGACGTGCTTTTGGTAGGCTTCAACATCGTCGGCCGGCAGCAGGACGGTTTGGCCGGTGAGGCCGGTGCGGACGGCGTTGTGGGAGGAAGCGGCTTTTCCTTCGGTGGTCTTCGGACCCGTTGAGAGTTGGGAATTGGCCTGATTGGCTGCGATTTGGGCGGCTGTGGACACGATTTAAAATCTCGCTTTCGGCAGACAAGGTAGCATGAGCGAGGGCGAAAACGAGCTATGGGAGGGCGAATTTAGGGGTTAAGTGGTTGGGAAGAAAGGAGAAGAAAAATGTGCATTTTTTGTGAATAGGAGTGAATAAGGGGTCGAATTTCTTTGGTTGCGAGCAGATATAGAGCCGTCGTAGCGTTAAAAGGCAAGGACAACAAAAAACCAAGAGCGGCGAAAATCTACAATTGGCATCATAGCTCACGATCCGACCTATCTGGATGACTTCGCAGAGTACTCACTGACCGCTGCTGTAGTTTTGAGGCCAGTCTTTTCGAATGCTTTCGCCACAGGGCTGCTGGGCCTCAGTGGAACTAATGTGCTGTCGCCCGCGATCTTCCATGCGCTGCCGAGACCAAATTCGAGACCGCCCATCTTAGACTCTGACGGAAAAGAAACGAGCATCAAGTACTCCTTTCCAATGACAAAATCCGACAAGTCGCGGTTCGGACTCGAAACCGTTACACCATCTAGAGTCGTCTGGCCCGCACCTACAATAACGATGACAATCTCGTTGGCTCCGAGATCTTTCAAATCGTGGGGGACGTGCGACGGCATGTCCTTAGAAAACGAAGGGGTCGGGCCAGAAACCCAGCTATCGACTGCGAAACGTAAGTAGGTCTGAAGGTGTTCACCTCTCCCTTGCCCCTTTATCGTAGTTTCTTTACTCTCCAGGGTCGCCAAGGTCAACGGATAAGAGGCTAGCGCATCGTCCACGGAAGTGAATTGTTTAGTTTCCGTGATTATCGGTGGCAGAGTGGTCGCTTCACGCCCCTCCTTCTTGGCATTTGCAACAGCCTGATGGACACGGCCATTGTCATTCATATTTGGTGGTTGCGCATTTAAGCGGTAGATGTTAGGAGCAATAAGAGTAGGAAAACTACGCTCAGTTGTGTGGCCTCCGATTTTCAGAGAGCTATGCCAACACGCAGATCATGGACGAGAGCTTATTCTCGGCACGATAAAAAGTCAATAGGCTCGCGTTGACATAGGCTCGCGTTGACAAAGCCTGCACAAGATGCGGGCCCCTCCAGTGGGGCTCGATTAGTGCCGCTTGAAAATGGCTGGAGCGATCGCGTTCACTACATAGCGCGACCCTGCCGCAGTGAGATGTTCCGTGTCGAACTGGACAAGATCGTCGTGTGACTCATCGTAGGGCACCCGAACCAAGCACCCCTCGGCGTCACACAGCGTATCGAAGACAGAGATATATTCAATTCCGACGGCCGACGCCATCTGCCGATACGTTTCCTCAGAAAGCTCTGGCCCCTGGTAGATTTCGTCCTTGATGCGCTTCGGTATGTCGATCTCTGGTATTCCGGGAAACTGTCTGGCGATAGATGTCTTAGGGTCGATCAAATGAGTCGGCGTCGGGCCAAGGAGGATGATCCGCACCGAAACAGTCGCTCGGATCGCTGCAATCGATTTCTCCCACAGGGCGAGTGAGGCTGGATTTGGGAAGTATCCATGCATCGAGAGAAGAATAAGATCCGGCTTCAGCTCCGCAAGCCGCGCGTAAATCGCGTCATTGATCCCTTTGCAATTCGGACGTATATCCAGCGTGTATCCGATCACCGGCGCGCAGCCGCTGGCGGTCAGCTGAGCCAATCGGAATGAATGGCTCTTGTGCTGCAGGTCACGTAGACCGGCCGAGAGTGAGCCGGCATTCGAATCCCCCCACAAAAGCACCAACGGCTGATTCTCCGGGTCGTGATCGACACAATCCGGTGCGAACGATTCGGCAGTCTGACTTTCATCCAGAAAACATTTCTTGTGACGCCATTCCGCCATGTTCACTAGATAGTCGTAATGCAGAATATCTTGTACGAATGGCTGATTCGGCCGATCCTGGGATACTGCCTCTTTGTTGTCGTGGATCTCCTTCGCGACATCGGCGTTCCCCGCGCTTGGCAGAGGAGCTTTCGGTGAGGACCGCGCCGGAACAGGGGCGGGCAAACTCGAAGGTGCGGCGCTGGATTCAACGCGCGAATGCTCCACCTGCCCGGTCGATTCGACCGGTTCAACCGGTTTACGAGCCGTTTCGACCGGAATCCTGCGCGCGAATCGCGCGGTGTATCCCGCGTGTGCGACGATCGCGCCGCCAACGGTAGCGATCGCAACCAGAGTAACGGCTAGGGCCGCCGGGACAGCCCACGCTGGCGCCCAATCCAGCTTGCCAAATCGGATCCTCCGTTCAAGAAACCGATCTGAGCACCAGGCGAGCCCAAAACTGCCTGCCAGAACTGCGATCTTCGATGCAACCCCGGGATTGCCAAACTGAATAGTCGAATTAAAGAAGAGAAGGGGCCAGTGCCAGAGGTAGAGAGGATAGCTAAAGAGCCCGATCGAGACGCAGGTAGGGTGGCTCAGTAGTTTGCGATTTACCCAGGCGGATGGACCTGCCAGGATCGTCAAACAGGTCCCCACAGTTGGAAAGAGCGCCCAGAACCCTGGGTAGGCGTAGCTTGCGTCGATTCCGAAAAAGGCAACCAGCAGGAGGCCGAGGCCAACCACCGAGGCCGCGCCGGCATAGCTTGCTGGCAAGTCCTCTACAACAGTGCTGTAGTAAGCCAGCAGACTGCCGAGCAAGAGCTCCCAAGAACGGTTCTGAGCCAGAAAAAACGCGGCGGACGGGGCCGTCGCCGAATGAACGACATTGGAATAGAACGACCCAACAAACGCCAGCGCTAATAGAATGGGCAGACGCTTTCGAAATCGCCACCCAAGGAAGAGCACGAAGGGCCAGAGAATGTAGAACTGCTCCTCGATGCACAGAGACCATAGGTGCAGCAGCGGCTTCGTCGCCGCAGCAGCGTCGAAATAGCCGGTCTCTTTGGAGAGAACGATGTTCAGCACGAATCCGACGGCGTACGCCGCGTGCTTTCCAAGCAATGCGTACTCGTCCGGCAACAGCACAAACCAGCCCGCGACAAGACTGGCGATCAGTACGACGGCCAGAGGAGGAAAGATTCGCTTGATCCGCTTTGCGTAAAAGTTGAAAAAAGAAAACGATTTTGTCGCTAAAGCAGCAAAGATAATGGACGAGATAAGAAACCCGGAGATGATAAAGAAGATATCAACGCCAACGAAACCTCCGGGCAACAGCGTCGGAAATGCGTGGCAAACCAGTACCCCGATGACCGCGACAGCTCGTAAGCCGTCAATATCGCGGCGATAGTTCAGAGCGTTCTTCAGACGAGCCTGAGCGTCCAGTTGAGGAGTACACAAAGGTGCCGCTTCTGATCCTACTCAATAGCAAGCAGATTGTCCACTGTCGCGCAGATTCTGCGTTGACAGGAGAAGAAAAATCGGCAGTTTTTGTGAATGGGGGAGTCGCAACTAGACTTGAGGAAGGCAAAAGTGGGGGCGGGCTAATCGTGCCGTGAATTGGCATGTGGATTGTAATTAGTTGGCGGTTGTTCGCTAAAAATCAAAAAGCCGGGTGAAAGCCCGGCTTTTCTCTTGACATTAATTGGAAAAGACCTAGCATCGAGATGCTTTGAGCTACCGCTAACTAGAAATGGAAATAAGAAACACAAAATCATATCTCGTTTCTCTGGAAATTGCAGGTCCGGCAGCCATGTGGACCAGACCCGACACGGGATCGGCGATCGTTTCCGGGCCCGCGCCTTCCTGGTCCGCAGCGAAGGGAATCTTCGAAGCGGTGGCGCGGTTAAAGACGGCCTACATACGACCAGCTCGATGTGAAATTTGCAGTCCTGTCGTATATCACCGATACCTGACGAATTACAGCGGTCCGCTTAGGAAGGCAGACCAGATTCGGAAGCGGGCCCCCTTTCAGTTACCGGCGGTGGTCCTCGCCGACGTTTGTTACCGCCTGTACGGAGAAGTGGAGGAGATGTGTCCGGCACCTGGCCGAACAAACCACCTACACGCACTGCAGGAAATGTTCCAGCGCCGTCTCGTAAAAGGGCAGCTTTTCAGAATGGTTTGTCTAGGTTGGAGCGAGTTTGTCCCAACGTATTTTGGGCCGGTGCGCGAGCTGCCGCCGGTTCAGGATGATTTCAGCACAATTATTCCCTCCATGCTTCATTCCGTGTTCGACCGGCCGGTTGCGGGGAGGGTCGCTCCACAATTCCGTCAGAATGTCGAGATTCGAAAGGGGGTGCTAGAGTATGCTCGCTGAGTTGCAGGATCTCACAAGAAGCCTTAAGGATTACGGGATTTCGCCGGAACCTGTACACCCATGGGTGAAGCCGCTCGGCAAAGGACCACTGATAATTGCCGCACTAGGCGATAGCTTTTCTGTGCGTCAGGTGGAACTTCAGGAATCAGCCCAGGAACTAAGTGTGGGGAAGGTGGAAAAAGACAATCAAAACTCATTTCCCGCTAACAAAATCGTCGGTCCCATTTTTGTGGTTGATAAAAATGACGCTGGAAGGGACGCACTCCAAAAGAAGGGCTTGACCGACAAAGGTTATGCATCTGTTCTCGGAAGTCTCTGTGGCGCCGCAAATCTTTCGGAACTGGCGTTGGCGAAAAACAGTAAGAAGATTGCCTCAATGCTTCGATTCTCGTGTGAGCTGCGGCCAATTTTCGCTCCGTTCCTTTCAGACCACGTCGCGTTGTCGAGACTGTTCTCCTTTACTGCTGTCGACAAGGTGGATATCGGGCTTTTTCTAACTGAACTGGCCCGAGAAATTATTGCGGCTGTTACGCGGGGAGAAAGCCGGAGATTGGCAGAGCAGCTATTGATTGGTGTTCCAGAAAAAAAGAAAAAAGACGACAAGAATGGAGTTGAAATCCCTATTCTGTTCGATGTTTGGAAATCGCCGGAAGAGGATTTCGTTCGGGTTGCACGTCCTAAGACTGTCGCGTTCTTTCATCGAGTTCTCTTTTCGCGACAATTGGGTGAATCGGACGGCCGCTGCGCGTTAACGGGAGAGTTTCAATGCATCGAACGCCGCACGCTTCCCAAGCCACGACTGCCTGAGCTTGGGAACACGATTATCTACTCGGCAAATCCAGACACGGGATGCCTGGACCGGTACGGTCTGACTGGCGCCGCTGCGTTTCCGATTGGAAAGGGAACAGCCCAGTCGCTTAACGACGCGTTTACCTGGGTTACCCAGCCGTCGCGCCAGGGTAAGAGCTGGACGTTGGTTCCCCGAAACGACAATTCCAGGAGCGACCTTCTGATCGCGTATGTCGACCAGGTTCCGGACCTGCCGGAGGAAGTAGCCGAGCTATTCGGTGACATGTCGGCTCACGAGATTGAAGGCGCGTACGAGTACAATGCGGGAACAGTTATTGAGAGTTTGAGAGCGAGGTCGGAGATCACTAAGGAAGCTCTGCTCCACACGCTCGTTCTCAGGAAGATCTCAGAGGGGCAAGTTCAGGTCGAGTTCAGCCGGCTTTTCCAGATTGGAAGAATTGATAAGGCCTTCGAGGAATGGCGACTGGCTACGAAAAACTTGCCGAGCTTCGGCCTGTACGTTCCAGTTGGTAAAGGGACGCCAGCAAAATTCATCGAGCCGGAAATGCTATCACCTGGCCAGATAGTTCGTGCGACGAAATCCATTTGGATTCGAGGCGGGACTGAGCAGGCGAACGTTATCGGTTGCCCGCTCGCGGTCGTATACGACCTCTATCTGGGTGAAGGCCGGGTTGGATATTCGGCCGCGAAGCTGCTACTCCCGCTGGTCGTAAACCGAACTACACCACTCCTGTTGCGCGTGGCCGACCAATTAGGACGTTTCGGATGGTCTGCAAAGGACTTACCGTCCAATGCACGCCATGATGCGATTCGGGCTTTCGCTCTGCTAGGCGTCTTGTTGTACAAACTGGATCGAAAGAAGGAGACCTACATGCATGAGACACCTTTTCTGCTTGGCCGAATGCTCGCTCTCGCGGATACACTTCATGCCCAATATTGTGCGGCGGTGCGCGGCGGAAGCATTCCGCCACAGTTACTTGGGAACCAGCATTACGCAATGATGGCCGACCGACCGGCAAGGGCGTGCCGTGTGCTCGGGGACCGGCTGAAGATTTATCAGGCCTGGGCGGAATCGGCTCGAAGCTCCGAACTTGACGGACCCGAAAGGGCCAAGGCAATTCGATTGGCGAAATGGGCGCTCGCGAGGATGGCTGAGGTTGCGCCCGAGTTGCACGGCCGTCTGCCAGAAAAGCCGTTCGGCGATATTGATGCCGCAGAAATGCTTCTCGGCTATTTGAGCCGCGGTAAACAGGAACTTGCTAGGGAGGAAACGGGAGAATGACGAGCAGTACCGACGCGACGATGAAGCGGGCGACTGGCCTATTGATAATTGAGGCCGTCAATTCCAATCCAAACGGAGACCCAGACCGCGAGAGTGACCCGCGGCAGCGGCCTGACGAACGTGGAGAGATCTCTCCGGTATCTGTCAAACGCAAGATCCGCGACTTGGTCGAGGACAAGGAGGGACCGGTCTGGGCTCACGTAAGCAAGAGCAAGATGTTCGATCCGAAACTCAGTCCCGAGGAGTTTGCGATTCTTGAAAGCCGAGGGCGCGATCGATCGAAAATACTTCAGGAAGTCAAGAACGGCATATTTCAGGGCAAGTATTGGGACGGCCGCCTTTTCGGGAACACCTTTCTTGAGGAGGGGTTGAGTAATGCCATCTGTACCGGAGTGGTGCAGTTTGGACTTGGAGTCTCGGTTGCCCCAATCCGCATCGAGAGGCTAACCACCACGAACAAGAGCGGCGTGCAAGAAGGGAAGGATCGGGGGATGGCTCCGCTTGCATATCGAGTCGTCGAACACGCGATCTACACGATGCCGTTCTTTGTCAATCCGTCGGCGGCGAGGAAGTCCGGCTGTACAGGCCGGGACGTACAAGTTCTGTTGTCCGTTATTCCGTTTGTATACTCTCAAACCAGCTCATATGTGAGATCTCAAGTCGAGATCAAACACGCTTGGTATGTGGAGCATAAATCTCCACTGGGCTCGGCTAGCGATTTCGACCTGATCGCAGCCTTGACGCCGAAGAAGGCGGATACCGAATCTGCATCTGCATCGCTCGCTGACTATTCAATGCCAGCCAAGCTTCCGGAGGAACTGCAAAGACGAGTTGAGCCGCTCCGTGATCTGATGGCTGAAGCTTATGCCGCTGCTAGCGCATAGCGCTCGCCCTAAAAAGGGCATCCCCGCCCAACAGTATCGGGAGCACGTCGGGGCTGTAGAGAGCCTCGCGGAGGCGGTCGCACAGGCGGCCGCCCGCTATTGGACCGGGGATCGCGACTGGTTCATCAACGTCACGGCAAAAGCGGCGCACTGGCACGATTTCGGCAAAGTTGACCCAAAGAACCAGGAGGTTCTTGAGGGGTCGTCGAATACGGCGCTCCCCGTCGGGCACGAACACGCTGGTGTGAGACACCTGATGGGTCTCGGTCTCGGCGAGGCCGCCGCACTCGTCTATTCCCACCATAAAGGCCTGCCGAGCCTCATGCCCGAACTGATGAAGTTCAAGACGGTCGCTTTTTGTGATCCCGGCGATTCAGTGAAAGACGATCTCGCTGTCCAGCGCGCCGAAGCGCTTATGGATTCTTATCTGCGAGTACATCGGGAATGTATTATTGATGACCGGCCACTTCCCCAAGATCCCAGTTGGCGCAAACGGGCCAAGCAGTGGACTGGGCTGACCTGGCGATTTGGACTCTCCTGCCTAGTCGATGCCGACCATTCCGATACCGCCCGGCATTACGGTCAAGAAGTGCTGAGCAAGCCGGTTCAAACAAGATGGGGCGAACGGCTGCTAGCGCTGGACGCCTATGTTGACGGTCTATTCCGGGATTCCGAGCGTAACCGGTTGAGGCGCGCGGTCTATGAAGCTTGCCGCTCGCGGGCAGGAAATGAGAAGGTTTATGCCTGCGACAGCGGAGTTGGGACGGGCAAGACCACTGCCGTTATGGCCCATCTGCTCCGAATCGCGGAGGAGCGCTGTCTTCGGCATATTTTTGTTGTGCTTCCGTACACGAACATCATCGATCAGGCTTTGAAGGTTTACAATAAGGCTCTTGTCCTGACAGGCGAGCAGCCAGATCGCGTCGTTGGCGCGCACCACCATCAGGCGGAGTATCAGAGCCCTGAACTCCGGCTGTTGGCTACCCTTTGGGATTGTCCGATCACAATTACGACCGCCGTTCAGTTTTTCGAGACCATCGCCTCGGCCAAACCCTCTAAATTGCGAAAGCTTCACGAACTCCCCGGCTCGGCGATCTTCATTGACGAAGCACATGCGGCGATTCCCGCTCATTTCTGGCCACAGACATGGCTTTGGCTACAAGAATTGACGCGGGACTGGGGATGCCATGTTGTGCTTGCCTCCGGATCACTCGTCAAATTCTGGGAGCATAAAGACTTTGTCAACCCTCCGCTGACTATTCCCGATCTTTTGACAGATGGCCTTCAGGCGAGTGCCCACCGCGCGGATGCGGCTCGAGTCTCTTACGAACTGATTCCGGACCGCATCGACACGACAAAGCTATTGCATTTCATCGACGCCCGTCCAAATGGCCCGTGGCTTGTTATCGTCAACACGGTGCTCTCCGCCGCAACCATTGCGAAGTCGTTCCGCGACTCGGGCCGGGACGTTTTGCATTTGTCCACCGCGCTAGCGCCAGTCGATCGGGACGCGATATTGGAGAAAGTCAAGAAGAGGCTCCAGGATAAGAACGACAAGAACTGGATTCTGGTCGCCACTAGCTGCATCGAGGCTGGAGCGGACGTAAGCTTTGGCTCAGCTATCCGCGAACTAGCGGCGACTAGCAGCATGGTTCAAATTGGTGGCCGTGTAAACAGGCATGGAGAGGCGAACGCGAACGAATCCGTGGTATGGGTTGTGCGGTTCGATGACTCAGCTCTAACCAACAATCCCGCGATGAAGACTCCCGGAATAGTTCTGGAGGACCTCTTTGCAGGCGGTCTTGTCAACGCCATGGATGCGTCGGCACTTTGTGACGAGGCTCTACGGCGGGAGTTGAACAAGGCCGGTCCCGACGACTTGTCGGCCATTCGCGCGGCAGAGGAGAAGAAGGATTTTGAGGCCGTAGCAAAGCTGTATCGGGTTATCGAAGATGAAACTGTGACTGTTCTCGTGAAGCCTATGTTGGGCCGGTTCGAATCTGGTGAGTCGCTCAAGCCGATCGATCTTGTAAGGGGTAGCGTGAAAATCAGAAGGCGGGCGTTAGCGAAGTTGAGTGTGAGAAGCGTGCGCGGCTCCGAAGAGCTATACGCCTGGACCCTCAACTATGATCCAGGATTTCTGGGTTACATGGATGGCGTCTTGCAAGCACAAGGGGCCGCGGCGGGCGACTTCCTGCACGCATAAGCTTGCCGATGTATAGCGAAGACGACCTGCTGCCGCTGTCGGGATTGCAACATATGGCATTCTGCGAGCGGCAGTGGGCGTTGATTCACCTCGAACAGCAGTGGGAGGAAAACCGGCTCACTGCGGATGGGCGCGTCTTGCATGAGCGCGTCCATCAAATGACGGAAGAACTGCGCCAGGATTTGCTGGTGGTGCGCGGTTTGCCGCTGCACTCGTTCCAGCTCGGCGTATCGGGTCAGGCCGATGTCGTGGAGTTCTCGCGAGTGGAGCTGAAACCAATTCCCGGCTCGGCAAGGACGGGAGTCGAGTTAGGCGGCCGCGCCGGATGGTGGAGTATCGAACCGGTCGAGTACAAGAGGGGAAAAGCGAAACGCGGCGGATGCGACCGCGTTCAATTGTGTGCTCAAGCCATGTGCCTCGAAGAGATGTTCGGGGTGGCGATTGCGCAGGGCTCCTTGTTTTATGGAACGAACCGGCGGCGGACGGTGGTCCGGCTGAGTTCGGATCTGCGAAGGCAAACGGAGGCGCTGGCGCTGCGGATGCATCAGTTGTTCGAGTTGCGCCATACGCCTCGGCCCGTCTTCATGGCGGGGTGCGCCAGTTGCTCGCTTAAAGAGGGATGTTTGCCGGAGCGTTTAGGCGCGGGGCGGCCGGTGGCTTCGTATTACAAGACATGCCTCCGGGAGGACTGATATCAAACCGCTGCTGAATACGCTGTATGTGACGACGCAGGGAGCGTGGTTGACCCGCGATGGCGAAACTGTTGCGGTCCGTTTCGAGAAGCAGACGTTGTTGCAAGTTCCGATTCATACGCTCTCGGGCGTGGTGTGTTTCGGACAGGTGAACTGCACGCCCTTCTTGATGGGGCTGTGTGCGGAGCGCGGCGTGGGCCTCTCGTTTCTTACCGAGCATGGGCGATTTCTGGCGCGGGTGGATGGGCCGGTCTCGGGGAATGTTCTGTTGCGGCGGCGGCAATACCGATTGGCTGATGAAGAGAGCGGCGCGGCTTCGATTGCTCGCGCGGTAGTGCTGGCAAAAGTGGCGAACTACCGCACGGTGCTGTTGCGGGCTGCCCGGGAGCGTGCCGAGGACGAGGGGAAGCAGGAGATGGACGCGGCAGTGCTCCGGCTGCGGAGAATTCTTGAAGAGATCGGAAAGGGGGACACGGTCGATCGGATTCGCGGGCACGAGGGGGATGCGGCTCGCACCTACTTCGAGGTTTTCGACCATCTGATCCTGACGGGGAAGGACGAGTTTTTCTTTCGAGGGAGAAGCCGGCGGCCGCCGCTCGATAACATGAACGCGCTGTTGTCGTTTCTCTATACGCTGCTGACGCATGACGTAGTGGGTGCGCTGGAGGCGGTTGGGCTGGACCCCGCGGTGGGCTATCTGCACAAAGAGCGGCCGGGGAGGCCTTCGTTGGCACTGGACCTGGTCGAGGAACTGCGGCCGGTGCTGGCGGACCGGCTCGCTTTGACGCTGGTGAACCGGGAGCAGATCCGGGCCACCGGTTTTCGGCGTTTGGAGAACGGGGCCGTGGTGATGGATGAGGAAACTCGCAAACAGGTGCTGGTGGCGTGGCAAAAACGGAAGCAGGAGGAGATCGTGCACCCGTACTTGGAGGAGCGCATCCCATTTGGGCTGACGCCCTTTGTGCAGGCGACGTTGCTGGCGCGATATTTGCGCGGCGACCTGGATGGGTATCCTTGCTTCTTCTGGAAGTAAAGCAGAAGGAAACGGCGGGAGATGACACTGGTGGTGGTGGCCTACGATGTGAGCACCGAGTCGGCGGCGGGGAGGAAGCGATTGCGGCGGGTAGCGCGCGTGTGCGAGAACTATGGGCAGCGCGTGCAGAACTCGGTGTTTGAGTGCTGGGTGGATGGAGCACAGTGGGTCAGGTTGCGAGCCGAGTTAGTCGATGAGATTGCGTCCGAGCTTGACAGCTTGCGGTTCTATTTTATGGGGGATAACTGGACGGGGCGGGTCGAGCACATCGGCGCTAAACCTGGGTATCGGCCGGACGGACCACTGGTGGTGTAGGCGCAGGGAGGACTCTCGCCGGCTTGCTTATGGGATATTTTCTGCTACTACCGGTTGGCGGTTTGCGAGCGCGGACCCGAAGCGGACATGAATGGCCCGGAGTAGCCGCGATTTGAGTATCTGGCGATGAATGAAGGTGATAGGTTGGGGGGCCGATTCGGTGGTTGGGATGAGATACGGATGCGGGTGTGGTTACGCGGAAGGTGTAGGATGAGGCGCTTCTTTTCTGTAGGGTAGAAGAGGAGCGGTCGCGCCCCGCGCGGGCGCGTGGATTGAAACTTAATGAAGCCCTCAATCAGCGGGTAGATGTAAGTCGCGCCCCGCGCGGGCGCGTGGATTGAAACACGCTGCGGTTGACGACGTTGACTACACACCGAAGTCGCGCCCCGCGCGGGCGCGTGGATTGAAACAAGAGCCGCATCCAAACGATGCGATCGGCCTTGACGTCGCGCCCCGCGCGGGCGCGTGGATTGAAACCCATGTGACAATACAGCGCTCAGATTGGCGGCAAGTCGCGCCCCGCGCGGGCGCGTGGATTGAAACGAGTTCATGCAAACCAAGATCGGCAGCGAGGCGTGTCGCGCCCCGTGCGGGCGCGTGGATTGAAACGGGAACGAATAAACATTCGTCCCCACGGCGTCTCGTCGCGCCCCGTGCGGGAGCGTGCGTTGAAACTGCATTTGGCGTTTGCGTGCCTCAATGAGTCCCGTGGCGAGCTGGGCGCTGACGGGCTTGTCTGCCGGCATGGCGATTACTTGTTGTTGCCTTCGAGTTTGTCAAGACGCTCTTCGAGGGTGTCTATGTGGTCTTGGTGGGCTGCTGCGATGTTGGCGAGTCTGCGAATGTTGTCGGCATCGATCTGGAGTTGTTTGGTGTGGGCCGTGGCGGTGGCGTGGAGCTCTTGCGTGGACGCGTGGAGGGATTCCGTGCTTTGCAGCAGGAACGCGAGGCGTTTGTCGATTGTCATGGTCGTGGGCTCTTTTCTTTCATTTTAGTTGGAATTGCGATAATCGCGCCACGTATCGCGATTGCCGCAATGGGCTGTTAGCTGCGGATGAGCCTGATGGTTTGTGTGAGGCGGACGCCTGGGACGTGCCGCCCGCTGTAATGACGGGTTTAATCGCGCGCTTATCGATGGAGGTGCGCTCTCGAATCGGGTCCATACGGCGCTTACGCTCGCGATGTCGCGCCCTGCGCGGGCGCGTGGATTGAACCCACTTAAACTGAAAGCAACAGCTCATCCGTTATGTCCACTACTCCCAACAATCAGGAACCGGCCACCAACGCCGACCTTACGGGCGCTATCGCCTCACTGGAGGAGCGCGTGCTCGAACGCCTCGAAAAGGTCGAAACCAACATGCTCACCGCTTTCCGCACCTGGGCCAGGCGCAGCGATACCAGGCAAAAAGCATCACGATCATAAACAGCTTCGACGAACGGCTCGGCGGCCTCGAAGACCGGGTTGCCGATGTGCGCGACAAGCTCAAGCCCTGAGCCATGCCGGCAGAAAAGCCCGTCAGCGCCCCGCATGCCGCGATCACAGCCGCGGGCGCGTGGATTGAACCCCCTGAGTGTCCCGGGACGGTTAAGCCCCGAGCAGAATCAGAGGGTCCGCGATCGGGCTTGCGAGTTTAGGCGAGGTCGTAGCGATCGAGGTTCATCACCTTGTTCCAGGCAGCGACGAAGTCCTTCACGAAGGCCTGTTGCGAGTCGGCACAGGCGTAAACTTCTGCGATTGCCCGGAGCTGGGAGTTAGAACCGAAGATAAGGTCAAACCGGGTGGCGGTCCACTTGAGTTCGCCGGTTACGAGATCGCGCCCCTCAAACACGCATTCGGCTGTAGGGGAGGCCTGCCACTTGGTGCTCATGTCGAGCAGGTTCACGAAGAAGTCGTTCGTCAGTGTCTCAGGCCGTTTGGTGAAGACGCCGTCCTTGGATGATCCGAAGTTGGCATTCAGGGCGCGCATGCCGCCGAGGAGAACCGTCATCTCCGGGGCAGTCAGAGTCAGCAATTGAGCTCGATCTACCAGCAGTTCCTCTGGCGGTCTTTGCTGTCCGTTGCGCAGATAGTTTCGGAACCCGTCAGCGGCCGGCTCCAGTACGGCGAATGAGTAGACATCGGTCTGGTCCTGCGATGCATCCGCGCGTCCCGGAGTGAAAGGAACCTTTACGTCGTGCCCGGCGCGTTTCGCAGCTTGCTCGACGGCTGCGCAGCCGCCCAGAACGATTAGATCAGCAAGCGAGACTTTTTTCCCGCCGGACTGCGAGCTGTTGAAATCCTTTTGAATGGATTCCAGCTTCGCTAGAACCGTCGCCAATAGCGCGGGCTGATTCGCTTCCCAATCCTTTTGCGGCGAGAGGCGAATGCGGGACCCGTTGGCGCCGCCGCGTTTATCGGAGCCGCGGAACGTTGCGGCCGACGCCCAGGCAGTCGAGACCAGTTGGGAGATCGACAATCCGGACGCGAGGATCTTGGTTTTCAGAGCAGCGATGTCCTGCTCTGTGATGAGTTCGTGATCCACTGCGGGAACAGGGTCTTGCCAGAGCTGGGGCTCGGCTGGAACAAGCGGGCCGAGGTAGCGGGAAATGGGGCCCATGTCGCGGTGCGTCAGCTTGTACCAGGCTTTAGCGAACGCGTCTGCGAACTCCTGCGGATGGTCAAGGAAGCGCTTCGCGATGGGCGCATAGTTTGGGTCCACCTTGAGAGCGATGTCCGTTGTGAACATAATCGGGGCGTGCCGCTTCGATGAATCGTGGGCATCGGGAACGCTGCCCGCCGCGGCTCCATTCTTGGGCGCCCATTGATTTGCACCGGCCGGGCTCTTCACCAATTCCCACTCATGGCCGAACAGATTTTCCAGGTAGTTGTTGTCCCACTTGATAGGGTTGTTGGTCCATGCACCCTCCAACCCGCTGGTGATCGTATGGACGCCCACGCCGTTGCCATTGGTGTTTTTCCAGCCGAGGCCTTGCTCCTCGATGCTGGCGCCTTCGGGTTCCGGTCCGACAAACCTGCTTGGATCAGCGGCGCCGTGAGCTTTGCCGAAAGTGTGCCCGCCGGCAATGAGCGCGAGCGTCTCCTCGTCATTCATCGCCATGCGGCCGAAGGTCTCGCGGATGTCGCGGGCTGCAACGACCGGATCCGGATTGCCATTAGGACCTTCGGGATTCACGTAAATCAGGCCCATCTGAACGGCGCCCAGAGGATTATCCAGTTGACGATCGCCGGTGTAGCGCTTGTCGCCCAGCCACGTGGCCTCAGGCCCCCAGTAGATGTCCTCTTTCGGCTCCCAAACGTCCTCGCGACCGCCGCCAAAACCAAAAGTTTTAAAGCCCATAGACTCCAGGGCAACGTTACCGGCGAGAACCATGAGGTCGGCCCAGGAGAGTTTCTGCCCATACTTCTGCTTGATTGGCCAGAGCAACCGGCGCGCTTTATCCAGGTTTGCATTGTCCGGCCAGCTATTGAGCGGAGCAAAACGCTGGGTGCCAGATGCAGCCCCGCCGCGGCCGTCGCCGATGCGGTACGTGCCTGCGCTATGCCAAGCCATACGAATGAAAAACGGCCCATAGTGACCGTAGTCCGCCGGCCACCATGGCTGCGACGTTGTCATCAAGGCATGCAGATCCTTGATCACGGCATCCAGGTCCAAGGTCTTGAATTCTTCCGCGTAATTAAATTCCTTGTCCATCGGATTGGACAGGGCGGAGTGCTGGTGCAGAATCTTCAGGTTCAGCTGGTTCGGCCACCAGTCCGCATTCGCCCAGGTTCCAGCCGCCGCGTGTTTCGAAGCGCCGCCCGGAAAGGGGCACTTGCTTTCGGCTTTCGGGGGGTGCTCGAGATGCGCGGAGCCAGGAGTCTCCGCTGTGGGTGTAGTTATGTTGTCCATTTTGTTTCGTCCTTGATCTTTGCTTCGTTCATCGTCGATTCCTCCTACGACACGGAACGGAAGGAGCGCCGCGAGGCACATTTCTCGCAGAGCCCTCTAAAAATGAGTTCAGATTCGCGCAGAATCCGCTTGCCCAGGGAACGTGCGGCGGGCGACGGCACTTCGTACCAATCCACGTCTTCCACAACACCGCAATGGTCGCAGATGAAATGGTAATGCCGCATGCCTTTCGCATCAAATCGCGCGGCCCGGCCCTCGGCGGCCACTTCACGGACCAGACCAGCCTGCACCAAATCCCGCAGATTGTTATAAGTCGTTGCCCTGGAACAGCGCGGGTCCAAACGATTCACGGCTTCGAAGATTTCCGCCGCCGTGGGATGGCTGGTATGTTTCACTAAGAACGCCATCACGGCGTAGCGCTGCGGCGTGCACCGCAACCCGCTATCTTCCAACGATTGTTTAATCGCCTCAGCGTTCACAAAGATTTAGATTAAGTCTAATCTAACACTTTGTCAAGAGTTTCCAACACCCCAGCGTGCCACTCATTTACTGGCTATTGACTACCGACGTAAAAAACCACTACAATGTACTCTCGGTAACCGATAGCAACAACGTGAGCAAACCTTCCGATCTTGTATGGATCACGGCTGAATGGAAGACGAGCGATCTCGGCCGCCGAGCAGAGTTCTACTCATTCACGCGATTGGACCTGATGAAGCTGGCGAGCGAGTCCGCAAATTGGGAACGGCTCTCGTGTGCAATTAGTTCTGTCGTGAAGCTGAGGGAGGTTTGAAGTGCGGCCGGAACATTGGCTGTACACGGTTCCCCTTCGACTGCGTTCTATTTTTCGCCGCGGTCATGTTGAACAGGAATTGGACGAAGAGTTCGCGTTTCATTTACAACGCAAATAGCGGAAAATATTGCACGCGGATTGACGCCGGAGCAAGCTGAGCACGCCGCCCGCAGCGCCTTGAACAGCGTGGAGGGAAGAAAGGAGGAGTGCCGGGACATGCGCAAAGTGAGACTTCTAGAGGATTTGGTGAAGGATATGCAATACGGTCTGCATATGCTTCGACGGAATCCGGAGGATGTCCCTGCCGCAGTTGCAGGTTGGCGGGGCGGGTAGGTTCATGTTACGCCACTTTCTCGGATGTGTCAGATGTTTTTTCTCGTCCGAGAATGGCGGCGAGAGTGCAGAAGTCCCGATGACCGATGACCTTCCGG